>VBJV01000310.1:0-1703 GCA_005879785.1 Chloroflexota bacterium
TGATCATCACAGGTCGCGGGCCAGCACCAGCTCGTCGCTGAGCGGAATGCCATGCAGGCCGATCTGGGGGATCTCCGGCTTCAGCTCGCGCGAGCGCTCGAGCGCACCGGGATTGAGGGCCACCAGCCGAAAGCCGCGCCGCTGGTAAAAGCGCAGCGCGCGCATGTTGTCGTTGGTCGTGACCAGCTGCACCTGCCGGCAGCCGGCGGCGCGCGCCGCCTCGAGCGCCCGCTCGAGCAGGGCGGTGCCGATGCCGGCACCCTGCTCCACGGCATCCAGCGAGACGACCTCGCACCGATCGTCCTCCGCCACGTAGGTGACCAGCCCCTCGATCTCGTCGCGGCCGTCGGAGATGGCAACGAAGCCCGGTAGCTCGGCGATGCGGAACACCCGACCCCGTGACACCGCCCGCTCGGAGCCCCAGCGCAGACGGCAGAACGCAGCCACTCGGTCGTGGTCGGAGGGGTTGAGCGCCCGAACTTCCGCCTCGTTGAGCGGGTTTGCCGGCGACCGCCCAGCGGGTACGTTCGAGCAATGAGCAGCGGGCAGAGGGTAGCCACGTCCGATCTGCAGCCGCGGCGCGATCAGGGCCCCAGTCCGCAACCGGAGCGCCGCGAACCGCGGGTGGGCGACCCCGGCCCGATCGGCCTCTCGCTGCGCGACCACGGTGCCATCCTGGTGCGGGCGCTGAAGAGGGCGCGCCAGAATCAGATCGGCCACCTGGCGCAGGCGGTGGCGTTCAACGCCTTCCTCGCGATTCCGAGCACCCTGCTGCTGGCCCTGGGCATCTTCAGCAGTGTGGCGGGTCCGGACTCGGTCAACTCGCTGCTCGACCACCTCTCCAACGTCGTGCCGGCAAGCGCGCTCGAGCTCGCGCGCCAGAGCCTGAAGCAGGTGCTGGCCGCCCAGCAGGGCGGCCCTATGATCGCGGTCGGCGCGGGGCTCGCCCTGTGGTCGCTGAGCGGGGCGATGCATACCGTGATGTGGTCGCTGAACAGGGCGTACGACCGCGAGGAGACGCGCGGCTTCGTGCGAGCCAGGGCGGTCTCGGTCGTGATGGCGCTGTGCGCGGCCGCGGCCGTGGCTCTGGTGGTGGTGGCGCTCGTGCTAGGCCCGTTGATCAGCAACTGGATCGACGACAACGTGGATGCGTTTGGAGCGGCCGCCTGGCTCTGGAACATCGGCCGGTTTCCTGTGCTGGTGGCCGGCCTGCTGGCCTCGTTTGCGAGCGTGCTGTACCTGGGCCCGAACGTGCCGCACAAGCGGTTCCAGTTCATCACGCCCGGCGCCGTTACGGCGGTCGTGGCGTGGCTCGCCGTGTCCGGCGCCTTCGCCGTGTACGCCAACCACTTCGGCGACTACAACAAGGCCTGGGGCTCGCTGGCGGCGGTGATCGTGACGCTCACCTGGCTGTGGTTCTCAAGCCTGGCATTGCTGTTGGGCGCCGAGATCAACGCCGAGACGGAGCGCAGCCGCCGGCTCCGCACTGGTGAGCGAGAGCGCGCGGGCCTCGACCCGGCAGAGGCGTGAACGGCGAGACCGAGCCGGCCGCAAGGCGGCGGCCGGCGGCACGACCTGCCCGCGCGCTTGCGTGGATCGCGGTACGGCTGTGGTTTCTGGTCGTGCCGGCGGTGGTCGTGCTGGCGGTCTGGGCCGGCCTGCACATGCACGCCTTCGAGTCGGGCGGAACGGTGCTCAACCTT
>VBJV01000310.1:1728-2729 GCA_005879785.1 Chloroflexota bacterium
CTGCGACTGTTCGGAACGCCGGCGGGGAGCGATGTGATCGTCGTGCAACGCGATCCGGATGGGCTCGCGCCGGATGCCCAGCGACGGATCGTCGTGCGTGCCGAGGCGGTCGAGCGGGGCAACGACTCCTCCGGCGCCTCGCTCGCCATCCCGCTGATCGATCTTCCCAAGGCGCCCGCCTCGCGCGGTGACATGACCACGGCCGTGACCCACCTCGTGTTCGGCGACCGCTACGTCCCAGCCGAGCGCCTGGCCGGCGCTCGCACCTATCTCCGCAGCCTCGGCCGGCCGAGCGACGCGGCGGTCGGGATCACCGGCGTGACGCCCGCGCGGATCGAGGAGGGCAACCTGATCCTCGGCCGGCTGCGGCTGATCGAGCTGCTGACGCTGGTGGCGGTGGCGGCGATCGTGGTGGCGGTGTTCCGGTCGCCGGGCGCGGCGCTGATCACGCTGGCCGCGATCGGCGTCGCCTTTCCTATCACGCTGTGGGCGCTGACGGAGATCGGCGATCGCACCGGCTCGTCGCTGCCGCAAGAGGTCGAGCCGCTCGTGATCGCACTGTTGCTGGGGGTGGTGACCGACTACTCGGTGTTCTTCCTCTCGGAGTTTCGCGATCGCATGCGCGACGGCCAGGATGCCCGTGGCTGCGCCTTCGCAGCGGCTGCGGAGGTGATGCCGATCGTGTTCACCGGTGGCGCGATCCTCTCGGTCAGCCTGCTGGCTCTGCGGGCTTCATCGCTCGGCTTCTTCCGCGACCTCGGCCCAGCGCTCGCGACCACCGTCGCCGTGGCGATGGTGGTCTCGTCGGTGTTCGTACCGTCGCTGATCTCGCTGCTCGGCGGCCTTGCCGTGTGGCCGGCGGCGCGCCCGCGGCATCCCCGCCGGCCCGGTGTGCGGGCGCGGTTGGCCCACCTGGCGGCCGGACGGCCACTGGCGGCGCTGATCGGCCTGCTCTGCATCGCCGGCCTGGTGGCATCGGGACTCCAGGTTCGAGCCCTGAC
>VBJV01000311.1:0-1773 GCA_005879785.1 Chloroflexota bacterium
GGGGCCGCCAACCGCAACGCGTTCGGGTCGATCGTGGCATCGGACGCGGCACCCGAGCCGTCGGCACCGCCGCGGCCGTCGCCCGGCGCGCGGGCCGTCGCGGCGGCCGTGAAGACGGCGCCGGCGCCCGCTCGGATCCCGGAGCCGCTCAACTCTTCCGAGGCGTTCATCTGCGGGCTGCTGCACGACATCGGCAAGGTGGCGCTGGACGCCGTGCTGCCCAAGAGCTTCAGCCGCGTGGTCGAGGCGGCCGACCTGCTCCGCGGCAACATTGCCGACGTCGAGCGCACGGTCATTGGGCTGGACCACATGGTGGTGGGCAAGCGGCTGGCCGAGCGGTGGCAACTGCCGACGATCATCCGCGACTGCGCCTGGTTGCACGGCCAACCGCCGCAGGCGCTGCCCGCCAACGTCCGCCAGCCGCGGATGGTCAGCCTCATCACGCTCGCCGACCTGCTTGTGCGCGAGCAGCACCTGGGCTACAGCGGCAACTACACGTTCACCGTCTCCAAGGCCGCCCTGATGGAGGCCGTCGGCATCACGCCGTCGCAGGTCGCCGAGGCGCTCAAGCACCTGGTCGAGCAGATCGAGCCGCGCGCCAAGGCGCTGGGGCTGGGCGAGGCGAGCAGCGGGGAGCTGTACCAGCACGCGCTGGCGCAGGCGAACCGGGAGCTGGGGCGCGTCAGCGGCCAACTCGCGGCCAAGAACCGCAAGCTCGCGGTGCGGGCGCGGTTCTTCGACGCCCTGAGCAGCTTCCAGGCCGAGCTCCACCCGGACGCGCCGCCGCAGACGGTGCTGCACGCGATCGGGCAGACGGCCGTGTCGGTCCTCGGCGTCGGCAGCGCCGCGGTGTTTTCGCTGCCGCCCGGACAGAACTACGCCGAGGCAGTGCTGTGCGATGCCGCCGGCGAAGTGTTCGAGACGTCGCTGATCGATTTGCCGAAGGAGTCCGCCGTCGGTGGACCAATTTCCGTCGTTGAAGCGGCTCAACTGACGACGGACCACGGACAACGAACGACCCGCCCCTCCAAGCCCAACCCCGGCGACGGCCCCGTCATGCCGGCCGGCGACGACATGGAGTGGTTCGTCGGAGCGGTCTCGCCGCGCCTGAGCGATGCGAACCGGTTCTGGATCTGCCTCGAGGCGGACGGCGCGTGCATCGGCGGCGTGGTGTGGGGCGCGCCGGCGGGGGAGGCGCAGCGCCTCAGCCCGAAGGTGCAGGAACTGTCCGCCATCGCCACCGGCTGGGCGCTGGCACGCCGAGCAGCTCGCCGAGGCCAACCGCCGCCTCCACAACGCCCAGAGCGAAATCCTCCGCACCCGCATGATGATCAGCATCGGCGAAATGGCCGCCGGCGCGGCGCACGAGATGAACAACCCGCTGGCGGTAATCAGCGGCCGATCTCAGTTGCTCGCCCAGCAGTTAACGGACCCCAAGCACACGGCCGCGGCGCATTTGATCCACGAGCAGAGCCACCGGCTCAGTGCGATCATCACGGAGCTGATGGACTTCGCCAAGCCCGAGCCGCCGCAGACCAGGGAATCGGACCTTGCCGAGCTGGTGGCGCGGGCGCTGCGCGAGGCCAAGACGCAGACCGATCCGGCCGATAGGACGTTCGAGGTCACGATGACCGACGTGCCGGCGGTGCTGGTCGACCCGCAGCAGGTGTCGGCGGCGCTGGTCGAGGTGGTGGATAACGCGATCCACGCGACCGATCCCGTCGCCGGGCACATTGCGGTGCATGCGGCTTTCGATCCGTACTCGTCGCGCGT
>VBJV01000311.1:1842-3191 GCA_005879785.1 Chloroflexota bacterium
GACCCGTTCTTCAGCAACAAGCCCGCCGGCCGAAGGCGCGGGCTGGGCCTGGCCAAGGCGCTGCGGTGGATCGAGGCCAGCGGCGGCTCGATCCGCCTGGAGAGCCGCGAGGGCCAGGGCACGCGGGGGGTGATCCTGCTGCCGGCGGTGCAGGTCGCCGGCGCCGCAGAGGGGAAGGCACCGGAAAGACGTGCGGCGCAGGCGTAGGGAAAGTGCGACGGAATTTTTGATTTTTGATTTTCGATCGGAAGGAAGACGACTTTCCGCTACCGAAAATCCAAAATCGAAAATCGAAAATCCCACGGAGAGGAGAGGGAGAATGGCCGCCGTCGCCAGGTCGGACAAGTCCCGCAAGCCCCCGCTCCCGCCCGCCCGGGTGCTGATCGTCGACGACGAGCCGAATCTGGTCGAGGCCATCGAGGACGCGGTCGGGCCCAAAGGAATGGGCTGCCGCATCGTTTCCGCCGCCAGCATCTCCCAGGCGCGCAAGATCCTCACCACCCAGGGCATCGAGCTGATGGTCGCGGACGTGCACCTGCCCGACGGCGACGGAATGAGCCTGCTTCCCGCTCTGCGCGAATATCAACCCTGTGCCAGCGCCATCATCATCACCGGCTCGCCCAGCGTTGAAGGGGCGATTAGCGCGCTCCGCGGAGGCGCCGTCGACTTCGTCCCCAAGCCGTTCTCCAACACGCAGATCGTCGAGCGGGTGAAGAAGGCGCTGGAGCGGCAGTCGCTCATCGCCCGCCAGGAGCGACGCTTCGACAAGCTCCGCGACGCCGTCCGCCGGCTCAACGAGAGCCGCCGGATCATCAGCAAGAAGGTCGACCTGCTCTGCAACGACCTTGTCACCGCCTACGGGGAATTGTCACGCCAGCTCGACGGCGTCCGCACGCAGGAGGGCTTCCGCAAATATGTCGCCGACGCCAAGGACCTCGAGCAGCTTCTGTGCCACTCGATGGATTGGATGCTGCGGCAGATGGGCTACGCGAACGTTGCCGTTTGGCTCAGCGCCGAGGACGGCGAGTTCCAGCTCGGCGCGTACATGAAGTACACCGTTCCCGGCGACACGATGCTCACCGACGCCCTGAAGCGCGTGCTGCTGCCGAAGGTGGCGAAGGACGGGTTCGTGCGGGTGCGCGGCGACGACCTGGGCGACAAGCTCACGCCGCAGGAGCTCAGCTTCCTCAAGGGCCAGGACATCGTCGCGGTGAACTGCACCTACCTCGGCGAGAGCCTGGCCGCTCTGGTGTTCTTCCGCGACGCCAAGAGCCCGTTCACTGACGACGACGAGTCGCTTCTGAAGCAGGTGAGTCCGATTTTCGCAGTGAGCCTGGCCAGCGTGGTGC
>VBJV01000097.1 GCA_005879785.1 Chloroflexota bacterium
ATGCGCGCGCCTGCACAAGCCATGCGTACATGAAAAGAGCCCGCGTTCGCGGGCTCTTGAATCTCGTGGTTCCTACGGCGTTCGCCACACCGCTCCCTCGGTCATGCGGCGACGTCTTCGCGTGCCTGCATCTTCACCTGGGTCAGCTCGCCATCGATCTCGAGCTTGACCGTGTCTGAGACCAGCCAGCGGCCGCCGGCCAGGGGCACGTTCCAGGTCAGACCCCAGTCACTGCGGTTGATACTGCCGGAGAGCGTGCCACCCACCTTGACGTTGCCCATGGGATCGACCACCGAGCCGTTGTGCTCGTAGTCGAGGGTGATCTCGCGGGTCACGTCCTTGATGGTCAGTTCGCCGACGACCGTGTACGTGTCGTCGCGGGCGGGGCGGACCGACTTCACCTCGAAGACCAGCTGCGGGTAGGTGTCGGCGTCGAAGAAGTCGGCGTTGCGAAGGTGGCCGTCGCGACGCTCGTCGCCGGTGTCGATGCTGCTGGCGTCGATGACCACCCTGCCCCGTCCGGTGGTGGGGTCGGCCGGGTCGTCGAGGTCGAGGTCGGCCTCAACGTGGTTGAAGCTGCCGCGTACGGTGGCCACGCCCAGGTGCTTGGCGCTGAAGCTGACGGAGGTGTGATGCGGGTCGAGGGTCCAGGTCATTTTCTTTCTCCTCCCGGTGGTGGCCGGTGGTTCTTGGTTCCTACCGGGTGGTATACCCGACATAGTGCATCATCAATCACTATGCTATAATTTGTCAAGTGTTAGAGAAAGAGGACTCCGCAGAGATAGGATTCGAGGGCAACATGGAGACCGAGGGGGAGTACTGCGCCGTCCACGAAGCCATCCAGGTGCTTCAGGAGAAGTGGACGATGCACATCGTCCGGGCCCTCCTCGACGGGTCCCTGGGCTTCAACGAGCTGGGCCGGACCGTCGGCGGCTGCAACCCGGCGACGCTGAAGGCGCGCCTGGACCGCCTGGAGGAGCTCGGCCTCCTGCGCCGGACCGTCCACTCCTACATGCCCCCGCGCACGTCGTACGAGCTGGCGCCCGCGGGGGTGGCGCTCCAGCAGGTGATCGACGCCATCGACGCCTGGGGCCGCGAGCACCTGCCGCCCGAGGCGGTGCGGCCACGAGCCCCCGCGGAGGCCGAGGCCGCCTCGCGATAGGCAGGCGGCGCCCGGCGCCCGGGTTCGCGCTCTAATGAGGCGTGCGTTTGGGGATCCTGCTGTCGTGCGCGGCCGTCCTCGCCGCGTGCGGCGGAGCGCCGGCGCGCTCAGGGACGGCCCACCCGACGCCCTCGGCGAGCGCCACCGCTGACGCCTGCTCGGCGCCGGCACCCGGCCCGCCCACCGGCGATATCAACGCGGCCTTCGCCACCGCGCTGGCCTTCGCTCCGGACGGCCGCCTCTTCTACGCGGAGCGCGGCGGGACCGTCCGGGTCTGGCAGCAGGGTGCGGCGCACGTCTTCGCGCACGTGAACACCGTGACCAGCGAACGCGGCGGCGGCTACAGCGAGCGCGGTCTGCTCGGCCTGGCCGTCAGCCCGACCTTCGCCGCCGACCGTCTGGTGTATGCGCTGTACTCCGACCCCGACTACACGCATCAGCACGTGATCCGCTGGCGCGACTGCGCCGGCGCGGGGACCGACGCCAACGTCGTGGTCACGCTGCCGTCCGGCGGCGACTGCTGTCACAAGGGCGGCCGCCTCGCCTTCGGGCCGGACCGCAAGCTGTACGTCACGCTTGGTGACGAGCACGCGGCGGCGGCGGCGCAGAACACCGCGGACGAGCGCGGCAAGGTCCTCCGCTACAACCCTGACGGCAGCATCCCCGCCGACAACCCGTTCGGTGATGGCAACCCCGTCTGGGCGTTCGGGTTCCGCAACCCATTCGGCATCGCGTTCTCCACCAGCGGGCAGCTGGCCATCACCAACAACGGACCGACCGGCGACGACGGGAGTCCGTCCACGGGATACGACACCGTGTACGCCAACGTGGTCAGGGCCGGCGGCTACGAGTGGCCGCGCTGCTACGGGTACGGTCACACGCTCGCCGCGCCGTCGTGTGGCGCCGGCCAGCACGGCCCGGACTGGAGCAGCGAGAGCAGCACCGTGGTGCCCACCGGAGCCGCCTTCGTGGACGCGTCGGGGCCGGCGCGGTTCGCCGGTCACCTGGTGGTCTGCACCTACGATCGCGGGATGCTGATCCTCTCCGCGGGCAGCCCGCACGCATCGGCAGCCGCAGGACCCTCCGGCTGCCGCCTCGACGTCGAGCAGGGGCCCGATCACGCGCTCTATTTCTCGGACGACTCGACCATTCACCGCATGGCATGAACGAACGGCGCAGCTACGACGCGGTCGCCGACGCATACGCGGCGCGATATATCAATGAGCTCGACGCCAAGCCACTCGACCGCGCGCTGCTGCGCGCGCTCGCCGACGATGTGCGCGCCACGCAGGCCGCCGCGCCGGCGCCGGTGGCCGACGTCGGCTGCGGTCCTGGTCAGATCGCCCGCTTCGTGCAGGGCCTCGGCGTCGAGGCGTGCGGTGTCGACATCTCGCCGCGCATGTGTGCGCTCGCGCGCGTGCTGCACCCGGGCATCGCCTTCTTCGAGGGTTCCATGTTCGCCCTGCCGGTCGCCGACGCTGGCTGGGCGGGCGTGACCGCCTTCTACGCGATCTGCCACGTGCCACCGGCACAGCTCGGCGCCGTGTTCGCCGAGCTGCAGCGCGCCGTGCGGCCCGGCGGCCCGCTGCTGATCGCCTTCCACGCCGGCGACGAGACGCACCACGCCGACGAGCTGCTCGGAGTTCCTGTCGATCTCGACTTTTACCTGCACCCCGTGGCGCTGGTCACCGCCGGGCTGGCGGCAGCCGGCCTGCCGGTTGAGGCGACCCTGGAACGGCTACCGTACGAGCCGCACGAGGTGGCCACGCAGCGCGCCTACGTGCTGGCCCGGAAGCCGCCGTCGTCGTAACGCTGCGAGGCAGGAGGCAGTCATGAGCGGGTCAGTCGAACGGGTGATCTTCCTGCCCGGGATCATCATGCCCTGCGCGCTTCGCTACGCGGCGCTGCTGCGCGAGCTCGACGGCGAGGTCGACGCACTCACCAAGGACCTCGAGGTCTACGCGGGATCCACCACCCCGCCGCCCGGATTCAGCATCGACACGGAGGTCGAGGGCATCGGTCGAGCCGCCGATGCTGCGGGATTCGAGCGCTTTCATCTGTACGGACACTCGGGCGGCGGCGCAGCGACGCTCGCGTATGTCGCGGCGCACCCCGACCGGGTCCTCAGCCTCGCGGTCGACGAGCCGGCGAGCGCCTTCGTCGACAACGAGGCGTCGCGTGAGTACTGGCCGCAGATCGACCGCGCCCGGGCGCTGCCGGAAGCCGAGCGGATGCGGGAATTCCTGCGCCTCCAGCTGGCTCCCGGCGTGGCGCCGCCACCGCCGCCCGACGGTCCCCCGCCGCTCTGGATGGCGACACGCCCCGCCGGCGTGGCCGCGTACGCCGCCGCTCTGCAGGAGCATCGCGTGGACGAGTCCCGGTACCGCGAGTTCTCGCCGCCCGTGTACTTCAGTCACGGCAGCCTGAGCCACCCGGTCTGGGCGGCGATGCGCGTGACACTGGCCGGGCTGTTCCCGTGCTACACGGCTGAGCTCTACTCGGGCCTGCACCATCTGCGCACGTCGCACCAGGCCGAGCCGGCGCGGGTGGCGGCGGCTTTGCGCCGCCACTGGGCCTGGGCTGCGGAGCAGGAGCGCGCGCTCGGCCAAACCCTCGGCGCCGTCAGATCTTCGTAGCCACCTGCTCGGAGAAGTGACACGCCGCGAAATGCGCGGGCGTCTTCTCCTCCAGCTCCGGGTCCTGCTCGGAGCAGATGCCCGGCGCAACCGCGATCGGGCAGCGCGTGTGGAAACGGCAGCCCGACGGCGGGTTCAACGGCGAGGGGATCTCACCGGACAGCTCCACCAGCCGCCGCTGCGACTCCACGCGCGGGTCGGGCACCGGGATCGAGGAGAGCAGCGCCTTCGTGTAGGGATGGTTCTGTGAGTTGTAGATGTCGGCGCTGGGCGCGACCTCGACGATCTTGCCCAGGTACATCACCATCACCCGCTCGCTGATGTGCCGCACCACGGACAGGTCGTGGGCGATGAACAGGTAGGTGAGCTTGAACTCCTTCTGCAGGTCCTCGAGCAGGTTGATGATCTGCGCCTGGATGGAGACGTCCAGCGCTGAGATGGGCTCGTCGCACACGATCAGCTTGGGGTTGAGCGCCAGGGCGCGCGCCACGCCGATGCGCTGGCGCTGGCCGCCGCTGAACTCGTGCGGGTAGCGGTTGTTGAAGTAGGGGTTTAATCCCACGATGCGCAGCAGCTCCTGCACGCGGCGGTCCTTCGCCTTGCCGCGGACCAGACCGAAGTTCACCAGCGGCTCGGCGATGATGTCGCCGATGGTCATGCGCGGGTCCAGCGACGCGTACGGGTCCTGGAAGATCATCTGCAGCTGCTTGCGCTGCTGGCGCATCTCCTCACCGCGCAGCGAGGTGAGGTCCACACCGTCGAAGACGATGTGCCCCGACGTCACCGGCAACAGCTGCGTGACCAGCCTGCCGAGGGTCGACTTGCCGCAGCCTGATTCGCCCACCAGCCCGAGCGTCTCGCCCGGGTAGATGTCGAAGCTCACGCCGTCAACCGCTTTCACGGAGGCGCCGACACCCGCAAAGAAGTGCTTGACGGCGTTGTCGACGTGCAGGAGCGGCTTCACCGCCGGCGCCGGCGGTGGCTGCGGGGCCAGGGCGGCGCTAGTCATCCGTCACCGGCTCCGCCGCGGGCGTCGCTTCGCTCACCAGCTCAGCCGCCTCCGCAGGCGTTTCGAGCAGGCGGCCTTCCGGGGTGACCTGCGGCGTGTACCCGGGGGGATGCACACCGCTCATCGCGCCGGGGCGGGTGTCGGTGAAGTCATGCGTCCCGTACGTCTTGTAGGCCTGGTCCATCATCACCCAGCACGCCGCCTGGTGCGCCCCGCCCACGTACTGCAACTTGGGGTCGTCGGTGAAGCACTTGTCGACGCGGAAGGGACAGCGAGGGTGGAACTTGCAGCCGGAGGGCAGCTTGATCAGGTCGGGAGGCAAACCCTCGATGGAGCGCAGCCGTTCGCGCCGGTCCGCGTTGATGCGCGGCAGCGAGCGCAGCAGCGACCAGGTGTATGGGTGTTGCGGCGCCTCGAAGATCTGCTCCACCGGACCCTCTTCGACGATCTCCCCGGCGTACATCACGATCACGCGCTTGCCGGCGACCACACCGAGGTTGTGCGTGATCAGGATGATCGCGGTATGCGTCTGCTCATTGAGGTCGCGCAGCAGCTCGAGGATCTGCGCCTGCACGGTGACGTCGAGCGCGGTGGTCGGCTCGTCGGCGATGAGGATCTCGGGCCGGTTGGACAGACCCATGGCGATCATGGCGCGCTGGCGCATGCCGCCGCTGAACTGGTGCGGGTAGTCCCTGAGCCGGCGGGCGGCGTCGGGCACGCGCACCAGCTTGAACAGGTCGACGCCCCGTGGCGACACCTGCTCCTTGGGGACCTTGTCGTGCGCGAGCATCGCCTCGTCGATCTGGAAGCCGACACGCAGGACCGGGTTCAGCGAGCTCAGCGGGTCCTGGAAGATCATGGCGATGTCACGCCCGCGGATCTCGCGCAGCTCGTCGTAGGAAAGCTTGACCAGGTCCTGGTCCTTGAAACGGATCTCGCCACCGACGATCCTGCCAGGACGCTGCACCAGGCCCAGGATCGACATGGCGGTGACGCTCTTGCCGCAGCCGGAACGTTGCGCACCGCCCTCACCTCGCCGTCGTCGGTATAGAAGGAGGTGCTGAGGTTGCGAACGTCGAGGACGGGTGTGCTCACACCCGGCCTCCTCTCCCTTCGCTGCGCGCCGTCAACGCTTCTGCCTGGGGTCGAAGGCGTCGCGCAGTCCGTCACCGAAGAAGTTGAACGCGAGCAGGGTGATCGACAGCGCGATGGAGGGGAACATGACGATGTGCGTGACGAAACGGATCGCGGCCACGCCCTCGCTGGCCATGCCGCCCCAGTCCGCCTGCGGCGGCGGCACGCCGAGACCGAGGAAGCTCAGGAAGGCCGAGGTGAGGATGGCGATGGGGATCACGAAGGTGGCCTGCACGATGATCGGTCCGAGCGCGTTGGGGAAGATGTGCCCGAAGATGATCTTGCCCGAGCGGGCTCCTGAGGCGCGAGCCGCCTCGACGAACTCGCGTTCCCGCAGGCTCAAGGTCTGCCCGCGGACGAGCCGGGCCATGTCCATCCAGACGGTTGCCGAGATGGCGATCATGATGTTGAGCAAGCCAGGTCCGAGCAGCGTGTAGAGCACCAGCGCCACCAGCAGCGTGGGAATGCCGTAGAAGATGTTGATGATCAGGCTGATGACCGAGTCCACGGCGCCGCGGAAGAACCCCGCCACGAGCCCCACGGTCACCCCGACGACGAGCACCATGAACGCCGTGCCCAGGCCGACGATCAGCGACACTTGCGTGCCCACCATCAGCCTGCTCAGCGAGTCGCGACCTGATTCGTCGCAGCCGAACGGATGCGCCCCCGACGGCGTGGCATACGTGTCGCACACGCCGAGCTTGTTGGGGTTGTAGGGGGTCCAGAAGAGGGCGACGATGGCCATCACCACCAAGAGGCCCAGGTAGAACACCGCTATCAGCGCCAGCTTGTTGCGACGCAGGCGGCGCCAGGCGTCGACCCACAGGCTGACCTGCTCGCGGGCCACGGTGCCGCCTGCGTACTCCTGCTGCGGCAGCGGCGGAGCGGTGATCGCAGTGGCCATCAGTAGCGGATCCTCGGGTCGATGGCGGTGTAGACGAGGTCAACCGCCAGGTTGGCCACGCCGATGAGTGCCGCGTACAGCGTGAAGACGGCCACGGTGATGTTGTAGTCGTGCGCGGTGATGCTGCGCACGAACTCCTTGCCAAGGCCCGGGATGCCGAAGATGTTCTCGATGATGACGCTGCCCGCGATGATGGTGACCACCAGCGGGCCGAGGATGCTGGTCACCGGGACAAGCGCGTTGCGCAGCGCGTGCCGGAGCGTGACCACGCGGCTGGGCAGCCCCTTGGCGCGGGCGGTGCGGATGTAGTCCTGCTGGATGACGTCGAGCATCGCCGCGCGCGTGATACGGGTCACCTGGCCGGAGGTGTACAGGCCCAGCGCGACCGCGGGCAGCCAGAGCTCGCCGATGGTGCCGTAGGTGCCGTCCCAGGCGATCTTGTAGTAGACGGTGCCGCCGGTCAGGTCCTGCAGCCAGAGGCCGAAGACGAGGATGCCGAGGGTGGCGATGACGAAGCTCGGCACGCTGTAGCCGATGACCGCGAAGGTGGTCAGCGTGTAGTCCACCCAGGTGTTCTGGCGGATGGCGGCGAGCACTCCGAAGAGCATGCCCATGCCGACGGTGATGATCAGCGCTGATCCACCCAGCTCCATGCTGACGCTGAGCTCACGCAGCACCAGAGGTGTGATGTCCTGGCCCTGGATCACGAAGGACTGGCCGAAGTCGCCATGCACGACGTTGCGAAGGTAGTCCCAGTACTGCACCGGGATGGGGCGGTCGAGACCGAACTGATGCAGCACGTCCTTGAGGTCCTGGCCGTGCAGGTGCTCGCTGATGAAGGCGTTGCCGGGGATGCTGTGGACTGCTGCGAACACCCCGAAGGAAACCACCAACAGCGTGACCACGATGAGCCCGATCCGCTGCCCGATGTAGATGAGCGTTCCGCGAGTCATGTCCTCATCCCTGTCGCAGGCAAAGCATAGGGCGCCCGGCACGGTGCCGGGCGCCCCATTGTCACATCAGTTGCCTCAGTGCTTGAGGATGGAGATGCCGTCCCAGTAGAAGTCGGCCTGGGCGGTCGAGCCCGCACCCTTGAGGTACGAGTGGATCAGGAACTGGCCGACCGAGTAGTAGAGGGGAAGGTAGGCCACGTCGTTCTGCTGCGATATGGCCAGCTGCTTGTACAGCGACAGCGCCTCGGAGATGGGCTTGCCGTCCGCCGACATCAGCGTGCTGTCGTAGGTCGGCTGCACGGTCGGGTCCCCGGTGGGATCCGCGTAGCCGCTGGTGTTCGAACCCGCGGCCAGGGAGCCCCAGAGGTTGTCGTACCAGTCCTGCGGGTGGTTGTAGTCGAACTGCCAGCCGTCCCGGGACATCGTGTACTTGCCCAGCAGACGGTCGGCGATGAATGCCGACGCATCCGGGTGCGGGTCGAGCTGGACGCTGATGCCCAGGTTGTCCTTCCACTGGCCCTGCAGGAAGGTCGCCACCGGATCGTTGAGACCGCCGGCGTTGTACGAGTACTTGAGATTCTTGGTCTTCGAACCATCAGGGTCGTACTGCGTCAGCAGTGACTTGGCCGTGGGGGCGTCGAACTTGCCCAGCGGGTCGCTGCCGTCGCCAAGGTAGCCGATGAGGCCCTTGGTGATCAGGCCGCCGGTGGCCGGCGCGCAGAGCAGGTTATGGCAGACGGTGCTGGCCAGCGCCGACTTGTCGACCGCCAGGGTGAAGGCCTTGCGCAGACCCTTGGCCGCCGCGCTCTCACCGACGAACGGTCCGCCGGTGGACGGGTAGCCGATGTTGAAGCTCACCCACGTGGTGCGTCCCTTGGGCTTGAGCAGCAGCTCCTTGCTCTCGCGGGAGTTGCCCTTGATGCGCAGGATGTCGGCAACGGGCTGCGTGCTGTTGCCGCCATACCCATCGAGATCATAGGTACCCTGCTCCCAGGCCGCGATCGCCGTCGGCATCGTGGACGCGTCCTTGATGTCCAGGTCGACCTCGGTGAGGGTGGGCTTGGGCGAACCCCACCAGTTGGCGACCCTCTTGAACTTGATCGACTGCTTGGGGACGTACTCGGTCATCTTGTAGGCGCCGGTGCCGACCTGACCACTGGCTGCCGCGCCTGCGCTATCGCCGGCGGGCTTGGACCACCAGTTCAGCGGGTCACTCGCGACTGCGTTGTGGTCGACGATCGAGCCGGTGCTCGCCTGCAGGCTCCACGCCGCGAGGCACCAGCCGCACGCCGTTGCGAGCTTGATCTGGACGCTGTAGTCGTCGGGTGCGGTGAGACCCTTCATGGCGAACTTCGGGTCGTTGGCTGCAAGAGCGGTCTGCACGCTCGTCGCGCAGACGGTGGGATCGGCTCCCTTGGCGCAGAACTTCTTGCCCTCGGTGACCACATCGGTGTATCCGTCGATCGCGGACAGGTTGCTGCGGTACGGTCCGCGCAGCGCTACCGCGCGATTCCACGAATACAGCACGTCCTTGGAGGTGAGCGCGTCGCCGTTCGAGAACTTGACGTCGTGCCTGAGGCTGACGGTGTACGTCAGGCCGTCCGCGGAGATGCCACCGTTGGACGAGCTGGGAACCTTGCTGGCTATGTCGGGGACGATGTTGAGGCTGTTGTCGTACCGCCAGAGGTTGTCGAACACGTTCTGAACGAGCTCGCTGTCAACCTCGGCGTCCAGCTTGCCGGGGTCCCACGTCTTCGGATCCTGGAACACCGGGAAGTGGAGGATCTGTTTCGCAGCCAGTGCTCCGCCGCCTCCGCCACCACCGCCGCCGCCGCAGGCGACCGCGAAGATGCCCAGCGCGGACATCAGCACTCCCGTGAGTTTTGCCTTCGAAAGTCGCAACTCTCTCCTCCTCGACCGGCTGTTGTTACCCGGTTCGGAACCATGTTGCCGGCGGCGGGGCATGACAGTCTCATCGCCCCTGGGGAACCGCCAAGGGTCGGTAGGATAACGATTCAACAGGGGGTACGCCCATCCCCCGTAGGGATGAAACTTTGAGAGTCTTCGTCGCCGGAGGCAGTGGGGCGCTGGGCCGGCGCGTGGTGCGCCGCCTGGTCGAGTCGGGACATGGCGCGCGCGCGACGGCGCGCGGCGCAGCGGCTGCGGACACCGTCCGGGCCGGCGGCGGCGAGCCCGTGCAAATCGACGTTTTCGACGCGGCAGCGGTGCGCGGTGCGCTCGACGGGTGCGACGCCGTGCTGCGACTCACCACGAAGATCCCGCCGATGCTCCACATGCGCAGCGCGCGCGCATGGCGGGAGACGGGACGCCTGCGCAACGAAGGCGCGCGCCTTCTCGTCGATGCATGCCTGGACGCCGGCATCGACACGTACCTGCACGAGTCGGTCACCTTCGTCTATGCCGACGGCGGCGACGCGTGGCTCGACGAGGACGCCGCGCTCGATGTCGCACCGACGCCGCTGCGTGATGCCGCGAGCGGCGAGGCCCATGCAACCCGCTTCGCCGGCGCGGGCGGCCGTGGCATCGTGCTGCGCTTCGCCGGCTTCTACGCGGCCGACACCACGCAGACGCTGGCGATGGCGGAGATGGCCCGGCAGCGCCGGGTCGCACTCATCGGGCCTTCGCAGAACTACTTCTCGGCGATCCACGTCGACGACGCAGCGGCCGCGGTGGTTGCCGCGCTGGATGCGCCCGCGGGCGTCTACAACATCGCCGACAGCGAACCGCTGCGGCTCGCCGAATTCATGGGCTGCCTCGCCGGCGCGGCCCGCGCACCGGCGCTGCGGCGTATCCCTGCCATTGCCGGGCCGGTCGTGCTCGGCGAGACGTGGCGGTATCTGCGCC
>VBJV01000098.1:0-5621 GCA_005879785.1 Chloroflexota bacterium
TCGAGATCGATGTTCATCTCGATTCCCCGCAGAAGGCGTATCGATCGCCCGGCCGACGCGGCTTCGAGCTCCCCCCACGACGAGCGCATGCGCTCCTCGTCCAGTCCGTTGGCAACCGGCAGGCCCTTCGAGTGGTCGGTGACGAGCAGGTATCGATACGCACGCTCGGACGCAGCCGCGGCCATCTCGTCGACTGTGGAGTGCCCGTCGCTCCACACCGTATGTGCTTGCAGGTCGCCGAGGACGCGATCAAGGAACGGAGCCGCAGCCGGTGCAACCTGCGTCCATGTCAGAAAACCGTCACGCACCAGCGGAGGGTGAACGTCCTGGTCGAGGCTGCCCAGGCGCGTGATCTCGTCAGCGATCCACGGCCCGACGCGATCCAGCAGCGGCAGCGGCCGACCCGCGTCGAGCAGGTCGCGCACCTCGTGACGCCAGGTGAGCGTGGCGCGTCCGGCTCGCCTGAGAGCGCGAGCGCGCACCGGGTCGGCGTTGGCTTCGGCAGCCACGTGCAGAAGCTCGCCGAGGACCGCATTGGACGCGAAATCCACGACGGCGGAGTATCCGCGCACCACCGCTCCACACGCGGCAGCCCCGGTACACTCTGTTCGCTCCGTGCCGAGGTGGTGGAATTGGTAGACACGCTAGCTTGAGGGGCTAGTGAGGGCAACCTTGTAAGGGTTCGAGTCCCTTCCTCGGCACTTAGATTGCCTTGCTGTGCAAGGGTTTCGGCCTTTTGGCGGGCCAATACCGGCCAATATCTCTGCCGACAACGACTGGCAGATGCGGGCGATATCGAGCGAGCGTGGATGACGTCGACCAGCGCCTCGGGGCTGGCGTGAGTGGCGTGGGCATCGAGGCTCAACGCCGTGGCCGCCGAGGTATGCCCAGCGAGGCTGCCACGACATGTGGTGGGCCGCATCGAGGACATTAGCGGAGATGGCCGGAAGGTCTCAGCATGGGGCCATCGCAAGGTCTGGGCGATGCTGCGCAGCGACGGCATCACTGTCAGCCCGGCCTCGGTGAAACGGGCACGGGCGCGTCGCGGGCTGCTGCTCCCCGCTCGCTACCAGGCGGGCGCGCCGCCAGCTGGCGCGGGCGCGCCGAGCGGTCTTCGTGGCTCCGCCCACCCGACGATACCGGATATGGCAAACCGATTTCTCCGTCTTCGAAACCACCCGGGGAGGCCTCTGGAACCTCACCGGTGTGGTGGACTACGCCAGCAAAGTCTGCCTGGCCTGCCCGCCGAGTGGCACACAGAGCGCCGTCGAAGCCGTGGAGTCCCTGGAGCGCGTTATCCACACCGCCGAGGAGTTGCTCAACCTGCCACTCATTGACGATTGCCTTGACCCCACCACTGGCGAGCTGGGTTGGTTATCGTCAGCGACAACGGCCCAGCGTACAAGAGTGACCTGTTCACCCGCTCCATCGCCTCGCGGCCATTCCTGGCGCACGTGCGCAACCGCTACCGCTCGCCGCAGACCAACGGCGTCGTGGAGCGCTTCTTCGGCTCGCTCAAATACGACCACCTGTAATCGCGAGGAGATCCGCGACGGCCCACAGCTGATGGACGAGGTGGCCGCCTACCTGCGGCTCTACAACCACCGGCGGCCGCACGAGGCACTCGCCTTCCGGACCCCGCACGAGGTCTACCTCGACCCCGCCTGCCTATGACCTATTTCAGGCCGTGATCTGTCCAAGGACGTTGACTCGGGACAGTATGTGGCGGGTGCGTCTGTGCTGTGGAAGCGAAGCGACGAAAGCATGCCGTCGAGGGATGAGCCGGACGAGCGCATCGCCGAGCTGATCCCCGATTCGCGCCTAGTTCTCCGCCACAAAGAATCCAGGGTCGCTCGGATTGGAACGCCCAAGCGCCCAGCAGTGGGCGCTGGTGCAGGCGATCGAACGCAAGGCGGTTCCGGCGAGTGAGGTGCGCTCCACGTGCCAGGAGTGTCCACTGAGCCGCTCGGCCATGGGCTGCCAGCCGTGCGCGAAGTCATAGAGGACCTCGCCCACGGCGAAGCACCCGCGACCGTTGCAGGCAACGTCGTTGAGCGCCGCACCCATTGCGCTGCTCAGATCTTGCGGCTGCTTGTAAAGCGCCCAAGCGCGGCCGTCGAAGTGCTCGATGATGGAGTTCACGTCGGCGCCGCGGACACCGGCGGCAGCCCAGCAGTCGGACGAGTCGATGCAGGCGATGCCTCCGGTGGTCATGTCGCGGCCCAGCCGCTGGCCGATCCGCCAGGTGCCGCCGTCGAAGTGCAGCATGACCGCCGAGTGATGGGCCGACGAGGTATCGCGAAAGCCGGCCCAGCAATCGGCCGAGCTGACACAGGCCACCGCGTTCGTATACCCCCTCGGCAGAGGCTGCGGGGACGTCGACCAGGCGCTGCCGTCGAAGTGGTCGAGGAAGGAGCCCACCGCCCAGCAGTCAGTAGAGCTCACACAGGTGATTGCGGATAACCACCCGAAGCCGGACTGGCCACTAGGCACCACGCTCCAGACGGCGCCGTCGAAGTGCTCGATCAGGCTGCCGCCCGTCCCTTCCTGCCCCACCGCCCAGCAATCCCGCACATCGGCGCAGCCCACGCCCGATATCACGTCGTCTCCCGTGGGGCTCGGCAAGGCTCCGAGGGTCCAGGTCGCGCCGTCCCAGTGCTCAGTAAAGGGGTGGAATCCTCCTCCCGGTGGGAAATCAGTGCCCACCGCCCAGCAATCCGAGGCCGCCACGCAGGTGATGTCGTACAGGTCGGCGGGCACACCGGGCTCAGGCACGACCACCAGCGACCAGGGGCGCGCGGCGCCGGCGGCCTGATGCGGCCAGAGGAGCTGACTGCAGAGCAGCAGTCCACTCGCGAACAAGCCCACCAGCATTCGAAACCTCTGCCTAGATCGCTCATGGAGCTAAGTCCTCGCGTAGACCATGGACCAAGTGCTTGGTCGCGCGCAACCACTGTGACCTTGCGTGCACCGTGGCCGATGACTGCAGCGGCTGCAGGATCAGCTCGTGTCACACGCACGCAATGCTCGCAGGACAACCGTCAGCGGCGCGAGGTCTCAGTCCCAGTGCGGGGCCAACGGCAGGCTGTATCCTCGGCCGCATTGCACACCGACCGACCCAAGGGAGAAGGAAGAGACCATGCACAGGCGCCTGCGCGCGATCATGGGCGCGTTCGCCCTTACCGTCACTGCCCTGATGCCCAGCTTGGCGCAAGGGACCGTTCCAGCCCGTGCCCTCGGCGCCGCAGCTGAGACCCCCTACTTCGTACAGCATGTGGCTGACTCCCGGGCGGTGGGCGTCACCAGCCTGGTGGCCCCGCTGCTGGCCACCATCGACGCAGGCCTGCCCGTCCCCACCGATGTGGCTAGCGGGGACGCTCTAGTCGTGACCGTGCTGAGCACCGGCTCGACAGTGACCTCGGTGACCGACAGCGCCGGCAATGCCTACGACATCGAGGCGCAGGACAGTAGCGCCGGCGCGCTGCAGACCGCAATTGCTATCTCGATCGATCTTCAGAGCAGCCTGAATTCGGATCGAGGCGACGGGATCACGGTGTTCACCGCCGGCGCCGCGGAGCTGATGATATCGGTCGACGAGTATGCCGCCGTGGAGGCGGTGGACGGCGCCGGTGCTCATCACAACGCCCTCAGCATCAGCGACAGCATGAGCATCGCTGCAGCCACAAGCCCGGAGATCGTTGTTGGGGCGATAGGGGTACTGGCCCCCGACAACTCGCCGAGCTGGGGCGGGGCGAGCTGGAGCGAGAGCGACTTCGTGACCGACGACGTGAGCTCCCTGACCAGCCTGTTCGAGGACTCCGCGCCGGGCGGCGGCGTGACCCTCAGCGCTAGCGTGGGCCGGGCCGCCGAATGGTCGCTCGCCGAGGTCGGACTGTTCGCTTTCGGTGAGGATCTGCCCCTGGCCGCGGCCTCGCTCAGCAGTGATCCCTGCAACCACAGCGGCAGCCCGCAGAACATCACCAAGGTGGTACTGATCATCTACGAGAACCATTCGGCGGCCCAGATCCTGAGGAACAGCAAGGCACCCAATATCAACACCTTGGCCTCGGAGTGCGGTCTGGCAGACCGTTACGTCGCCGCCACCCACCCCTCCCTCCCCAACTACCTAGCCCTGATAGCAGGCAAGCCGCCGACCGTGGGCGACTGCCAACCGCTCGACCCGGCCCAGAACGGGGCATCGTCCCCTTATCCCCATGGTCACTGTGCTGGGGTCCCCTTCCCCCCGCCCAGCTTATTCGGCCACGTGATCGATGACGGCCAAAGCGAGAAGAGCTGGATCGGCAACATGAAGGACGATGGCACTGAGGGGAACCTCAACGGCACCCTCGCCAACTGCCTGCCTGAGAACAGTGACTACGACAACGCGCCCACGGCCCCTAACCCCAGCGACTATCACACCGCCGGCAGTGGCAGCAGCGCCAAGGACGTGACCTGGCATGTCTACGCGGACCACCACAATCCGCAGCTTTACTTTACCGACGTAGGCATCACCGGCTCGGGCTCACCGATCACAGCCAGCGCCACCGGCGCGTGCAATAGCAACGATTTCGCCCTGGAGCGCATCGAGGGAGCGGGTGTGTGCCCGGTGCTCGATTCGAACACTGGCACCTGTGGTGACCCGCACGCGCTCGACTTCTTCGCCAGCACCACGCTCCCCACCTTCAGCGTGATCGTGCCCGACAACCAGAGCAACATGCACGACGGCTCTGTAGGCGGCGGCGACAAATACCTCGGCCAGTTGCTCGACCAACTCACCAGCAATACGAAATACACCGACGGCCATACCCTGATTCTGCTCACGTTTGATGAGGGCCAGAAGATCAATTGTCCCAATGATGCCAACCACCCGTGCTCCAACAACAAGCCCGGCAAGGCGGTGGTTCCCACTGATGGTCCTTGCTACGACCCCGACAGCAACATGACTGGCAACAAGGCGATTAATGCTCCCGAGTACGCTGGCCTCAACCCGAGTGGACCTGCGTTGCCTACGGCCGGCGTCTATACCAATAGCAGCCTGCTACCCCAGAGTTGCATGGTCCCGCTGATCGTGATGAACTACTACCTGCCCTCGGCTAGCAGCGGCGGCAATGCTGACCAAGGCAAGTATGGGGTCTGCACCACCGGCCCAAGCGGCATCTACACCTGCCCGCCACCATCCGGCTGGAGCGGTCCCGATGCCAGCTTCCTCAACCACTACGACACGCTGTACTCGATCCTAAAGCTGCTCAACAAGGGAACCTGTGAGACCGCCGGCCACCCCGGTGCGTGCTACGCGGCCATCGACTCGAGCGGCGGTGCCAACGAGGTGGACAAGTGGACCACCACGGATACAGCTCACGGAACCGCGCACTCGCCCACCTCCTGGGCAGGATACTTCGGACTCCGTTGTTCCACCTACCCGACCTGTTGAACGACTGGAACCAATGGATCGTGTGCAGCCCCCATGGTTAGAGCCTGCAGGGCAATTGGATCAGCAGTCACGTTCTACTACCTCCGCGCCCGCTACTATGACCCCGCCACGACCCAGTTCGTCACGCGGGACCCAGCACTCGCCTCGACGCTGAGTCCGTACAGGTATGTCCATGATAACCCGCTCAACA
>VBJV01000098.1:5631-6189 GCA_005879785.1 Chloroflexota bacterium
GGGGCAGCGACACGTGCTGGGGCCATTCGGCGGTTTCTCTGGCAACGCGGGCGATTGGTTTGCCGGCACTGGGAGAAGGCACTCATAATCGGGTTAGGCACGGTGAGGGTCGTTGGCGGAATGGTCTTGACTGACGGAGCAGGACTCGCATTTGCTCGGTGCGGCCGCGGAGCTCGACGCCTCTAGCTTTGCCGGCATTGCTGAAGGCTTCGAGTTTTTCTCGCATGCTGCACCAGTAGTCCTCGGAACCGGATTGACGGCGATCTTTGCTGGCGGAACACTGATCTACGTCGGTGTCAGACAGTGCCCAAGCAGATGAGCACGTTTCCGAACATCCGG
This sequence comes from Chloroflexota bacterium, assembly GCA_005879785.1. Lineage (GTDB taxonomy): Bacteria > Chloroflexota > Dormibacteria > Aeolococcales > Aeolococcaceae > CF-165. The sequence goes on from VBJV01000098.1 coordinate 5,971, forward strand.
AGACTGGCACGTGTCGGCGACCAGATGATGGATCCACCCACGACCAGATGATGGATCCACCCACGACCAGATGATGGATCCACCCACGACCAGGTGATGGATCCACTGGCGACCACCTAATAGATCCACTGGCGACCACCTAATAGGTCCACCTCGCGACCACGCGGCGGGCCACCCGGGGCCACAGACGACGATGCCGGCCATTGGCGTCACAAGGAG
>VBJV01000098.1:6383-12178 GCA_005879785.1 Chloroflexota bacterium
TGGAGCGCTTCCGTGAGGCAATCGCCGATGGCCTGCTCAGCAACACCGCGACCACGGTGTGGCAGCGACTGCGCGACGAACGCGGTCTCGACGTGGGGCTGACGACGTTCCGCCGTTACGTCCACGAGCTGCGCGGCGTGGATGTCGACCGCGTCACGGTGCGGATGCCGCTGACGGCACCAGGCGAGGTCGCCGAGGTCGACTACGCGCACCTCGGCACCTGGACGGATCCGCGAACGGGCAAGCGGTCCAAGGTGTACGCGTTCGTGATGACGTTGTGCTTCAGCCGCATGCACTTCGTCGATGTCGCTTTCGGCTGTGATCAGCGGTCCTGGGTGGCCTCGCATGTGGCTGCCTTCGAGTTCTTCGGCGGTGTGCCGCGACAGATCCGGATGGACAACCTCAAGACCGGCGTGCTGCGAGCCGACATCTACGATCCGCTGCTCAACCGCGCGTACGCCGAGCTCGGGGCGCATTACGACACCCTGCTCGACCCTTGCCGCCAGGGCCAACCCAAGGACAAGCCGCGCGTGGAACGGGCGGTGCCGTACGTGCGCGACAGCTTCTGGCGCGGACGCGACTTCAGCAGCCTCAGCGACATGAAGGGTGGCGCACTGGGCTGGTGCAGCGGTGTCGCCACGCAGCGTCCGCATCGCCATCTGCCCGGCACCGTTGGCGAGCTCTTCCTGCACGAGCAAGCGGCGCTGCTGCCCCTGCCGGAGACGCCGTTCGAGCTGGCTCGCTGGGCGCTGGCCACGGTGCACCCCGACTGCCACGTGCAGAGCGACGGTCGCTTCTTCTCGGTGCCCTGGCAGCACGTCGGCAAGCAGCTGCATATCCGCATCGGCGAACGCGTGGTGTGCGCGTACGAGGGCACCGCGCTGGTCAAGACCCACCTGCTCCGGCCGGGACAGCGGCGGTACACCGACCCGGCCGATTACCCACCGCAGAAGGTCGCCTTCCTGCAGCGCACGCCGGTGTGGTGCCGGCGTCGCGCTGCGGAGCTGGGACCGTCGGTGGTCGCGATCGTCGACGAGTTGCTCGCAGGTCCGCATCCGCTCGCCTGTCTGCGACAGGCGCAGGGCATCGTGCGCCTGGCTGACAGCTACGCAGCCGACGACATCGATGACGCCTGCCGACGCGCGCTGCTCGCGGACGGCAGCTTGCGCACGGTGCGCAACATCCTCGCTCGCGGCCGGCGTGATGACGATGACGAGGGACACGTCAGCAACGCAGGGGCATTCCTGCACGGACGGCAAGCCCTGCTGGAGCTGCCGCGATGAGGGCCCACGAACTGCAGGCCAAGCTCAAGGCATTGAAGCTCGGCGGCATGCTGCAGACGCTCGAGATGCGCCGTGCCCAAGCTGAGGACCAGCGTCTGGGCCACATCGAGTTTCTCGCCTTGCTGCTCGACGACGAGATCGACCGCCGCCAGTCGAAGATGCTGGCCTTGCGTCTGCATCGCGCGCGCTTCGAGGAGGCGAAGACCCTGGAGGAGTTCGACTGGTCGTTCAACCCGCAGGTGCCCGCTGAACAGCTGCGCAACCTGGCCACCTGTGGCTTCGTGGAGCGGCGCGAATCGGTGCTGCTCTGCGGCCCCGTCGGCGTCGGCAAGACGCATGTCGCGCAGGCGCTGGGACATGCGGCGTGCCGCTACGGCGCCAGCGTGCTCTTCACCAAGACGAGCGCGCTGCTGCGTGACCTCGCCGGCGGTCGCGCTGATGGCAGCTGGGAGCCGCGCCTGCGTCGATACCTGTCCAACGACGTGCTCATCCTTGACGACTTCGGCATGCGCGAGTTCACGCCGACACAGGCCGAGGATCTCTACGAGCTCATCTGCGCCAAGTTCCGCAGCGGCAGCATGATCGTCACCAGCAACCGCGCACCCACCGACTGGTATGCGCTGTTCCCCAACGCTGTGCTCGCCGAGAGCGCACTCGATCGCCTGGTCAACAGTGCTCACCACGTGCTCTTCAAGGGCCGCACGTACCGGCCGCTGCGCCGGCCTGACGGCGCCGGCACCGCGGCCGCCGTTGATGGGTGGCCCGGAACACATCAGCTCGATCACGCCGATGAATCGCGTGCCGCTGAGAGGCCGCAGGAAGCCAAGAACGAAGAGGAGTCGATGTCAGAGACCTTGGCCCGACGAGCGCCGTCGCGCTCCCGCCGGGCTACCCGTTAGCATCCCCGATGACACGGCACTGGGTGGATCCATCACGTGGCCGAGAGTGGATCCATCACGTGGTCAGGGGTGGACCCATCAGCTGGCGTTCGACACAACGCACGTTTCTTCAAAATGGCCTCACTCGGGGTTGCACTGGTAGCCGTAGGAATCATGTTCAGGCCTAGCTCGACGGCGCGACCACGGGGGGCCTGATTACAGCAAGTGCAGCTGGCGTCGGTGTTGGTTTGTGGCTTCGATGGCGGGCAAGCAGGTTGCTGGAGCGCCTCCGTTCGGCTAATCCCCATGACGCAACTGATCGATCGACATCGTCGTCGATCCGTTGATCGCCCGAGTCCGTTCACCGAGGGCTGTTGCTCGCGTCGGATCGAAGGGAAGCGGTCGGGTCCTTCGGTCCTGCGAATAGAGGCTCTTCCCGATCAATCGGGATGACCGCCGGGCGAGGCCGATGCTCCTGGTCCGTCGCCATCGGACGAGTCGTCCGGTTTTAGCCGGTCGGCAAGATCGTTCGGGGCTGCTAGCTGCTCGTGCTCGCGCGCAACGGGTCGTACCGACGCGCTGCTGCGGCTCATCCGGGTTGGGCCAATACCGGGCCAATATCTCTGGCCAGTCCTGACTGCTCTGGGCACGTTATGGCCTCTTGGGCGTATTCGGGTAGCGCTTTTTCCGTTTGTTCCCCGGCCGTTTGTCTGGGTTCGAGTCCCTTCCTCGGCACCACTGATTCCCCCGCTGTGTGGGCGCTTTCGCCACTCGATTGGCCGCCGCGTCCGATTCGGCGTCTAATTCGGCTCCGAACGACCACTCGCAGGCGGGGTCCGTAGCGGGCGTCGATGGCGTCGACCAGGGCCTCGTGGCTGGCGTCGGTGGCGTGGGCGTAGAGGCTCAGCGTTGTCGCCACTGAGGCGTGGCCGAGCATGGCCGCGTGCGAGCTGCCGCCTGTGCGAGCGTCTGAGCATCAGCGAGCGCATCCCAATGAAAACAGGCATTGCCGTTGATCTGCCTGCGCACCTCCCACCGTCCGCTTCTCTTGCCGGCGCTGCCCGTGCCGCGGCAGGCGTATCGACGGCTCACGGTCTGAGCGCCCTATCGCCTGTGGCGACGGGGAAGACGTTCGGGCCAGGGCGGAGGCTCGACATCGGCGCCCCCGGCCGCGGGGTCCGGCTCTCGAGGCGATCATCGTCGAGCGCGACGCCGCTCCCCGCAGTGGCCGTGTAAAGATCTCGTAAACGCAAGGCCAGAGCGGCCGGCCGGATACTGCCGATGTGAGATACGTCGTGACCGGCGCGGCCGGGTTCATCGGCTCCTCGGTCTGCGACGTTCTCCTCGAAGGTGGCCACGAGGTGGTCGGGATCGACTGCTTCACGGACTACTACCCGCGCGCGATCAAGGAGTCGAACCTCGCACGAGCCCGCGCCGTTCCAGCGTTCCGCTTCGTGGAGCTGGACCTTGCGGAGGCTGATGTCACCTCCATCGCGGGCGACAGCGACGGAGTCTTCCATCTCGCCGCGCAACCCGGCGTGCGGGAGAGCTGGGGCGCGCAGTTCGCGACGTACGTGCGCGACGGGATCCTGGCCACCCAGAGAGTCCTGGAAGCCGCGAGGGCCGGCGGCGGGAAGCGCGTCGTGTACGCGTCGTCATCCTCCGTGTACGGCAACGCTGAAAGACTGCCCGCGGCTGAGACGGCGACACTGCGGCCGATATCGCCCTACGGGATCTCCAAGCACGCCGGGGAGGAGCTGTGCAGCGCATACGCCGCCGGATTCGGCGTCCCGGCGGTGACGCTGCGCTACTTCACCGTCTACGGGCCGCGCCAGCGCCCCGACATGGCGTTCCACCGCTTCATCAAGAGCGCTCTGACCGGCACTCCCATCCGCCTCCACGGCGACGGTTCGCAGAGCCGGGACTTCACGTTCGTCGCCGACGCAGTGACCGCGACGGTGTCGGCGATGACCAGAGGCACCCCCGGCGCCGTCTACAACATCGGGGGCGGCGCGCGCTGGACGGTGCGCGAGATCCTCGGCGCCATCGGCAGGATCACCGGCCGCACTCTAAATCTGTTGCAGACGGACGCGCAGCCGGGCGACGTAAGACATACGGAGGCGGACACGACCAAGGCACGGCGGGAGTTGGGATACTCGCCGAAGTCTGACGTCATGTCAGGGCTCGCCGAGCAGGTCGCATGGACACGCCGCGCGCTCGCGTCCGGCGTGCTCGACTGATGAGCGGCCCGCGCGCGGCGTTTGATTCTTAAGGGAGCATAAGATACGTTTCCGTGTGGGCGGGGTCCTCCCCGCTTTGGGGCAAGAGGGGCGCTTCGGAGAAGGTCCTTTGTCGAAGGCGAGGTCAAGGGCAAACGGCCCCTGCTGGTCGCGCCCATCGGGTGCCGTGGTGGCGGCGGCCCTCATCGGTGGAATCTGCGCCGGCTGCGCGGGCTTCCAGGAGCCGGCCCTGCAACCGGTGACGGCGATGACCATCACGCGCGTCGTGATCCCGCCCGTGAACCACAAGAGCGCGTCGTTCGACACCATGACCGCCGATCAGGAGAACCACCGGCTGTACATCTCGGACGACGTAGATCAAGGCGTAGACGTCATGGACATCTCGGGGGCCGTGGCCGTCTACCTCACGACAGTCCCCATGCCGGATTACCCCCACGGCATCCTTTACGTCCCCGAGCTCCATCGCGTGTTCGTCGGCACCGACCTGAGCCAGGTCGCCGTGATCGAGGCTGACCCGGCCTCGCGTGCGTTGAACTCGGTGGTCAAGGTAATCCACACCGGCGGCGAGGGCGCCGCCGACCAGATGGACTATGACCCGGTTGAGAACCGGCTCTTCGTGACCAACCCCGACGACGGGTTCATATCCTCGGTCGACCCCACCCAAGGCAAGGTGGCCGCGCGGATCATGGTGCCCATCGCCAGCGAGCAACCGGTCTATGACCCGGTCGACCGCATGCTCTACGTCCCTGACGCAGACAACAACTCGATCCTGCTGATCGATCCACGGAAGAACGTGCTGCTGCACGAGTATGCGCTTCCGGACCTGTGCGTGCCGCACGGTTTCGCCATCGACCCGGCTACCAATAAGGGGCTGATCGGCTGCGGCGACAAGGACTCGCTGATCACGATGGCGTGGGATTTCGCAGCGAAGCGGGTGTTCGCGACGTTCGACTTCGCAGGTGGTGGCGACCAGGTGGTGTTCGACGCGAAGTCCCAGCACTTCTACTTCGCGGCCTCTGGCTATACGCCCTCAGAGCTGGCTGTGTTCAACGCAAACCCGATCACCTACCTCACATCGGTGGCGACATCCCATCACAGCGCCCAAGTCGCGTACGACGAGACCCACCAGCTGATCTACACCATCGACGGGCGGCAACTCGAAGCCGGCTTGTGGCAGTTCGCCGATCCCGTCAAGGGATGCAAAGGGCATGAGGCGTTTCTTGCGTCGCAAGGGGCCCCTCGCGCCCAGACGCCTCACTGCCACCCGGAGCAGCAATCGTGATCCGCTTCCTCTGGACCAACCTGGCCGGCCGACGCCACATGGTTGCGGGCGCTGTGGGCCTGACGATCGTCGGTTCACTTGCTGACATCCTCAGCGCTTTTCCCCTGAAGTT
>VBJV01000084.1 GCA_005879785.1 Chloroflexota bacterium
CAAGTCGTCCGACGCACGCGAGCGGCCGCTGCAGATCGTCGCGAAGATGGTCGGCGCGCGCCAGATCGGCGACGGCATGGATGCGGTGCCACTCGACGCCTGCGTCGCTGCCGACCTGCCCAGCGCCGCCGCCGACACCGTCCGGCTCCTCGCCGACCGCACCGCGCGGACGTGCGAGGCGCTGCGCCGCCGGGCGCTGGGCGTCACCGAACTCGAGGGCGAGAAGCCCGCGGGAACGTCGGTCCGCACCCTGCGCAACATGCGGTCCGAAGGGGTCCTCACCTATCATTTCGTCGAGCCGATCGAACGTCATCGCGTGATCGTGCGGACACCGCGCTTCCGACCGGCGCTACTCGTGCCCTTCCGGTTGCCGAACATCGCCACGCGCGAAGTGGTGCGACGCTTCGGGCACGCCCTGCGTCGCAACGTGCTGGACCGCACCCTCGGCCCCGACATCGACCAGGTGCTCGGCGCGGACGCGCCGCCGGCCGCGGTGGAACAGCGTGTGTACGCGCACATCGCCGCCCATCTCGCGTACTACTCGGCCACGATCATCGCCGCCGGCGACCCGGCGGAACGGTTCTTTGCCCTCGCCAAGCTGCGCGATCCACAAGGTCGCCCCCTGACCGACGTGATCGAGAACATCGTGGTGGACCGCGTGGGCAATTACGTCGCGTTTCCGCTCCGCTCCGCCGACTTCACGACGCCGGAGTGGCGCAGCGCACTCGCCGCGAGCGCAGCGCCGCTGGCCCGCGTGTCGCAGGAGTTCAGCGTCACTCTGCCGGTCCCGGGTGTGTGGCTGCGCTCGGAGCTGTTCCCGGCCCATCTCGCTAGCGAGAGTGACGCGGGCGCCGCGACCGAAGACGTGAAGACGGAGGCCGGACGCGCGGAGCGGCGGAAACGACGCTAGAGACCGAAGACCGCCCGGTCGAGCGCGTACTTGCCGCCGCCGAGAATCGCGAGAGCGAGCGCGACGATCAGGAGCATGAATTCGAATTCCCAGCCCGCCGAGTTGTCGCCCGTGAATTTGCGGTGGACTTTGGTGATGAGGAACTGGATCGCGCCGAGCATCACGATGACTAGGCCCAGCGCGGCGAGTTGGGTGAGAAAGCCGAACAGGACACCGAGCCCGCCGGCCGGTTCGACGATCGAGAGGATGCGTAGCTTGGTGAGCAGGCCCGCCGGCATCTGCGCGGAGGGCTGCATTTTCCAGAGGCCGCGCTTGTGGGTGCCGTGCACGATGAAGACGGTGCCGAGCGCGAGTCTGAGGATGAGCAGGGCGAAGTCGCTGAATTGGTGCAGCTGCGCGAAGAAGCTCATGATGCCTCCGGCGTCGGGAGACCTACGGTTCGGATACTCGCACGGGCACGCTGCGGTTGACGGACGTGCGGTCGCCGAGCTCACCACTGAGGTTATAGCCCCAGCAGTACACGATGCCGCTGGTCGCGACGCCGCAGGTGTGGTCGCGGCCGGCGCTGATGCTCGTGAACGTGATCCCACCTGAAACGGCCACCGGGCTGTTGCGACTCGTGGTGGTGCCGTCGCCGAGCTGACCGAACCGGTTCAACCCCCAGCAATACATCGCGCCGGCGGCTGTAAGGCCGCAGTAATGCGCATCCCCCGCGCTGATGGTTGTGAACGTGAGACCCCCCGTCACCGGCACCGGCGTCGTGCTGAGCGTTGAGGTGCTGCCGTCGCCGAGCTGTCCCCATCCGTTCCCGCCCCAGCAATAGGCTGCGCCGCTTGTCGTGAGCCCGCAGCTGTCCTGCTCGCCACCGGCAAGCACGACGGCGAAGGTCAAGCCGCCGCTCACCGGAAGCGGCGCGATCCCGGCTGCGGCTGAGCCGGTGCCAAGGTCGCCATAGCTACCGTCGCCCCAGCAGTAGGCTTCCCCCGTCGTCGTCACGGCGCAGCTATGCGCGTACCCGGCGCTCACGTTCGCCCAGGTATGGTGTCCTGCCACCAGGCTCGGCGTGTTGCTGCTCCCGTATGTGCTGTCGCCGAGGACACCCGCAGCGCCGCCGCCCCAGCAGTAAGCAGCCCCACCCGGTCTGAGGGCGCAGGTATGGTAGACACCGGTGCTGACGGTCGAGAACGTAAGGCCGCCTGACACTGGAACTGGCGTATGACTATCCGCGTAGCTGCCCTGTCCCAACTCCCCGTTAAGGCCGTACCCCCAACAGTGGCCCGCACCGGCGTCGGTCACGCCGCACACGTGAAGGCCTGCGCTGACTGCTGCGAATGCGAGTCCACCCGACACGGCGACGGGTGCCCCGGTGCCCGTGGTTGTGCCGTTGCCGAGCTGGCCATTGCCGCTGTACCCCCAACAGTACGCGGCGCTGCCCGATACGATGGCGCAGCTGGTGAGGTAAAGCCCGGCGCTCACCTGCGTCGCATACAACGGCCCGACGACTCGGAACGCCACGGTCGTATCGCCGCTCAGTCCGGCGGAGGTGGCGGTCAGCGTGTAGCCAGTGCCCACGAGGTCGATACTGAGGTCAGCGAAGATCACCAATCCCGTGTCGGCGGACCGCGTGGACGTGCCCGAAAGGGTCGCTCCGGTTGCGCCCGTGCCGTTCGTGATCGCGATGGTGACGCTCGCTGTCGAAGCGGTGACCGTGTTGCCCTGATTGTCCTGTACCAAAATCCGGAGTGAATCGAACAGGACGCGGTCCATTGCGTCGCGCGGCTGCGTGATGAATGTGAGCCGGGCGGGCGGCCCGACATTCACCGTGAAGAGGTTGCTGGCCGGGATCCCGAGATCGCGGTCGAGTGAGAACGTTTGCAGGCGGAAGTCCGTGTGCGCCTTGTCTATCGAGAGATCGTCGAAAGTGGCGACGCCATTCACGGCCTTCTTCCGGAACGTCCCGCTGGGTGTCCCGCCCCAACTGATGCTGAAATTCGCATAGATGCTGTCGGTGGCCGTCGTGACCACGTTGTTGGACGCGTCCAGGATCGACACCTGGACCGCCGGAGTGATCGGTGTGCCCGCAACGGCATCGGTCGGTTGGACGGTGAACGCGAGATGCGTCGCCGGTCCCGCCGTGACGTCGAACAGCGTACTGGTGACCGGCGTGAGACTCGTTGCCGTTGCCGCCAGCCTGTAGCCGATGCCGGATTTGTTGATGTTCAGGTTGGAGAACGTCGCGACCCCGCTTACCGCCGCTCTCGTAACGGTCCCGCCGAGGGTTGCTCCGCTGGTGCCGGTACCGGACGCGATTGCCAATGTGATGCTGTTGGTTGCGCCCGTTACGGTATTGCCCTGCGGATCCTGCACCAGCACTTGCACCGCCGGCGAGATCGCGCCTCCCGCACCCGCGGTGGCCGGCTGCGTCGAGAACGCCAGCTTTGTGGCCGTTCCAGCATTGACGTCGAACGCGGTGCTCACCGCGGACGTGACGCCCGACGCCGTTGCGGTGAGCGTGTAGCCGCTCGCCGCCTTGTCGACCGTGAGAGTGTTGAACGTGGCGACGCCGCCCACCGCTGATTGCGTCAGCGTGCCGCCGAGCGTGGCGCCACTCGCTCCCGTGCCTGACGTGATTGCCAGTGTCACGCTGGTTGTCGCGGTCGGCACGGTGGTGCCCTGGACATCCTGAACAACGACTTGAACGGCTTGGACGATGGGTGCGCCCGCCGTCACGCTGGTGGGCTGGACGGTATAGCTGAGCTTGGCGGGTGGGCCAATTCCGGTAGCAGTGAACACCACTGGGGTGAGCTGCGCGGCCGAGGCGGAGACCGAGTTCGCGCCTGGTGTGGCGCCGAGCGTCAGGGTCACCAAGGCCTGCCCGTTCTGATCGCTCGGCGTGCTGCTCGAGCTGACGTTGCCGCCGCCACTCGTCACCGACCAGGAAACGGACACGTTCGGCACGCCAGCGCCTTGCGCGTCCACGACTTTGACCACGAGGGCGTTCGGCAACACTTCGCCCACGCCGGCGCTCTGGGTGTTTCCACTGACACGGAGCAGCGCGGTGGGGGTGCGGCCGCCGGGGTTGGTGGAGTCCCCACCCCCGCAGCCCGAGGCGACCCAGAGTAATAGAAGAGAGCCAGCAGCTTTCTTGTCCAAACGAGCGGTCCCGGCCGTGTGCAGGGCTGATTATGCGGTTGCGGGGAGCACTCGGGAAGATGGGTCCTCACCCCCTGACCGCCTCTCCGTTCGGCTTCGTTGTCCTCACCCCCTGCCCCCCTCTCCCTTCCGGAGAGGGGGGACTAATGGAGAGCCTCGAGCGCGCTCGTTCTCAGATTTTTGATCTTGGTGGCGTTATCGCGATGCGTGTGCGCGACGGGACTCCCTTCACCTTGTTGTCCTGGACCCCCTACGACGAATCACGCGCGCTCAGAAATTCGCACTGGCGCGCGAGCTACGCGCTCGTGCGACGCCAGCGGAGCGATTCGCGTGGTCGTTGCTGCGCAATCGTGGTGTGCTTGGTCTCAAGTTTCGCCGGCAGCACGTACTTCACGGCTTCATCGTGGACTTTTGTTGCCTGGAGGCTGGGATCGTAATCGAACTGGATGGTCACGTGCACAACACGGAGCCTCAGCGGGGCTACGACGCGGCCCGCGGGGCCGTCCTTAAGGGCGCCGGATTTCAGAGCGTCCCCCTCTCCGGAACGGAGAGGGGGTCAGGGGGTGAGGACCCGGAACGGAGAGGGGGTCATGGGGTGAGGACCCGGAACGGAGAGGGGGCCAGGGGGACCCTCGAGGGTCACGGCGCGTAGCCGCTCGCGCGCAGAATCGCTTCCGCATCGCGCAGCTCGAGCAGCTCGCGCACCGCGGCGCGCTTGTCCGCCGCGCGTGCGTAGTACGCACTCGCGATGCGGTAGCCCACCCAATAGCCGATGTCCACCGCGCCGTGGTTCTGTCCCGCCGGCACCATGCCGTTGTACATCCACATGCGGATTATCGAATCACCGACAATTTCCATTTCGCCCTGGAAGTCCACCCAGACCTCGTGCTCGTGCGCGCGGCCGTAGACCTGGCGCGGCGTGTGCGCGGCCCACGGTCCCACGGCGAGCTCGGAGAGGAAATCGGCGATGCCTTCGCCCATCGCGTGGCGCAGCAGGGTGTCGTGCTGGCCCTCTGGCGCGGGCTTTTGCTGAGTGTGCACCGCCTCGTGCACGACTAGGCCCACGAGCGATTCGAAACGGTGCCAGGGCATGCCTTTCCGCGCCCAGTCAGGGAGCTCATCGAGCGGCGTCGTGGGATCGCTCGCGCTCTGCTCCGTGCCTATCAGCATGCCGCTCTGCGCGGTCGTGCCGCCGGTCGAGAGTGTGCCGATGAGGAAGTAGATGCTCGGGAATCGGGAGTCGGGATATAGGGCGGCAAGGTTGGCCAGGCCCCGGCGTATGCCCGATGTGATCGCCACGTTCGTATCGACCGAGAGCGTCGTGGCGCGCACGGCGGCGTAGTAGCGCGGGTACTGCGCGACCGCGTGCAGCAGCTGCTCGGCGGCGGATCGCTCGTAGAACGGCGCGGTGACTTTTTTCAAACTATCCAGGGGCAGCGAGTCGAGGCGCGCCTTGGGCCAACCGGCAGCAGCCAGCCGCGCGCGGACGGTGTCGGG
>VBJV01000095.1:0-2435 GCA_005879785.1 Chloroflexota bacterium
GCTGGCCCCCGAGGCAAGCCTCGCTGCCAGCCGCACGTGGAGCCGCAGCAGCACGACGCCCGCGATGCCGCTGCCCACCCCAAACGCAGCCACAATCGCGGCGCGGATGAGCCGCGGTCCGCGGTGCAGGAACAGCAGCTCGGTGGCCGCGCGGTGTCCGCGGATGTCCTGCACCGTGGCATTGTAGGGGCGGTTCGATGCCGGTACCGCGCGTTCGACGTCACCGCACCGCGCTGCGTGTCGCCACGTACAACATTCTCGTCGGCGGCGACGGCAGACACGAGTTGATCCGCAATGTGCTGTCGCGTATCGACGCGGATGTGATCGCTCTGCAGGAGGTGTGCGACCTCGACTTCCTGCGCGCGCTCGGCACGCATCTCGGCATGGACGTGATGGCGGGCGAACCGAGTGCGCCACCGCCCAGCTGTCATGTTGCTTTCCTGAGCCGGCTGCCGATCCGTGCCTGGCGCAACCGGCAGCACCGCGGGCGGATGCTCCGCTCGCACCTGCACTGTGAGGTGGAGACGGGGGGCCGGCGCGTGCCGGTGATCACGCTCCACAACGTGCACCTGGCAGCTCGCTTCGGCGAGCGGGCTAAAGGCGAGGCACGCCGCATGCGCGAGCTCAGCGCGGTGCTCGACGGGGTGGCCGGCGAAGCAGCGGGGCCGCATGCCCTGCTCGGCGACTTCAACGCGCTCTCGCCCGGGGACACCGTTGCCGCGACGCTCTTCTTCCGGCGCATGAACGAGCTGCGCCGGGCCGGGCTGCTCGTGCCGCAGGAGAACGGCTATGTCGCACCGGTGGCGCACGACGGTCAGAACAGCGCGGAGCTCGATGCCGCCTGGCATGCGGCGGGTGTGGATCCGCGCCTGCAGGCGGGCATCCCGGTTCTGCCCCGCGTGGTGTGGCCGCTGACCGCGGGACTGCCGGTCAGCTCCAACGTCGACCGCTTTCTCGGCCGCTTCATCGAGCGATGGACCGTCGAGCGCTTGCTCCGTCTCGGTTACGTCGACTGCTTTCGCCGCGTGCATCCGCGGGCGCTCGGCCGGACCAGTGCCACCTGGCTGCCGGCGGCGCGCGTCGACTACGTGTTCGCCAGCCCCGACCTTGCCGCGCACCTCACCGGATGCGAGGTTGTCGGCGGCCGACGGTGGGCCGACCCTGAGGTCGCCACAGCGTCAGATCACTTTCCGGTCGCTGCAGATTTCGCGGTCTGAACAGCGCGGAGAAGGCGGCCGCGCTACCCCGGAGAGACGTGGGTGACGATGGAGTAGACGGCGATCGCGAACAGCAGCGAGATGGCCAAGGCCACGATGCCGCACACCAGCCCGGTGATCGCCATGCCTTTGCCCGCCCCACCCATTCGATTGGCGCGCCCGATCCCGATGATGCCGAAGATGATCGCCAGGATCCCCAGGATGATCGCCAGGTAATTGACAAACGGTATCCACATGAGGAGCACGGCGACGATGCCGAGCACACCGGCAGTGATACCGATGCCGTTGCTCGGCTGCGCCTGCGGGTAATAGGCCTGCGCGCTGTACTGCTGCGGTGGGGGATAGCCGGGCGGCGCCTGCTGCGGTGGTGGGGGCAGCGGAGCGCCCGGTGCCGGCGGGCTGGGCGGCGGCGGGCCCGATGTCATGTTTCAGAGCGCCGGCGGGCGGCGATGGCATCGGACCATTCGCACGTTGCCGGAGTCACTCGATGTCAGGCCGGGGGTGGTGGCGGGGGAGGGCTGCCGTAGCCGCCGCCGCCACCGTAGCCGCCGCCGGTGGATGGGACGAGCGGCGCCTCGCCGGGGAACCGGCTGATGACGACCAGGTAGTAGATGACGAAGGCGATGATCAGGTTGAAGATGAATCCCCCGATTCCGCCGTAACCGATGATCTCGAGAATGCCGCCGATCAGACCGAGTGCCAGTCCGTAAATGACCCACTCCTTGCCCCGGCGGTCGCCCTGGTACATGCGAAATCCGCCGATGGCTTCGATGATCGCCGCGCCCAGAGCAACGAGGACGCCGATCAGGGCGAGGCCGAATATCCCAGTGGTGCCGCAATTGTTGAGGTTCAGAGCCCGGCAAGTGTCGTTCACGACATTGTTGAGCGCAAAGACCACCGGCAGGGCGACAAGAGCCAGAACGGCTCCGATTATTGCGAGGATGCCGATCACCAGGCCCAGGATCTTTGCGTTGACGTTGAGCTTCACCGGCGGATCTGCGGCGAAAGGCGGGTCGGTCAGAACGTTGGCCATCAGTGTTGTTGGTTCCTCCCAGTTTTCCAGCGATGTGACAGCCGCTTGATTGCGGCGGTGGTGGTGGGCGTCACGGAAGCGGGTGCATTATCAGTCAGTCAGTCAGCTCCCTGTCAGTCGTTGCAGAGCCGGCACGAAAGAAGGGGCGAGAAAGGAACTGCGCTCGCACGCTGACGCCGAGTGCA
>VBJV01000095.1:2522-8219 GCA_005879785.1 Chloroflexota bacterium
TGTGGCCAGCAGCCCGGTGCGCTCGCGCTGCTTCAACCCAGCCGGGTCCTGGATCACCCCCTGGCGGATGAGCATGAGCATGCCGAGCGCGGCGATGGCCAGGAAGAAGATGTCGCCGAGCAACGACGCCCGAAAACCGTTCACGGTGATATGCGCCGATCCGCTGCTGTAGCTGTACCAGGGGAGAAAGACGGCCAGCAGGCCGAGCGCGACGGCCAGCCCGGCCGCCCAGTCGGCGAACGTGAGGCGCCTGAGCATTTGCGGGCTCCCTCCGAACCGTGAATGACTGCCGGCCGCCATGCGGGAGCGAGCCGACGTGGTTGGTTGGTTCGAGCGGATGGTAGGAGTGATCCACCCTGCTGTCAACGTGCCACAAGTTCAATCGCGCCGATCGCGAGGCTCACTCGCCTGCTTCGGCCGGTGGCTCCTCGGGTGCGTCGCGCTGGCTCCGTCGCGCGGCGGAACGGCCGCCGCGGCGCGAGCGCCGTGTCCGTCGCGGAGCGCCGTCGGTCGCGGCGGCAGCGCCGGGCTCGTCGGGTGGCACGACGCGGACCAGTGGTGGCTGGCCGGCCTCGAGCAGGTCACCGAGCGTCTTCCAGCCGAAACGCTCGCGGCCCTGGCGCAGGAGCTCGAGGAAACACCCAGCGGTCGCCTCCGCGTCAGCGAGCGCGTGGTGGGGCCGGCGGTGTGGGACGTCCAGCTGGCGGCAGAGCCGCTCCAGGCCGATGGTGTCGCGGAAGTCGAACAGCTTGGCGGCCAGCCGCGTCGTGTCCAGGTTGTCGGCGTCCAGCCCGGCGCCGATGGTGCGGGCGATGAGGCGCGTGTCGAACGCATCAGCGCTGTGCTCCACCAGGACGGCGCCCTGCGTGAAACGGCGGAAGCGTTCGACCACCCGGCTGACCGGCGGAGCTCCGTGCAGGTTCTCTGAGGCGATGCCGTGGATGCGTCGCGCGTACGGATTGATCCGGTCGTTGCTGTGCACGAGCGTCTCGAAGCTCATCAGGTGATCGCGCACCGTGAACGCCACCGCTCCCAGTTCGACCAGGTGATGCGGCGACTGCCCGGTGGTCTCGCAGTCGAGGGCCACGAAACGCAGGTCGTCGATCGGTGTGGCGGGTTCGGGCCGCGCGTGCGCCACGTCGTGCTCAGGGTCATCGAGGGCAGCGAAGGGTTCCTCACCGGCCGGGCCAAGCCGGGGTAGGAAACGGTCGCCGGCCGGAACCCGTCCCCGGCGCCTTCCATACCGGTGACGCGGCTGCATGATGAAATCCTAGTGCTCTGCGCAGGCCCTGACCGGTTGTGACGGAAACAGTGCCTATACTCGGGCGGGATGCGGGTGGTCGCCGCCGGCTTGAGCTTTCGCGATGCGCCGCTCGCGGTGCGTGAGGCGGCAGCCGTGGACGGCGACGCGGGCCGCAACCTGCTCAGGTACCTCGTCGGCCACGGGGGCGCCGCCGCGGCAGCGGTGCTGTCGACGTGCAACCGGACGGAGTTCTATCTCGATTGCCCTGATTCCATCGCCGCCGACATGACCGCCACGGTGGCCCAGTGTCTCGATCCGTCCGGCGAGCGCGGCGTGCTCAGCCACGTGGTGAACCGGGTGGACGGCGATGCCATCGAGCACATGTTCCGCGTGGCATCCGGGCTGGATAGCATGGTGATCGGCGAAGCGCAGGTGCTCGGCCAGTTCAAAGCGGCGCATCGCGCGGCCAGGGAGACGGCGACGGTCAACGCCCGGCTCGACTTCGTCATGCGCCGGGCGATCTCTGTGGCGAAGCTGGTGCACACCCACACCGCCGTTGGCACCGCCGCCGGCAGTCTCAGCGACGCAGCGGTGGACTGCGCGCTCGCGGTGGCCGGTGACCTGTCGGGGCGCGGCGTGCTGCTCATCGGCGGCGGCGAGGTCAGCGACCTGGCGGCGCGGCGCCTGCACGCTCTGGGGTCACGCCTGCTGATCACATCGCGCGGCGAGGCGAAGGAGCGGCTGGCCCGGGCGTTCGGCGCGGAGGCGGTGCCCATGGGCGAGCTGGCTCAGGCCGCGGAACGGTTCGACGTGGTGATCGCATCCACGGGCAGCAGCGGCGTAGTCCTCGACGCAGCGATGGTGGCGGCGATCCAGGCGCGCCGAGGCCGCCGGCCGCTCTGCCTCGTCGACCTGGCCGTGCCTCGTGACGTCGAGCCTGCGGCGGGCGTGCTCCCCGGGGTGACGCTGATCGACATCGATGAGGTGGGCCGCGGGCTCGAAGCGAGGAACAGGCAGCGCGGCGCTGCCCTCGCCGCCGCCGAGCAGATCGTCGAGGTGGAGCTGGGTCGCACCGTGAAGGTGCTGGAACAGCGAGACGCGTCTGCGCCGGCGATCTCCGCGCTCACGCGTCGCGCCGAGGAGATGCGACGCCGCGAGCTGGAGAAGACGCTGGCGCGTGTGCCCGAGCTCGACGCCGCCGCCAGGGAGCGCATCGACGCCCTCACCCAGAGCCTCGTGCGCAAGCTCCTGCACGAGCCGGTGGCCTACCTGCGCGACTCCGCCGAAGATCCGTCCGTGGCGCTGCTGCTCCGGGAAGCATTCGGCCTCGACGACCTGGAGATCGAAGCCAGCGCCGCGGCCGTCACCGCCGGGGAGGAGCCTGCAGGCTCCGGGCGATGATCGCCCGCGGCGCAGCGGGCCTCCGGCTGGCCACCCGGACCAGCGCGCTGGCGCGAGCTCAGTCGGACATCGCCATCGCGGCACTGCAGAGGCATGGCGCGACGGGCATCGAGTTGGTCCCGCTCACGACCTCGGGTGATCGCCAGGCTGAGACGCCCCTGCAGCGGCTCGAGGGGCAGGGCTGGTTCACGGCCGAGCTGGAGCGCTCCCTGCTCGACGGGCGGGCTGACATTGCCGTGCACAGCGCCAAGGACCTGCCCTCAGCGCTCGCTCCCGGCCTGGTGATCGCTGCGCTGCTGCCCCGAGGCGATGCCCGCGACGCTGCGGTGACGCGCGACGCCAGCCGGCTGGGCGACTTGCCTGCAGGCGCGACCGTGGGGACGAGCAGCGCGCGCAGGATCGCGTTTCTGGCCGCCGACCACCCTGCGCTGCGGCCCGTGGCGATGCGAGGCAACGTGGACACCCGGCTGCGCAAGCTCGATGCCGGCCAGGTCGATGCGCTCGTGCTTGCGTGCGCCGGGCTGGAGCGGCTGGGTGTGAGGCGGCGCTACGAGGCGCTCGACCCGGGCGTGTTCGTCCCCGCCCCGGCACAGGGAGCGATCGCGCTCGAGGCGCGCGAGGCGTCAGTCGCGGCCTCGTTGTGCGCCGCCGTCGCCGACGCCGCCACCGCAGCGTGTGTGCGAGCGGAGCGTGCGGTGCTTGCGGCGCTCGGCGGTGGCTGCCTGCTGCCACTGGGAGCCTACGCGCGACGCGAGGCCGACCAGCTCGTGCTGACCGCCGCGTTCACCGAGGACGGGGGGATCCGGCGCGCTGAGCTGACCGGTGACCCGGAGCAGCCCGAGCGGCTGGGCGCCGCGGTGGCCGCCCTGTTGCGATGAGCAGCCCGGCGACATCGCCGCGGCTGACCGGCCGGACCGTGCTCGTGACCCGTACCCGCGAGCGCGCGGCGGGCATCGTCGACTTGCTGCATCGAGAGCGGGCCCGGGTCATCGTGGTGCCGCTGATCGCGACGGTCCCCACCGCCGACCCCGAGGCCGTTGCAGAGGCGGCGGACCGACTTCGCGCAGCGCCCGAACCGCGCTGGGCTGTGTTCACCAGTGCCACCGCCGTACGCATTGTCCTCGGCGCGGCGGGTGCCGAGCGGCTGCGCTCGTGCCGGATCGCCGCGGTCGGGCCGGAGACCGCCGCAGCGCTCGAACGCGAGCAGGTGCGCGCCGACCTGGTCGTGGCCGGCGACCACACCGCCGCCGCGCTCGGTGCGGCGCTGGCCCAGCGCGGCGTCGTCGGGGCGACCGTCTGGCTGCCGTGCGCCGAGGGCGCCGCAGCAGTGCTGCCACGGACATTGCGGGAGGCCGGCGCCGACGTTTCGCTGATGCACATATATCGGAGTGCGATGCCGCACGACGCGCCGGAGCGGCTTGATACCGCGCTTGCTGAACGTATCGACGCGATCGCACTCACCAGCGGCAGCACTGCGCGTCACCTGGTACAGGCCCTGCGCGGTAGTCCGCTGCCTGCGGCGGTCGCGGTCGCATGCATCGGACCGCAGACCGCGCGCGAGGCGAGCGCCGCCGGGCTTCCCGTGCACGTGACGGCGGCAACCCATACGGCCGCAGGATTAGTCGACGCGCTCGCGGGACTGCTCGGCGTCGCGCAGCCGCTACCCTGACCGATTGACGATGGCATTCCCTCGGGACCGCCCGCGCCGGCTGCGTCGCACACCGGCTCTGCGACGGCTGGCGCGTGAGACGCGGCTTGCCCCCGCCGACCTGCTCCACCCGGCGTTCGTGCGCGAGGACATCAGCGCTCCCCAGGGGATACCGGCGCTGCCCGGCCATGTGCACGAGACCGTGGATTCGCTGTGCGACACCGTGGAGCAGGTTCTCGCGCTCGGCTGCGGCGGTGCGCTGCTGTTCGGCCTGCCCGCGCGCAAGGACGCCGAGGGCTCGGGCGCATGGGCCGAGGATGGCGTGGTGCAGACGGCGATACGCAGCATCCGCCGGCGCTTTGGCGATGATTGCGTCGTCATCGCCGACTGCTGCCTGTGCGAGTACACCGACCACGGCCACTGCGGGCTGTTGCACGAAGCCGGCGGGGTTGACAACGACGCGACGATCGAGCGATACGCGCGCACCGCGGTGAGCCAGGCGGCGGCCGGCGCGCACATCATCGCGCCGAGCGGCATGATGGACGGCCAGGTGGCCGCGGTGCGCGAGGCGCTTGACCGCGCCGGCTTTCTCGACACCGCGATCCTGGCGTACAGCGCGAAGTATGCGTCCGTGATGTACGGCCCGTTTCGCGATGCTGCCCGATCGACGCCGCGCGACGGCGACCGGCGCGGTTACCAGATGGATCCTGCCAATCAGCGCGAGGCGCTGCGTGAGGCGAGGCTTGACCTCGATGAAGGCGCCGACATGGTGTTGGTGAAGCCGGCGCTGACGTACCTGGATGTCGTCGCGCGGTTCCGCGACCTCACCGATCTACCGCTGGCGGCGTACTGCGTCAGCGGGGAATATGCGATGCTCCGCCACGCTGCGGCGGCGGGCGCATTCGACGAGCGCGCCGCGGTGCTGGAAGCGCTCGGCTCGATCCATCGTGCCGGCGCCGACCTGGTGATCACCTATCACGCGCGTGAAGCAGCGCGCTGGCTCGACGAGGAGTGCAGAGGCTGACCGGATGAGCGAACCTCGAGTCCCCGGAACGCGAAACACGCCGTTGCTGATCGCTTCCGCCGCCGTCGTCGTCGCCGCCATCGTGGCGATCGCGTTCGCAGTCAACGCGGCCAACAACGCGACGCCGATGGCGGTCACAACGCCCACCCCGGTACCCACACCAACGCCGACACCATCGCCGACTCCGGTGTCCGAGATCGCCTACGCGGACTGCTCCACGGCGACGTTCGGGCCGGCACTGCAACCGCTGAACCCGCCGGCAGACATCCACAAGTACACGGCGGCGCCTGCCATGACCATCGACACCACGAAGCTGTACCAGGCGACGATCAAGACGGTGAGGGGGGACATCGTCCTCTGCCTCCAGCCCGACCTGGCGCC
>VBJV01000312.1 GCA_005879785.1 Chloroflexota bacterium
TTGGGTTACCGTCCTGGCCGGGGGCAGAATGACAATCTTCGCTCCGGGGTAATCGGCACGTCATCGACGATCTGAGGTAGCGACTCCCCCAGCTTGAGGTATTCGTCCTCAAGGACGCTCGTTCCAGGATCGATGTAGGAGATGTATTGACCCCATCCGAACTCACCGCCGGCGTGTCACGCGCCAACGAACGCATCCGGTCCGCGCTGACCGGCGCCACGTCGCTCGCGGTGCTGGCCGTGATCGCCCTGGCCGGCGGCTACGGCGTCCATCGAATCCAGCCCGGGCTGGCAAAGCCGATGGCCGTGCTCTCGCTGGGCGGCGTACTCATCTTCGCGGTCGCAACCCGGGTGTTTTCCTGGCAACGCGATGAGATCTACGACGACATCGTGCTGGCGGGATTCCGGCACGTGCACCCGGCCGAGGTCGCCCGCCGGGCGCGGCAGCTGGTCTCGATCAGCCACCGCCGTCGCTTCGCCGACACGCTCGACCGCTTCGTCGCCGCCGCCGTCGAGCGACAGCCGACGCCGGTGCCCGTGCACCGCGACGCCCTGATCGAGCTGCAACCCGAGGTGCAGCTGATCTCCACCATCCTGCGCCGCGACGACGTCGAGCTGGAGCCGGCCGGCATGGTGCTGCTACGGCGGCTGGTGACCGACGGCACCACCAGTCCGCTGTTCCAGCCGGCCGCCGAGCCGCGCGAGCTGGAGCGTGAGCTGGAGCGGATCCGGCGCGTGCTGGGCGTGGACGAGCAGCAGCTGGCAGCGTAGGCCGCCGCATACGCGGGCCCTCTGCGGCTGCATGACAGTCTCACGCTCATGGCTGAAGCTCGACTCGATCGCACGACCATCCTCGACGCTGCCGAACGGATCGCCGACGGCGACGGCGCCAGCGGCCTGACGATGCGCCGGGTGGGCGCCGAGATCGGCGCCGACCCGACCGCCGTCTATCGCCACTTCCGAGACAAGAACGAGCTGCTGGCGGCGCTCGCCGACCGCCTGTTCGGCCAGATGCTGGAGGCGACGGACTGGTCGGGCAGCTGGCAGGATCGGCTGCGATCGACGATGCGCCGCGGGCACGAGTTGTATCGCACACACCCCGGCTTTGCGAACGTGCTGGCGGAGAGCTCGGACGTCTCACCGAACCTGATCCGGATCGCGGAGAACGCCCTCAACCTGCTGCTCGACGCCGGGCTCTCGCCCGCCGACGCGGCGTTGTTCTTCCACGTGCTCACCAACACCGTGGTGGGCACCGGCCTGTTCCACGCCGCCAACGACGACATGTTCGACGCGACCGCCTCCGACACGCTGCGCCGCGAATACGCGGCTCTGCCGCCCGACGCCTTCCCGGCGTGCGTGGCCACGGCGCCCCACCTGTACCACGACCCGAACGAGGTCTTCGACCTCAATATCGAGATCCTGATCGCGGCGATCGAGGCCCGCGGGCAAGCCACTACGACAACGAGGTGATGACGGTGAGGCGAATCGGCTGGACGATCGCGGCAGTGCTGCTGGCGGTCTCGGCAGGCTGTGGAAAGTCGGTCAGCACAAGCGGGAGCGAAGGCGGCGGCACCGGCGCCGCCCCGACCAACCTGGTCACCACCACGCCGGCCGCGGCCGGCTCGGTGGACAAGATCACCTGGGCGCTCTATCGCGACCCCAACTCGCTCGACCCGATCTACGCCTTCGACTATCCCGAGAACACGGTGATCACCGCCATGTGCGACTCGATGCTGCGCCAGCAGCCGGACGGGTCGGTCAGCACGCTGGTGTTCACGATTCACGCCGGGGCGACGTTCTGGGACGGAAAGCCGGTGACGGCACAGGACATCGTCTACAGCCTGGAGCGGAACACGGATACCAGCCTGGGCGGCTTCTACCCGCAGGTGTTCACGCGGGTGGCCTCGATCACGGCCACCTCCGGCGACGTCGTGACGATCAAGCTCAAGCAGCCCGACTACTGGCTGGCCGGCGAGCTCTCCTCGATGCCCGGCATCGTGCTGGAGAAGGCCTATGTCGAGCGGCAGGGCAAGGACTTCGGCACCCCCAAGGGCGGCACGATGTGCAGCGGCCCGTTCAAGCTGTCCTCCTGGCACACCGGCGACGTGCTGAGCGTGGTCGCCAACGATGCCTACTGGGACACCGCGCTTCGCCCGCAGACTCGGCAGATCGACTTCAAGGGAGTGCCCGACGAGGGAACGCTCACCTCGGGCTTCCTGACCGGCGAGATCGATGGCGGCTACACGCTTTCGATCTCGACCCTCGACCAGCTGAAGGCGAGCGACAAGCTGAACGTCTTCGAGGGGCCGTCCTACGCCAGCGACGCCTTCATCGTCTCCAGCTTCAAGGGTGTGCTGGGCGACGCCCGCGTCCGCCAGGCGCTGTCGCTGGCGGTCGATCGTCAGGGCTACATCAACAGCGTGTACCGGGGAGCCGCGCAGCTGCCGCGCGCGCTGGCCAACCCCGGCACCTGGGGCTACGGCCGGGACGTCTTCCAGCAGGCCTGGAACGCGCTGCCGGAGCCGACACCGGACCTGGCCAAGGCCAAGCAGCTGATCAAGGATGCCGGCGCCGAGGGCAAGCCGGTGGTGCTGGGCACGTCGGGCGAGATCAACTCGCTGGCAACGGCGGCCGAGGCGCTGCGGTCGGCGGCCGTTTCGATCGGCCTCAAGCCGTCCTTGAAGTCGGTCTCGGCTCAGAACTACATCAACTTCTTCGTCGACGCCAAGGCGCGGCAGGGCGTGGACGGGTTCTTCACCGTCAACTACCCCGACTACGCCGATCCATCCGGCCTGTACGGGACGCTGGCCGTGCCTGGCGGCTCCCAGAACTACGCCGGCTACAACAACCCGCAGGTGACGCAGCTGTTCGACGAGGCCCGCACCACGGCCGACCCCGATCAGCGGGCGCAGAAGGTGGCGCAGGCGCAGGCCATCATCTCGCAGGAGCTGCCCTGGATCCCGATGTCCGATCCCTACAGCCTGCTGGTGATGAACAAGCGGATCACCGGCGCACCGGCGTCGTTCGTGTACA
>VBJV01000085.1 GCA_005879785.1 Chloroflexota bacterium
GTACTCCTCCAGCGGGGCGACGTCGGCGAGCAGGCGCGCGGCCTCGGCACGGACGCGGTCGTCCGACTGTCCGCGGCTGACGGCGGCGTCCCACGACCGCCCGGCGGCGCTCAGCTCGCGCCAGCGATCGGTGCGCGCCTCGGCGGCGGAGAAGAAGTCCTTCAAATCGATTGACGTGTCCGTCATGCCGATCTCCCTCGGCGTGGAGTCTCGGCCGGCGTCGCGCCAGCGCGCCATTGGACCTTGGTCTCTCAACACCGCCGCGCCGGCGCTCGCATCCGCGGCCCGTAGGCCCAAAGTCCGATAGCGATGCGCTTGCATGGGGCCGAGAATCCCCGCGCCATCACGCCGACGATGCGGAGACTGGGAGGCCAGACATGCGTGCGACGTCGACCGGGCGGACTGCAGGGATCGTTGCACTCGTGATTGGCGTCACGCTGGCGCCCAGCACGGTTCCGGCGCAGGGCGTCGATGACCTGAAGCAGCGGATCCAGGAGCTGGAGCGCTCGACGCGCGAGCAGGTGGACGCGCTCAAGAAGACGATCGAGGCCCAGGAGGCACAGCGCGTCCGCGACCGCCAGGCCCAGGAGCAGCGCGAGCAGACCATGCGCGCGCTCCAGGAGCAGGTCAGCCGCCAGCAGATGACGCTGCAGAGCCAGGAAGCGAAGATGGCGGAGGTCTCGCGCAGCTGGGCCGACTTCTTCGATCGGAACGCCGGCGCCCAGCAGGGACAGAACGAGCCGCCGCCCTTGCCGGGGATGGACGTGTCGGGCAACGTCTACACGGGCAAGGACTTCAAGATCCGACTGGGCGGCTCGCTTCGCCTGCACGTGCAGAGCAACGACACGCCGGTCGGCCAGTCGGTGAACTCGGCGCTGCTGCCCAACACGGCGGCGCCGGGCGGCGGCAACAACGGCGGCCGCGACACCTTCCGGATGTTTGCCGACCGCAGTCGCATCAGCCTGACCATGGTCGGCCCCGAGACGCTCGGCGGCGCGACGTTCGCGCGTTTCGAGATGGATTTCAACCAGACGGCCAATGGCCCCGGTGAGACGAGCTCCACCAGTCCCAACCCGCGCCTGCGCTGGGCGATGGGGACCTGGGCCTTTCCAAACTTCCTCACCGAGAGCAACGAGCTGATCTGGAACTTCGGGCAGGGCGACGCCTTCGATCAGCTGACCCCCGATACGATCGACTACAACACGCTGCTCGGGGGCCTCGGCGACGCCGAGCGCCGTAACCCGCGCATCGAGGTCATCGACAGGTTCCCGCTTGCGCCGGGGGTGAAGTTCCTGGTCTCGCTGGGCCTGGAGCGGCCGCTCTTCGACAGCCAGGCCCTCGGCGGCACCACCGATTGCGGCACCGGCTGCCTGAGCGGCTTCCCGGCCATCAGCGGCGGCATCGGGCTGGAGACCGGCCGCCTCGGCGACGGCTTCGGCATCGGCGCGCTGCGGCTGGCCGCGCGAACGACGTGGGGCCGGTTCGAGGAGCGCTTCAACCAGGGGACGCTCACACCGAACCTCAACGCGCAAACGAACTTCACCGACCGGACGTTCGACAACCAGACGGTGGCGTTCAGCGCCGCGCTGGACCGCATCGGCTTCAACCGGGACGGACGCGCGATGACCCTCAAGCTCCTCGGCGGCGGCGTCTGGACGCGCGGCGAAGGCCGCATCACCAACTCCGAGTTCGACCGCCGGGTGATTCTCGCCGGCGACGGCAGCCTGGTGCCGGCCCAGAGCCTCGGCGGCTGGATCAATCCCCAGTTCTTTCTCACCGACACGCTGAGCCTGCGCTGGGCGGGGGGCGCGCAGTTCGCGCTCGACGCCGATCGGCCGGCCGTCACCGGCTCCCTGATCACCGATCCCTCGGGATCCGGTAAGACCTTCTTCCGGGTGAACAACTTCCAGTCCGAGGTGAGCCTCTGGTGGACACCAGGCCCGTTCACCTTCGCGCTCGGCTACAACTTCACGCGCACCCTCTTCAAGAGCGTCGACTTCGCCGGCGGCTCGGAGAGCCGGCGCAACGACAACAACAAGATCGAGTTCATCAGCTGGTGGAGTTTTTGAGACGGGCCCCGGCCTGATCAGGGCTACCATCCGACCCGTGCGACGGTCCCGAAGGGGGGGCGCCGCGTGCCGAGTCGCGCTGGCCGCTGCCCTTACTCTGACCTGCATGGCGGCCCGTGCGTCGGCCGCCGACGTGAAGTCTGTTCTCCTCCTCTATGCCGACCCGCGCGCGGTGCCCGCCGTCGTCACGATGGATTCGACGCTGCGGGCCACGATCGGTTCGGGGTCACCGGTCGCGGTACGGTTCCACTCCGAGTACCTGGACCTGGCGTGGTTCCCGC
Organism: Chloroflexota bacterium; assembly: GCA_005879785.1. Taxonomy (GTDB): domain Bacteria; phylum Chloroflexota; class Dormibacteria; order Aeolococcales; family Aeolococcaceae; genus CF-165. The sequence continues at coordinate 2,351 of VBJV01000085.1, forward strand.
GGGCGCAGGAGCGCGATATCGGCCGGGCGCTGCGCTACAAGTACGTCGGGGCGAAGTTCGACCTCGTGGTGGCGTGCGGCGAGTCGGCCCTGCGCTTCGCGCTCCGCGAGCGAGCGCGCATATTCCCGGGTGTGCCCGTGGTGTTCTGCACCGTCGAGGACGAACGCCTCCAGGGCATCCGGCTGCCGCCGGACGTGACCGGGGTCACCACGTTCCGTGACTGGGCGGCCGCCGTCGACCTCATCGTGAAGCTGCATCCGGACACGCGGCAGATCGTGTGCGTGTCCGGCGCCGGCGCCGTGGAGCTCGGCTGGGAGGCGCTGGCCCGCAAGGCGTTGGCCCGCTACGAGGGTCGGCTGACGTTCACGTACCTCGGTGGCCTCCCCGTCGCCGAGATCGTGGCGGCCGTTCGCGCCCTGCGCGAGGGGAGCGTGGTCCTCTTCAACGTGTTCCTGCTCGACGGGGCCGGGCGCACCTTTTCCAGCCCCGAGGCGCTGGCGCTGGTGGCGCCGGCACCGGTGCCCATGTATGGGCTGGCCGAGACGCAGCTCGGTCACGGCATCGTCGGCGGCATCGTCGTCAGCTACGCGGAACAGGCCCGGCGGGCGAGCCAGCTGGCGCTCCGCATCCTGGGCGGGGAGCGCCTCGGGCCGGCGGACGCCGTGCGGCGCGTGCCGAATGCCTACGTGTTCGACGCGCGCCAGCTCGCTCGATGGCGCATTCCCGAGGGCGTGCTCCCGTCCGAGAGCGTCGTGAAGTTCCGCGGGCGGTCCGTGTGGAGTGAGTACCGGTGGCACGTGGTGGCGATGCTGGCGCTCGTGACGGCGCAAAGCCTGCTCGTCGCCGGCCTGCTGGCCGAGCGCCGGCAACGGCGCCGGGTGCGGGCGCGGCTCGATGAGCGGTTGCGCTTCGAGACCCTCCTGGCCGACCTGGCCGCCGCCTTCGTCGGGGTCCCCGTCGGCGAGATCGACATGCGGATCGAGCACGGCCTGGATCGCATCGTCCACGAGCTCGGGCTGGATCGCGCCGGTCTGGGCGAGTTCACCGGGGGCCTCGACGAGCTTCGCTTGACGCACGTCCGGGCGCGCGAGGGGCTCGCCGCGATGCCCGGTGTCTTCACTCGGGAGGCATGGCCCTGGAGCCTCGAGCGACTCGGCGCCGGCCATCTGGTGTGCTTCTCTCGGCTGGCCGAACTGCCGGCGGAGGCCCTCATCGACCGCGCCTCGTACGTGGCCCTCAGCACGAAGTCCATTGTCATCATCCCCGTGGTGGCCGGTGGCGTCGTCATCGGTGGCCTCGGCTGCAGCATGGTACGCCACGAGCGCGACTGGCCCGACGAGCTCGTTCAGCGGCTGCGGTTGCTCGCCGACACCTTTGCCGTCATCCTCCTGCGCCGTCGCGCGGACACCGCGCTGGAGGAGAGCGAGGGCCGCTTCCGGCTGATGGCCGACGCCGCTCCCGTCATGATCTGGGTGGCCGATCCGGATGGGCGACGCGTCGACTTCAACCGGGCATGGCTGCGGTTCGCCGGCCGCACCCTCGGCCAGGAAGTCGGCCACGGATGGCTCGAGAGCGTCCATCCAGACGATCGCGAGGGATGCATGAGCGCCATTCTCGCTGCCCTGGCCGTCCAGCGGCCGTTCACGCTCGAGTACCGGCTGCGCCGCGCGGACGGCGCCTATCACGTGGAGGGCACCTTCCGAGGCTACGTGGGCTCCGCGGTCGACATCAGCGAGGTCAAGGCGGCCCAGAGAACGGTGGTCGAGAGTCTGGCGCTCCGCAGCGCCATCTTCGGCTCGCTCTACGGGCTCGTGACGGCCGTCGACCGCAGCGGCGTGATCGTGGCGGTGAACGAGTCGTGGACGCGCGCCCTCGCGGACAACGGCGGCGATGTCGGGACGGCCGGCGTCGGCGCGAACTACTTCCAGGTCTGCCACCGGGCCGCCGTGTCCGGAGATCCGGGCGCGGCGGCGGCGCTGGACGCCATGCAGAGCGTGCTCAAGGCCGCCACCGACCGGGCTCTGCTCGAGTATGCATGCCCGAGCCCTGCCGGCGAGGCATGGTACGCGATGATCGTGGAGCCCTTTCGGCGTCCGGAAGGAGGCCTGGTAATCGCCCACGTCGACGTCACACGCCGGCGGCGCGCCGAGGCGGACCTGCTGCGCGAGCGCGAGGGGCTGGCCCACGCGCTGCGCGTGGCGACGCTGGGCGAGCTGGCCACGACCCTGGCTCACGAGATCAATCAGCCGCTGGCCGCGATCGCCAGCAACGCGCAGGCCGCCCAGCGCTTGCTGGCGTCGGCAGCGGTCGACCCCGAGGTTCCCGAGATGCTGGGGGACATCCGAACCGACGCCCAGCGGGCGGCCCAGATCATCCGGCGGCTGCGCGTGCTGTTCAAGAAGGAGGACAGCGAGCGGCAGCCGGTGGACGTGGGCGAGGTGATCAAGGAGGTCCTGGGCCTGCTACGCAAGGAGCTGGAGCGCCGGCGGATCGAGGTCGAGGTCGCGATGCATCCGGCCACGCCGCGCGTCCTCGGCGACATCGTCCAGCTCCAGCAGGTCGTCCTCAACGTGCTCGTCAACGCCGCCGAGGCGATGACCGACGACGACGCGCGTCGCCGGTTGCACATCGACATGGCCGCGCGCGAGGCGGGCGTGCTCCGCTTGACGATCCGCGACAGCGGCCTGGGCGTCGCGGTCGCCGAGCTGGAGCGTATCTTCGATCGCTTCGTGACCAGCAAGCCGGAGGGACTGGGCATGGGCCTCTCGATCAGCCGCTCGATCATCGAGGCGCACGGTGGCCGGATCTGGGCGACGCGGAATCCGGACCGTGGCCTGACCATCCACGTCGAGCTGCCCTGTCTCGAATCGTGAGCTGAGCCCAAGGTCCCATGGACGAGAGAGGCTCTCGTCGACATCCTCGGCGTTGACGATGGAGTCATGGGGCGCGAGGCCGTCCAGGCCTGACCGGCCCGGCGTGCCAACGGTGTGCGTGGTAGACGACGATGCGCCGCTGCGTCGCGCGCTCCAGCGCTTGCTGCGCGGCGTCGGCTTCGTGGTGGAGACGTTCGAGACCGCCGAGGACTTCCTCGCCGCCGAGCTGGCGCCGCGGCCGGACTGCCTGGTGCTCGACATCCACCTCGGCGCCCTCAGCGGCTTCGACCTGCACGATCGGCTGCGCGCGGCCGGCTTCGCGATCCCGACCGTCTTCATCACCGGCCACGACGACGCCGTCACTCGCGAGCGCGCGCGGCGCGTCGGCGCCGCCGGTTACGTCCGCAAGCCGTTCGAAGAGGCGACACTCGTCGCCGCGATCGAGAGCGCGCTGGCCCACGCCTGATCGACGTCGCCGCGGCGGCCGGCTCGCCGCTGGGACCAAGGTCCGATAGCGGTCACCTCCTGGCTCCCGCAGGATCGTGCCCGATTCAGAAAAGGAGACGCGATCATGACCAGGCCTCGTCACGCGCTCGTCAGTGCCGCCGTCGTCCTCGTGCTGCTCGCCACCGGCTGCGCCCGACGGTCCTCGGTGACCCAGGCTGCCGCCCCGCCACCGACGGGTGCTCCCGTCGCGGTCGCGCCGGCCCCGGCGCCGATACCGGTGCCGGAGCCGCCGCGGGCGGAGCCACCGGCCCCGGCGCCCGCCGAGCCCGCGCCGGCGCCGGTGGTCACGGCGCGACCGGTCCCGCAGGAATTCGTCCCCGACCCCCAGCTGCCCGACATCCAGTTCGACTTCGACACGTCGGCGCTCCGGCCCGACGCCACCAGAGTGCTGCGGGCGTCCGCCGAGTGGCTCAACGCGCACGCCGACCGCGCGCTGCTGATCGAGGGCCACTGCGACGAGCGGGGCACCGAGGCGTACAACCTCGCCCTCGGCGAGCGCCGCGCGCGGGCCGCCATGGAATTCCTCGTCGCGCACGGCGTGAAGGCCGGCCGGATCAGCACGGTCAGCTACGGCACGGAACGCCCGCAATGCTCGGAGCACACCGAGGAGTGCTGGAGCAGCAACCGGCGCGCGCACTTCGTCGTGAAGGCGCAGTAGCGCCCGTGATCTGGCTTCAGCCGCGCTGGGGCGATTTCGTGGCGCGGGTGACGGCCTCGCTGCGGGGGCCACGCCCGCACCCCGAGCGCAGGAGAGTCGCCGAGCCGTCGCCGACGCTGGCTTCCGCAGGCGCGCACACCGAGGCGGAGGCGTACGAGACGTGCTCCAGGGCCGCAATGCGGGCCTTCGTCCCATCGACTCGCGACCAATGCCGCATAGACGGTGGCCGAGGCTGTCCCTACGCTCGCGTCACCGGTGTCCACCCCTGGCTGGCAAGCAAGCGAAGCATCACGGAGGAGAACTCATGGCACGTGTGACCGAGCCGAAGCCGAAGACCACCACCGCCGACCGGCTGTCCGCCGACGAGCTCCGAAAGATCGACGCCTACTGGCGCGCCTGTAACTACCTGGCCGCAGGCATGATCTACCTGCGCGGCAACCCGCTGCTGCGGGAGCCGCTGAAGCCGGAGCACGTCAAGAAGCGTCTGCTCGGTCACTGGGGCGCCAGCCCCGGCCTGAGCTTTGCCTACGTCCATCTCAACCGCTTGATCAACAAGTACGACCTCGACGCGATCTTCCTCGCCGGGTCCGGCCACGGCGCACCCGGCGTGCTGGCGCCGGTGTACCTCGAGGGGGCGTACTCGGACATCTACCCGAACAAGGGCGAGGACGCCGAGGGCATGCTGGAATTCTTCAAGGAATTCTCGTTCCCCGGCGGCATCGGCAGCCATTGCACGCCGGAGACGCCGGGCTCGATCCACGAGGGCGGTGAGCTGGGCTACAGCGTGTCCCACGCCTTCGGCGCCGCCTTCGACAATCCCGATCTGCTCGTCGTCACGATGGTGGGCGACGGCGAGTCCGAGACGGGGCCGCTGGCCACGTCGTGGCACTCCAACAAGTTCCTCAACCCGATCCGCGACGGCGCCGTGCTGCCGATCCTCCACCTCAACGGCTACAAGATCAACAATCCAACGATCCTCGCGCGCATCTCGCACGAGGAGCTGGACGCGTTGTTCCGCGGCTACGGCTGGACGCCCCACTTCGTGGAAGGCGCCGAACCCGCCGTCATGCACCAGCAGATGGCCGCCACGCTGGAAGACTGCGTGCGGGAGATCCGGCGCATCCAGAAGGACGCGCGTGCGAGTGGCAAGCCGACGCGCCCGCGCTGGCCGATGCTCGTGCTCCGCAGCCCCAAGGGCTGGACGGGTCCCGCCGAGGTGGACGGCCGCAAGGTCGAAGGCTTCTGGCGCTCCCACCAGGTGCCGCTGTCGGGCATGCACGACAACCCGGCCCACATGGCGCAGCTCGAGCAGTGGCTGCACAGCTACCGGCCCGAGGAGCTGTTCGACGACACGGGTCGGCTCATCCCCGAGCTGCGCGCGCTGGCGCCCACGGGCACGCGCCGCATGGGCGCCAACCCGCACGCCAACGGCGGGCTGTTGCGCAAGTCGCTGCGCATGCCCGACTTCCGCCACTACGCGATCAAGGTCGAGAAGCCCGCGCAGATCACGGCCGAGAACACGCGGCCGCTCGGCCAGTTCCTGCGCGACATCATGCGCAATAACATGACGAACTTCCGGGTCTTCGGCCCCGACGAGAACACCTCGAACAAGCTCGACGCGGTCTACGAGGTGAGCAAGAAGCTGTGGCTGGCCGACTACCTGCCGGAGGACGCCGACGGCGGCCAGCTCTCTCCTGACGGGCGGGTGTTGGAGATGCTCTCCGAGCACACCCTGGAGGGCTGGCTCGAGGGGTATCTCTTGACGGGTCGCCACGGGTTCTTCTCGACCTACGAGGCGTTCGCCCACGTGATCGACTCGATGTTCAACATGCACGCCAAGTGGTTGGCCAGCAGCCGCGAGCAGGCCTGGCGGGCCCCGGTGGCTTCGCTGAACCTGCTGCTGACCTCCACCGTGTGGCGCCAGGACCACAACGGCTTCACGCACCAGGATCCCGGCTTTCTCGACGTGGTCCTCAACAAGGACCCGGGCGTGTGCCGCATCTACCTGCCGCCCGACGTCAACACGCTGCTCTGCGTAGCCGACCACTGCCTGCGCAGCACCGGCTACGTCAACGTGATCGTCTCCGACAAGCAGAAGCACCTGCAGTACATGACCATCGACGAGGCCGTCGCCCACTGCACGAAGGGCCTCAGCATCTGGAGACGGGCCAGCAACGACGAGGGCCACGAGCCCGACGTCGTGATGGCCAGCGCCGGCGACATCCCGACCAAGGAGGCGCTGGCGGCGACGGTGCTGTTGCGCAGCCACTTCCCGGATCTGAAGATCCGCTTCATCAACGTGGTGGACCTCTACAAGCTCATGCCCGAGAGGGAGCACCCGCACGGCCTCTCGGACCGGGACTTCGACAGCCTGTTCACGACCGACAAGCCGATCATCTTCAACTTCCACGGCTATCCGCAGCTGATCCACCGCCTCACGTACCGGCGAACGAATCACAAGAACCTGCACGTGCGCGGCTACAAGGAGAAGGGCAACATCAACACGCCGCTCGACCTGGCCATCCAGAACCAGATCGACCGCTTCAGCCTGGGCATCGACGTCATCGACCGGGTGCCCTCGCTGCAACGCATCGGCGGGCACGCCAAGGAAGAGCTGCGCAACGCGCAGATCCGCTACCAGAAGTATGCCTACGAGCAGGGAATCGACCACCCTGACGTCGACAACTGGACATGGCCGCACTGAGTGAGCCGTCCGCGCGTCGGGTCGTGGCCGTCCGGCACGGCGAGACGGTGTGGAGCCTGAGCGGACAGCACACGGGCACGACCGATATTCCACTGACGGACAACGGCCGCCGGCTCGCCGCGGGACTCCGCGGCGTGCTGGCCGCCGAGTCCTTCGCGCTCGTGTTGACCAGTCCCCTGCAGCGCGCGCGGGAGACGTGTGCGTTATGCGGGCTGGCGGACGCGGCGGTCCTCGAGCCCGATCTGGTCGAGTGGAACTATGGCAAGTACGAGGGCCTCACGCCCAAGCAGATCCACGCCAGCGCGCCCGGGTGGCTGATCTTCCGGGACGGTTGCCCAGGCGGGGAAACACCGGCCGACGTCGCCGCGCGGGTCGACCACGTGATCGCGCGGGCGCGCGCCACCGCCGGCGACGTCGCGCTCTTCGCCCACGGGCACGTCCTGCGTGTCCTGGCGGCGCGCTGGCTCGGGCTGCCGCCGGGCGCCGGCCAGCACTTCCTGCTCGACACCGGAACACTGAACGTCCTGGGCTACTACCGCGGAGTTCCCGCGCTGAAACGGTGGAATGCGCCCG
>VBJV01000086.1:0-5300 GCA_005879785.1 Chloroflexota bacterium
CCGCGAGTCGTTGGCCGAGCAGTTCGCCGAGATCGGCTGCGTCCCCGAGGTGCCACTGGAAGACGCCGACCTCGCCGTCCTGATCACGTGCACGGTGCGCGCCAACGCCGAACAGAAGGTGTACGGCAAGTTCCGTGAGCTCATCCCCTGGAAGCGCGAGCGCCACGGCCGCTCGATCGCGCTCACGGGGTGCATGGCCGTGGAGCACGGCGAGGCGTTGCTCGACCGGCTGCCCGAACTCGACTACGTCTTCGACGTCCGCGAGCCGGATGGCTTTCTCGCGAAGCTGCAGGGGCTGCACGGGGCCGCTCTCGACGGTCCGCTTGCGCTGCCCGCGTCCGACCGCCTCAGCGCCTTCGTTCCGGTCATGGGTGGCTGCAACGAGATGTGCACCTATTGCATCGTCCCGTTCGTGCGCGGACGCGAGCTCAGCCGTCCCATGCCGGATGTCGTGGCGCACGTCGCCCGCCTGGTGGAGCACGGTGTTCGCGACGTGACCCTGCTCGGCCAGAACGTCAACTCATATCGCGACCCGTCCGGCGGCGGGCGCCTTCCCGAGCTGCTCCACGCCGTGGACGCGGTGCCCGGACTCTGGCGCCTGCGCTTCCTGACCTCGCACCCGCGCAACGCCGTGCCGGAGCTGTTCACAGCGATGCGCGAGCTGCCGACGGTGTGCGAGCAGCTCCACCTGCCGGTGCAGGCAGGGCACGACGCGCTGCTGCGCCGGATGCGCAGGCTCTACACCGTCGACGAGTACCGGGAGAAGATCCGCGATGCCGTAGAGACAGTGCAGCCGCGACTCGCGCTGAGCACTGACATCATCGTCGGGTTCTGCGGCGAGTCAGAGTCCGAGTTCGCCGCCACCGAGGCGCTGATGCGCGAGGTCCGCTTCGACACGGTGCACCTCGCCGCCTACTCCGTCCGCCCCGGAACCGCCGCAGCGCGTCGTGCTGACGACGTGCCACTCAGCGAGAAGAAGCGCCGGCTGAACCACCTGCTCGCCCTGCAGCGCCAGGTCGCCGCGGAGCGCAATGGCGCCTACGTGGGCTCAGAGATCGAGATTCTGGTCGAGGGAACCGCTGAGGACGGTCGCCCGTACGGGCGCACCCGCGAGAACAAGGTGGCCTGGCTGCCTGCAGCCACCGCGTCACCTGGAACGCTGGCCCGCGCGCGCGTGCTGTCGGCCACCGCGTGGCAGCTGCACGCGGAGCCACTCGCCGCGGCGTGATGGCATGAGCCGCGGCGGCCGGGTGCTCGCGCCGCACCTGGCGGGCACGCCGCCCGCGGATCCGCGCCATACCGTCGGCATCGACGACGCCGGCGAGACACCGATCCTGCGCGAGTACAGGGCCGTGAAGGCGGGGTTTCCCGAGGCCATCGTGCTGGCACGGCTGGGCGATTTCTACGAGATGTTCGGGCCCGACGCGGAGGTCGCCGCGCCCATCCTCGGGATCGCACTCACAGGCCGCAACTTCGGCAACGCCGGCCGCCTGCCCATGTGCGGCGTGCCGCAGCAGACGGCCGTCCAGTACATACGGCGTCTGCTCGACGCCGGCAAGCGCGTCGCGCTCTGGGATCAGGTCGGCGACGTCGAGGCCGGCAGGCTGGTGCGCCGCGCGGTGACGCGCGTGCTGAGCGCCGGCACCGTCCTGGAGGACGAATACCTCCACCCCGCCGCGGTGTCGCGCTGCGTCGCCGTGTCACCTGGTGCCGGACGGGTCGGCGTGGCCGCGCTCGATGTGAGCACCGGACATCTCGAGCTGAGCGAGCTGGCCGGCGGTCTCGACACTCCGGCGCTCGCCGAGACCCTGCAGCGGCTCGACGCAGCCGAGCTGCTCACCCCCGAGGACAGCGCCTTGCCGCAGCGGCTCCTGCCCCACGCGGCCCGCACCGAGCTCCCCGCCGCGCTGTTCGACACCGCCCGCGCCGACGAGCGGCTGCGACTGCTGACCGGCACCGTCAGCGCGCAGGGGCTGGGGATCGACCGCGTACCGGTGGCGCGAGCAGCCGCCGGAGCCGTGCTCGCGTATTGCGAGCGCGCTCGCGTCGTGCTCACGCCGGAGCTCCTGCGCATAGAAGTGCACGAGCCGCGGTCGACCATGCGTCTCGACGCCCAGACGGTGCGCAACCTCGAGCTGTTCGTGCCGCTGGGGGAGCACGGCCTCTCGATCATGAGCCTGCTCGACCGCACCCGCACGCCGATGGGCGCGCGCCGCCTGCGCGCCTTCCTGTACGAGCCGCTCATCGACGTGGACGCGATTGCTGCACGCGCGGCGGTCGTGGAGACGATGGTCCGGGCGCGAGACTCGCGCCGCGGGCTGCGCGAAGCCCTCACGCGCGTCCGCGACATCGAGCGCCTGGTGTCGCGCTGCGTGCAGGGGACGGCGACGCCCCGCGACCTGGCCGCGGTGCGCGACACGTGCGCGGCGCTCCCCGACGTGCAAGCCGCTGCAGAAGCCATCGGAGACGCGGCCGTCAGTGCCTCGGCGCGACGATGCCGGGCGCCGGACGAGCTCCTGACCCACCTGACCGCGCTGCTCGTCGACGACCCGCCCGCCACTGCGCGCGACGGCGGCGCCGTCCGACCCGGAGCCGATGGGGAGCTGGACGACCTGCTCACGGCGGGCGCCGACGCGCGGGTGTTCATCGGCGCGCTGGAGGCGCGAGAGCGCGAGCGCACCGGTATACGCTCGCTGCGCCTCGGCTACAACCGCGTGTTCGGCTACTACATCGACATCCCCAACGCGCAGCAGGGCAACGTGCCGGCGGACTACATCCGCAAGCAGACCCTCGCCGGCAGCGAGCGCTACGTCACCGCCGACCTGAAAGCGCAGGAGACGTTCGTTCTGCACGCGCACGAGCGAGCGGTGGCTCGAGAGCAGGCACTGCTGCACGCGGCGATGATCATGGTGGGAGCGCACGCCGCTGATATCGCCGAGGCCGCCGGCGCGCTCGCAGGACTCGATGTCACGCAGGCGCTGGCCACCGTCGCCGACGAGGGCGCGTGGGTACGCCCGCGAGTCGACGCAAGTGGCGTCATCGACATCGTCGAGGGACGGCATCCTCTGGTGGAGGAGGCGCTCGGACCCGGACGTTTCGTCGCCAACGCATGCCGCCTCGACGACGCGGCCCGCATCATCGTGCTCACCGGGCCGAACATGGCGGGCAAGTCGACGTACCTGCGTCAGGTGGGGATCATCGTACTGCTCGCCCAGATCGGCTCCTTCGTGCCGGCCGCAGAAGCGCGCATCGGCGTCTGCGACCGCGTCTTCACGCGCATCGGTGCGCAGGACGACCTGAGCGGCGGCATGTCCACGTTCATGGTGGAGATGGCGGAGACCGCGGCCATCCTGCGCCAGGCGACCGGGCGCAGCCTGGTGATCCTCGACGAGATCGGGCGCGGCACGTCGACGTACGACGGGATGAGCATCGCCCGAGCCGTCATCGAGCACCTGCACGATGCGCCGCACCTGAACTGCCGCACGCTCTTCGCCACCCACTATCACGAGCTCACCGCGCTGGCGGAGCGACTCTCGCGCGTGCGCAACGCGCGTGTCGAGGTGGTGGAGGAGGGGGACAGCGTGACCTTCCTGCACCGCATCGTCGACGGCGGCGCGGATCGATCGTTCGGGATCCATGTCGCGCGCCTTGCCGGCGTGCCGGCAAGCGTGCTGGTGCGCGCCCGCGACCTGCTCGCTGAGCTGGAGCGCTCGCGCCCGCTCATGCAGCGGGCGGTGCGTGACGCCGACCAGTTGACGCTGGCCATCAGCGAGCCTGCCGCGCACCCCGTGGTCGAGGAGCTCGCCGGCCTCGACCTCGATGCTTTGTCACCGCTGGCGGCGCTGAACAAACTCGCCGAGCTGCACGAGCGCGCGGCCACGTGATCGGCACCGCGCGCATCCGGCGGCTGCCACAGGTCGTGGCGGACGCCATCGCCGCAGGCGAGGTGATCGAGCGTCCGGCGTCGGTGGTGAAGGAGCTCCTCGAAAACGCGCTGGACGCCGGGGCGGGGCGCGTCGACGTCGACATCGAGGGTGGCGGCCTGGTACGCGTCGCGGTGGTCGACGACGGCGCCGGTATCGCGGCGGAGGAGCTGGAGCTCGCTGTTGCGCGTCACGCCACCTCGAAGATCAGGGCCACGGCCGACCTGGAGCGGGCGGAGACGCTGGGCTTCCGCGGTGAGGCGCTGGCCAGCATTGCGGCGGTGTCCGACCTGCGCATCGTGTCGCGAACGGCGGGGGCTGATGCCGCGGCGCTGCGTGTGCGCAACGGCGACGTGGTGGAGCGCGTCGCGGTTGCCGCTGCGGTGGGAACCCGCGTCGAGGTGCGTGACCTGTTCGCCGCAACACCGGCGCGGCTGCGCTTCTTGCGAGCGGCTGCGACGGAGAGCGCCGCAGCGGTGCGCGCCGCCGCCGACCTCGCCATCACGCACCCGGAGGTGCGCGTCACCTGTCGCAGCGACGGCCGGGTCGCGTTGCGCTCGCCGGGCGGGGGGCTGCGCGATGCGCTGCAGGCGGTGCTGGGAGCGCGGGCGGCACGCGACCTGGTGGACGTGGACTCCCCGGGCGCGATCAGCGTCTGGGGTGCGATCAGCGCGCCACACGCGCACCGCGGGACACGTGCCGGCATGGTCCTGGCCGTCAACAGCCGGCGCGTGCACAACCGTTCGCTGCTTGCCGCCGTGGGGGAGGCATACCGGGGCCTGATCCCCGCCGGCCGCCACCCATTCGGTGCGGTGCTCGTGGAGATCGATCCTGTCATGGTCGACATCAACGTGCATCCAGCCAAGCGTGAGGTGCGGTTCCGCGACGAGCGTGCTGTCTTCGCCAGCGTGCAACGCGCCTGCTGGGCAGTGCTGCGCGAGGCGCCGCTCGCCGGCGTCGCGGACGCGGGCTGGTCCGCCACAAGCGTCGCAGGTGCGAAGGGCGTGATCGGCGTTCGGGACGAAGGAGCCGGCACCGGCGTCGACCCGGCATTCGGCGACCCGCTGGTCGCGAGTCGCGACACGCCGCAGCCTGGCACGGTGAAACTTGCGGATCTCAAACCGCTGCGGGCGGTCGGTCAGGCCGGAGGTACGTGGCTGATCGCAGAGGCTCCCGGCGTGCTCGTCGTCGTCGATCCCCACGCCGCCCACGAGAAGGTGGTGTACACGGAGCTCATCGATGGCTGGGCCGCGCCGGCCGGGGTGCAGACGTCGCAGCTGCTGCTCGTACCGGAGGTGGTGGAGTGCGGCGCTGGGCTGCTCGAACGCCTCGAGGCCCATGCGGATTTCGTGGCGCGCTGCGGCTTCCAGCTCGAGG
>VBJV01000086.1:5345-5856 GCA_005879785.1 Chloroflexota bacterium
CTCGACGGCGACGCCGGTGGCGGCGAACCCGGCCGGCGCCACCGCATCGCCGCGCTGATCGCGTGCCACGCGGCGGTTCGCTTCGGTGACCGCATCGCACTCGAGCAGCAGCAGCGCCTGCTCGACCGGCTCGTCGAGACTCCCGGCGGGATGACCTGCCCGCACGGGCGGCCGACGGTCATGCTGCTCGAGGACACGGTGCTGCGGCGCAGCTTTCGCCGCACCTGAGGCAACCGGCCGTGCTGGTCATCGTCGGTCCGAGCTGCACCGGCAAGACACGCCTGGCTGTCGAGCTTGCCCTGAGGCTCGCTCCGGCAGAGCTGCTCAACGCTGACTCGCGCCAGGTGCTGCGCGGCCTGCGCGTCGGCACGTGCGCACCCACGCATGAGGAGCTGCGTGGCGTGCCCTGCAACCTGCTGGACCTCTGCGACCCCGGAGCGCGCTTCACTGCGCACGACTGGCTCGTGGCCGCGCGCAGCGCGCTGGCTCGTCTCGGCGCTGCCGGCACCCG
>VBJV01000086.1:5902-7913 GCA_005879785.1 Chloroflexota bacterium
AGTCGCGTGCAGCCACCACTGCAGGGCTGGTTGAGCTCGCCGCCGAGCTCGCGCGGCGCGATCCCGACGGTGCTCGGGCCGTCGACACACGCAATCCGCGCCGCGTGATCCGAGCGCTCGAGATCCTCGACGCACGCGGCGGCTCGCTGCTCGCCCGTCGCGAGCCGGCACCAAACCACGCAGTCGTGCTGTACGGCCTGGATGTGGCCCGTGAGGTGCACGAGCGGTGGGTCCGTCGACGCGTATCGCAGATGTTCGAGTCCGGGGCCTTGTTGGAGGAGGTCTCACGAGCGCTTGGCTCGGGGGTGAGCCGCGAGGCGCTGCGTGCCTCGGGCATCGGCTATGCGGAGGCGATCGACCTGTTTGACGGTCAGGTCGATGCCGCTGCAGCCGCAGCGTCGACGGAGCGGCGCACCCTGCGTTACGCGAAGCCGCAGCGCACCTTTTTCCGCCGCGAACCGGGCATCCGCGGGCTGGACTCCGAGGCTGTCGACGCAGCCGCCCTGGCCACCGGTCTCAGCACAGAACAAACGTTTGCACAAGCGCCTCAATCGTGATACAGTCGGGCCGTCCACCCGGTTGGAGGTAATCGCCGCTCATGCCAGAAACTGTCAATCCACGGCAGCGTCAGATTCTCGATTACCTGCGCGATCACGCTCGCCGGCATGCGTATCCCCCCACAGTGCGTGAGATAGGCCAAGCGGTCGGACTCAGCTCGTCGTCGACCGTGCAGAACCACCTCAACACGCTCGAGGAGCGGGGCTTCATCCGTCGCGACCCGGCCAAATCACGCACCGTCGAGGTGGTGGAGGCTACAGGCGCTCAGCCGGCGCGCTCCAACGTCATCTCGCTACCGCTGGTCGGGCGCGTCGCCGCGGGCACGCCGGTGCTCGCGGTCGAGAACATCGAGGACCACATCGCCGTCGGGCCGGAGATTGCGCGCAGCGAGGACGCGTACGCGCTCACCGTGCACGGCGACAGCATGATCGACGCCGGCATTCGCGACGGCGACATGGTCGTGGTGCGCCCCAGGCGTGATCCGCCGGCGGACGGCACCATCGTCGTCGCGCGCATCGACAACGAGGCGACGGGCGACAGCGAGGTCACCGTCAAGCGGTTCTACCGCGAGCCGGGGCGCGTGCGCCTGCAGCCCGAGAACCCGGCCATGCAGCCGATCTACACGCGCGACCTTCATCTCGAAGGCGTCGTCGTCGCGGTGATCCGCCTGCTCAGCTGACGGCGCGCGGCGGGACGCCGATCGGCGTGACCGACAGCCGCGGCAGAGAACCCAGGTATGCGTCGAGCGCGGCCGCCAGCGGAGCTGTCGCCTGCCCGTGCACTGTGACGCGCGTTCCGCCGTGATCGTCGGGTACGGCGCTGATGGCGAGGTCGGGGCGGTTGTCGAAAAGCAGCGGCAGCGCGGGGACCAGCGAGAGCGGCAGCAGCGAGATGAGCACCACCGACGCCGCGCTGAGGATGAGCACACCGAGGACCACAGCGATGCCCAGCAGGACCCGCGCTCGGCGACGACGATGCCGGGCAGCTGGCGCTCGGCGAACTCGTTGAGCACGTCCTCCGCGGTGCGGCCGGTGCGCAGGGAGAACTGATACGGGCGCGTGCGCAGCCGAGCCTTGGCGATGTCCATCATGTGCGCTGCAGTTGTACCGCGTGTGAGGGGACTTTGAGCACCGGGGCGAATGCGCTAGTGTCGTCTCGTGGACGTACCGGCGGCGAGCGCGTTCAACACCGATCCGCTGCTGGCCGCGGGCATCGTCGCGGTCGGCCTCGGGGTCTCCTGGGTGCAGCGCCGCGGTTCGCTGCGCTGGCGGCGTGCCGGCCACACGCTGTCGCTGGCGACGGCGGTGGCCCTGCTCGGGGTCGCCTGGTTGAGCCCACTCGGCACGGTCGCCGCGCACTACCTGCTCTCGGCCCACCTGCTCCAGGTCACGCTCGTGATGGGGGTGGCCGCACCGTTGCTGCTCCTTGCGCTACCACGTCGGCCGCGCATCCC
>VBJV01000313.1:0-2413 GCA_005879785.1 Chloroflexota bacterium
CGAATTGAAGAAGTGCCGGTCGAACTGGTTGAGCCCGAAGATGAACCCGACGATCTCGGCGGCCGGAATCACGTAGCTCTTACCGGCCCCCGTTTCCCACGACAGCACCGGGGAGGCGGTGGGCTCCTCCGCCAGACCGGCGTCAGGCGTCACGAGAGCGAGGGCAGCGGTGAGGGCACCGGTGAGAAGCGTCCGACGACACGCGCCCTTCGCCCTCACCAGGCCTCCTATCGCGTCGGACACGCCGCCCCGGAGTCCGCCCACGCCTTCACGAGCGCGCCGAAGGACGCCTGGGTCCCCGGCGCGGGCTCGCGGCCTTCGCCGGGATTCCAGGCCCAGCCCACGAGCGGATCGCGGGCCATGTGCTCGTCGATCTCGCTCAGAGGATGGCCACCGTTGCGCGCGGGATCCTTCACCTGGGCGCAGATCTCGGCGAGGGAGCGACGCTGCCACGCCATCGTCGCCGCCTGGTGACATGTCGTGCAGCGCATCGTCGTGACCCCGAGGCCGTCGGCGCCACGCTGGACCGGCGGCTGATGCGGGTAGCCGGTTCCCTGCGACGGCCGGTCGCCATCGGGATGGCAGTTCTGACATCGCGGATGCCGGAGCACCTTGCCGGCCTCGACGAAGAGCGCGGCGGATCGTGCGGCCGGATCCTTGATACCCGCGAAGGCGCTCGGTGCGCGAAGCTCGCGGCTGGTCTGCGCGCGCACCGTCGAGGCAGCCAGCACGGCCACCGCGAGGGCGGCCACGCCCGGCGCGATGATCGCGATCGCCCGTGGCGTCATGCCGTTCTCGTGCCGGCCGACGCCAGCCGCGCGAACGGCAACCGCCGTACGCGCTGGCCCGTCAGCTCGAAGAGCGCGTTGGCGACGGCAGGGGCGATCGGCGGAACGCCGGGCTCGCCCACGCCGGTCGGCACCGCGCCGGACGGCACGATGTGCACCTCGACGGCGGGCATGTCCTGGATGCGCAGCGGCCGGTAACTGTCGAAGTTTCGCTGCTGCACCCGGCCACGCACGAGGGTGATCTCGCTCCACAGCGCGCCGGCCAGACCGAAGCCGATGCCGCCCTCCATCTGGGACTGCACGACATCCGGGTTGATGGCCGTGCCGCAGTCCACCGCGCAGACGACGCGTTCGACCTTCGGGAGGCCGTCCGGACGCCGCGAGACCTCGCCGGCGGGCAGTGACTGGCCCCAGCCTGCCTTGTCGGCCGCGAGGTTCACGACCGCGAGGTGGCGCGGGTGCTTGGCCAGGAGGGCCCGCCGCATCTCCAGGGGATCGCGGCGCGCGGCGTGCGCGAGCTCGTCCAGAAACGTCTCCGTCGAGAACGCGGTGTGTGTGCTGCCGACCGAACGCCACCAGAGGACGGGCACGCCGACCTCGGTCGTGTGAAGCTCCACCGTGATGTTGGGCACGGCATACGGGAGCGTGGACGCACCTTCCACCGAGGTGACGTCGATACCGTTCTTCACGAGCCCCGCCTCGAATGGCGTCCCCTTCACGATCGACTGCCCCACGATGCGGTGCTCCCAGCCGACGATGTTGCCCCGGCGATCCAGCCCGGCGCGCAGGCGATGTACGTAGAGCGGACGATAGCGGCCGCCCTGGATGTCGTCCTCCCGCGTCCACACGACCTTGACGGGCTTGTCGCCGCCCATGGCCTTGGCGACCGCCGCGGCCTCGCTGGCGACGTCGGCGTTCGGCGTGGCCCGACGGCCGAAGCTGCCGCCGGCCAGCAGCGTGTGGATCTGCACCCTGGCGGGCGGCAGGCCCAGGATGCGCGCGACGGCCTGCTGGTCGATGGTGGGCACCTGCGAGCCGGCCCACAGGTCGCAGCCGTCGGCGGTGACACGCACGATCGCGTCGAGCGGTTCCATGGGCGCGTGCGCGAGATAGGGGAATTCGTAGACCGCTTCGATCACCTTCGCGGCGCCGCGAATCGCCCCGCCGGCGTCGCCCTCGCGCCGGGCGGGCCGGCCCGGACGCGTGGCCAGCGCGCGATAGGCGGCATACAGCTCCTCGCTGCCGCGCGTCTCGGCGCGGCTCTCGTCCCACGTCACGCGTAACGCCTCCCGCCCCTTGCGAGCAGCCCAGAATCCGCTGGCCACGACGGCCACGCCGGCGGGCACCTGCACCACGTGCGTCACGCCCTTGATCCGTCGGGCCGCCGTCGCGTCGAACGACTTCACGGTGGCGCCGAACCGTGGTGGTCGAGCGATGAGGGCCGTCAGCAGGCCCGGCAGCGCGAAGTCCATGGTGAACTTCGCCGAGCCGTCGGTCTTCGGCGTCTGATCGACGCGGGGCACTCGCTTGCCCACGAGCTTGAACTCGCTGGGGTCCTTCAGGCGCACCTGGGCGGGCGCCGTCAGCTTCGCCGCTTTGCCTGCGAGCTCGCCGAACGTCGCCCG
>VBJV01000313.1:2485-3103 GCA_005879785.1 Chloroflexota bacterium
CCCCGGCCCGGCGGAGCTGGTCCCACGAGTTGGCCATGGCCGTGCTGCCCCCCGTGCCCTGCATCGGTCCCCACTTCAGATTGTTGTAGCGCTCGGCGTTCGCGGGCGCCGCCTCGACGCGGATCTGCGACCAGTCGGCGTCGAGCTCCTCGGCGAGAATGGTAGCGAGCCCGCTGTAGCTGCCCTGCCCCATCTCGAGGTGCTTGCCGATGATGGTGACGGTGTTGTCCGGCGCGATCCGGACGAAGGGGTTCGGCACGAAGACGTCGTCCGCTCCTGCGGCCGGCCGGCCGTCGAGGCGGAACCCCACGAGCAGCGCCACACCCGTGAGCGCAGTCGACTGGACGAAACGACGGCGGGTCAGCATGCTCAGCCTCCCAGCGTCCGGGCGGCCTCGTGGATGGCGGCGCGGATGCGGACGTAGGTGGCGCAGCGACAGACGTTGCCCGACATGGCGGCGTCGATGTCAGCGTCGGACGGCCGTGGGAGCTCCGTCAGCAGCGCGATCGCCGACATGATCTGGCCGGACTGGCAGTACCCGCACTGCGCGACGTCGAGCCGGCGCCAGGCGGCCTGGACGGCCTGCGCGACGTTGCCGGTGACGCCCTCGATGGTGAC
>VBJV01000313.1:3204-4485 GCA_005879785.1 Chloroflexota bacterium
TGAGGGACGTCGCCCTCAACGTCGATCGACCGGGCCACGCCGTTGAACTGGAAGGTCACCATCGGTCACCCCTCCGCGGCTGGGAGCCCCTCTCAGGGGCCACGGGTCTCCAGTCTACGCGCGGGGGTCAAGAAGCGGGCGGAGGACTGCTACGACGACCAGCTCAGCCAGATGCGAGCTTTGGTATGACCTGATCGGCGAATCGCCGCATGGTGCGTTCGACCTCCGCGCGCGGCAGCATCGAACCCTGATCGAACCAGCAGATGATCTGGGAGAGCCCGAACTCGTCACGCGCGGCCTGCAATCGGTCGATGACCTCAGCGACGTCGCCGAAGACGCCCTGATCGCGGCAGAACCGCTCGAACGGGAGGTTGGCGACATTCTCTTCGATCACCCGCAGGCGTGGTAGGTGGTCGCCGTAGGACTCCGGGAGCTGCGAGAAGATGGTCCGAAGGTTCTTGTAGTACTTGTGCACGCCGGGCCGCATGGCCTCTCTCGCAGCGCCCGACGTGGCCCCTACGTGCACGGGCAGCATCAGCGCCATCTGATCGCGCTGCCACGGGTGGCCAGCGGCAGCGAGATGCTCGCGGTAGAGCGGCATGTACTCGCGAAGCTGCGGCAGGGGCGTGGTGGTCGTGCCGGAGTAGATCGGCAGCCCGAGATCGCCGATGTGCGCGAAACTCTCCGCCGTGTGAACGGCGACGCGGATCGGGGGGTGGGGCCGCTGCAGCGGCTTGGGCACCACGGCGATATCCTCCACGTCATGGAATCTGCCGCGATAGCTGAAGCGCTCCTGCGTCCACGCCAGACGGATGATCTCGAGCGCCTCGTCGAAGCGTGCGCGGTTCTCGGCCACGGGCACACGGAAGCCGTGGAACTGGCTGGGGATCGAGCCCCGGCCCACTCCGAATTCCAGACGCCCACCGGAGAGCAGGTCGGCCGTGGCCGCTTGCTCGGCGCAGCTCAGCGGATGGTGGAGGGGGAGCAGGGTGACGGCGGTCCCGATGCGGATGCGCTGCGTGCGCTGGGCGATCAGCGGCACCAGCATGAGCGGAGTCGACAGGAGCGAGAACGCGCCGCCGAAGTGCAGCTCCGCCAGCCAGGCCACGTCGAAGCCCAGCGCGTCGGCGAGCGCGATGAGATCGAACACCTCGGCGTAGCGCTCGGCGTGCGTCTGCCCGATCGCTTCGGGAGCCTGGAAGAAGAGACCGCGTGGCGTCGTCAGGCGTAGACGTCCTGATCCACCTCGTTCGGCTCGGGATACGGCGCGGCCAGGGCGTA
>VBJV01000092.1 GCA_005879785.1 Chloroflexota bacterium
CGGCGACGACGGCGCCGGTGACCAGGATGTTGATCAAGCCCAGCGGCAGCAGCACCTTCCAGCCGAAATTCATGAGGCGGTCGTAGCGCAGCCGCGGGAAAGTCCAGCGAACCCACATCATGAAGAAGAGCAGCACGGAGACCTTGCCGATGAACCAGATCGGTCCGGGAATCCAGTCGAAGGGGTGCCACGGGAAGATGGGCAGCCAGCCACCCAGGAAGAGCGTGGTCGCGATCGAGCAGACCACCACCATGTTCACGTACTCGCCGAGGAAGTACAGGCCGAACCGCATCGACGAGTACTCGGTGTGGTAGCCGGCGACGAGCTCGGTCTCCGCCTCGGGCAGGTCGAAGGGCGCCCGGTTGGTCTCGGCGAACGCCGCGCTGAAATAGAGGATGAACGCGAGCGGCTGCAGCACGACGTACCACAGCCCCCGCTGCGCGCCCACGATCTGCTCCAGGTCGAGCGAACCGGCCAGGATCACCACTCCGATGAGCGCGAAGGAGACGGCCATCTCGTACGAGATGAGCTGCGCCGACGAGCGCAGCCCGCCGAGCNNCGAGGATGAAGAGCAGGCCGACGTTGAGATGCGTGATGTCCCAGTGAAAGTTGTAGCCGAACCAGCTGTTGACGCCCAGCGGGATCACCGCGAAGGCCAGCAGCGCGGAGCCCGCGGCGAGGCTCGGCCCCACCAGGAAGAGCACGCGGTCGCGGCCTGACGGCGCGGTGTTCTCCTTGAAGAACAACTTGATGCCGTCTGCCGCCGGCTGCAGCAGACCGAACGGGCCCACCCGGTTGGGGCCGTAGCGCAGCTGGATGCGCGCCGACACCTTGCGCTCGGCCAGCGTCAGGTACGCGAACGCGGTGGCCAGGAAGAGCACGACCAGCGCGCCCTTGAGCAGCGTCACCCACCAGAAGTCCGGCCCGAAGAAGGTGGTCCAGATGTCGGCGGTCATGCCGGCGCCTCTGCGGCCCACACCGCGCGGCCGCCGTTGCCCGCCGCCGCGTAGGCCGGGATCGCATCGCGCATGGCCCGGTTGACCGTGAGCACGTCGCCGCGTTCCCACCCCTTGGCGCCGAGCTTGCCGGCCAGCGCACTCAGCACGCGCGTCTCCGGCGGCGCCGAGGTGGCCGGGGGCAGAGCGGTGCGAATCCGCTGTACGCGGCCCTCGACGTTGGTCACCGAGCCTGCCTTCTCGAGCAGCGCGTGGCCGGGGATCAGCACGGTGGCAGCTCTGCTCGCCGCACCGGGCCTGGTGTCGATCGCCACCACTACAGAAAGCTTGCGCAGCGCGCGCTCGAGCAGCTCGCCGGCCGCCTCCAGCGCCGGGTTCGGTCCCAGCAGCAGCAGCGCGCGGATCGATCCCTCGGCCGCGGCCTCGAGGATTTCGCGACCGCTCTTGCCGGACGCCGGGGCCGATTGGTATCCGGCGCCGAGGTTGGGCAGCACGCCCAGGTCCTTGGCGCCGCGGCCGTTGACGCCGCGCGTGATCGTCAGCATCCGCACGCTGCGCTTCCCGGCCAGTGCCGGCGCCACCCGCGCGGCGTGCGCGCGGTTGGTCTCGTCGGCGATGAGACCGACGCGCTGGGCGGTTCCGACCGCCGCCGCTACGCGCGCCGGCGCTGTGTCGGCGTCGAGCCGCAGCACGCGCGCACCGCGCTTCTGCTCCGCCTTGTACAGGCGCAGCGTGAGCACCGGCGCTTCGATCTCTGGCTGCGGTCCGAGCACCACCAGGGTGTCGCACTCCTCGATCTCGGCGATGCCGAGCTCGTGCTCCCCCGCCGTCAGGTCCGCGAACGCCTCCAGCTGGTGATCGATGTGCGGGGTGTGGATAACCGTGCGCGCCAGCCGCTCGAGCAGCCAGCACTCCTCGTTGGTGCTCTGCGCGGAGCCGAGGACGGCCACGGCTTCACCTGAGTGCTCGTCGATGACGCCACGCAGCTCGGCGGCCGCGGCCGCGACGGCGTCGTCGACGCTCACATCACGTGATTCGCCGCCGCGAGGCTGGACGGCGGCGCGGCGCACCCGCTCGGCGCTGTTCCAGACGGGAAAGCTGTAGCGGCCGCGGTCGCACAGCCAACTGTCGTCGACCAGCGGATTGTCCCGCGAGGCGAAGCGCTTCACCTCGAAGTCGCGGCTGTCGACGTTGATGTTGCAGCCGTACGAGCACTCCGGGCAGACACCGGCGGCGCGCTGCAGGTCCCACGGGCGCGAGACGAAACGGTACTCCCGGTGGGTCAGCGCGCCGACCGGGCAGATCTCCGGCAGGTTGCCCTGGAACGCCGATTGCAGCTCCTGGTCGTTGAAGGTGGCGACCAGTGTCTGCACCCCGCGCTGCTGCAGCACGATCTCCTTCTCGCCGGTGATCTCGTCGTAGTAGCGGACGCAGCGCCAGCAGAGGATGCAGCGCTCCTGGTCGAGCTCGATGTGCTGCGACAGCGGCACCGCCTTGTTGAAGTGGACCTTCTCGGTGATGGGAAAGCGGGAGACACCCGGCCCGTAGCGGAAGGTGAAGTCCTGCAGGTCGCACTCGCCGCCCCGGTCGCACACCGGGCAGTCCAGCGGGTGGTTGAGCAGCAGGAATTCCAGCATCCCTTCGCGGAGCTCGGTCACCTCGGCGGTTTCGGTGCGGACCACCATCCCCTCGGCGACGACGGTGGCGCACGCGGGCTGCGGCTTGGGGAACTTTTCGATGTTCACCAGGCACATGCGGCAGACCGCCACCGGGTCCATCTTCGGATGCGCGCAGTAGATGGGGATGTGAATGCCCAGCTCGGTTGCGGCGTCGAGGACGAGCATCCCTTTCGGGAAGCGCGCGTCGCGCCCGTCGATGCTGACGCCCACCCGCCCGTCGTCGGGCTGCTCGAGGGCGCTGCCGTCCGCCGCCATCGCGCTCACGCCACCATCGCCACGGAGCGAGCTTTCACCGGGCACTCACCCGCGCCGCAATGGGCCTCGAACTCCTCGCCGAAGTGCTTGTACGCCGACATGACGAACCACGTCGCGGTGTCGCCGAGCGGGCAGAAGCAGCGTCCGTCCATGTTGGCGCAGATGCCGGCCAGCGTGGCCAGCTCGCTGGTCGACGCCTCGCCGCGCTCCAGGCGGTGCATCAGCTGCGACTCGAAGTACGTCCCCTCGCGACAGGGCACGCATTTCCCGCACGACTCGTGCTGATAGAAATCGACGAGGCGCATGGAGACGTCGACGAGGCACGTGGTCTCATCCATGAAGACCATTGCGCCCGCGCCCAGCGACGAGCCCGCCTTCGCCACGGCGTCCATGTCGAGCGGCAGGTCGAGGTGCTCGGGGAGGAGCACCTGCATCGAGCCGCCACCGGGCTGGAACGCCTTGAGGGAGCGGTCTCGCCACATGCCACCGCACTCTTCCTCGAGCAGCTCGCGTATCTGTGTGCCCAGCTGCATCTCGTAGTTGCCCGGGCGGTTGATGTGCCCGCTGCAGCAGAACACGCGCGTGCCCGTGCTGCGCTCCGTGCCCAGCGACTTGAACCACTCGCCGCCGCGCTGCACGATGTGGGGCAGGTTGCAGAGCGTCTCCACGTTGTTGACGACGGTGGGCTGACCGTACAGCCCCTTGATCGCCGGGAACGGCGGCTTCAGCCGGGGCTGACCGCGCAGCCCCTCCAGCGAGTCGATGAGCGCCGTCTCCTCGCCGCAGATGTAGGCGCCGGCGCCGCCGTGCACGATGATCTCGCAGTCGAAGCCGCTGCCGGCGATGTTCTTGCCGATGTACCCGGCACTGCGCGCCTCCTCCACCGCGCGCTCCAGGAGCAGGCGCTGGTCGTGGTACTCGCCGCGTATGTAGATGAATGCCGTGTTGCACTGGATCGCGTACGAGGCGATGAGGACGCCCTCGATGAGCTGGTGCGGGCTCTCGTCGATGAGGTAGCGGTCCTTGAAGCAGCCCGGCTCGGACTCGTCGGCATTGCAGCACAGGTAGCGCGGGAAGACATCCTTGGGCAGGAAGGACCACTTGGTGCCCGTGGGGAAGCCCGCGCCTCCGCGCCCGCGGATGCCACTGGTCTTCACCTCGTTGACCAGCGACTCGGGTGTGAACTTCTTGAACGCCTCGCGCAGTCCCTGGTACCCGCCCGTGCTCTCGTACACAGAGAGCGTCTGCAGGCGCTCGGTGCCGAAGTCTTTGGTCAGCAGCTTGTATTCCGCCATACCGAGCGCTGAATCCTACGTGCCCGCGTTGCGGACGCGCGCCAGCACATCGTCGACGCGTTCCGGGGTCAGGTCCTCGTGGAAGTGATGGTCGACCTGCATGGCCGGCGCGCCTCCGCAGGCGCCCAGGCACTCCACGGTGCTCGCCCACGTGAACTCGCCGTCGGCGCTGGTCTCGCCCGACGCGCAACCGAGGGTGCGCTCGAGGTGGCCGACGATGTCGTCGGCTCCGCGCAGCCCGCACGACACGTTGATGCACACCAGCACCTCGTGCCGCCCGTGCGGCTTCTGGAAGTACATGGAGTAGAAGGTGGAGACCGCCTCGACCTCGCTGGGGGCGACGCGGAGCAGCGACGCCACCTCGCCCATCGCCTCGGGGCTGAGGTGGCCGACCTCGTGCTGCACCGCCCACAGGGCCGGCAGGATCGCGCTGCGCGGCTGCGGGTAACGGTCGCGCTGCTTCTCGATGGCTGCGACCGTCGCCTTGGAGAGGCTCATCGATCCACGTCGCCGAGCAGGATGTCGATCGAGCCGATCACCGCCACCACGTCGGCGATGAGCTCGCCGCGCACCATGTGCGGGAGCGTGCTGAGGTTCGAGAATGCGGGCGCCCGGACCTTGCAGCGGTAGGGACGGTTGCTGCCGTCGCTGACCACGTAGAAGCCCAGCTCGCCGCGCGGCGACTCGACGGCCTCGTACACCTGCCCCGCCGGCGGGCGGAACCCCTCGGTGACCAGCTTGAAGTGGTAGATGAGCGACTCCATGCTGGTGTTCAGCTCGTTGCGCGGCGGCAGCGCAACCCGCCGGTCGGCGGTGTTCACCGGCCCGTCCGGGAGGTTGTTGAGCGCCTGCTCGATGATGCGCACCGATTCGCGCATCTCCTGCATGCGCACCAGGTAGCGGTCGTACACGTCGCCGCGGCGTCCGATGGGCACGTCGAAGTCGAAATGGTCGTACGAGCTGTAGGGATGCGCCTTGCGCAGGTCGTACGGCACGCCGCTGCCGCGCAGCATCGGGCCGGTCGCGCCGTAGTTCATGGCGTCCTCGGCGCTGATCACGCCCAGGCCGACGGTGCGCTCCCGGAAGATGGGGTTCTTGGTGAGCAGCAGCTCGTGCTCGTCGATGAGCCGGGGGAACGTTCTGACCACCTCGTTGACCATGCCGTAGAACTCGTCGGGCACGTCGGCGAGCAGGCCGCCCACGCGGATGAACGACGTGTGCATGCGCACACCGCTGACCAGCTCGTTGATGTCGAGCAGCTTCTCGCGGTCGCGCCACGCGTAGATGAAGGGCGTGGTGGCGCCCAGGTCGAGGGCGCTCGTGCCGTACCAGATCAGGTGGCTGGCGATGCGGCACAGCTCGCACATGATCACGCGCAGGTACTGCGCCCGTGGCGGGACGTCGATACCGAGCAACCGCTCCACAGCCAGCGAGAAGCCGAGGTTGTTGAACAGCGGCGCCAGGTAGTCCATGCGGTCCGTGTACGGGATGCACTGCTGGTAGTTGTGCCGCTCGAAGTCCTTCTCGAAGCCGGTGTGCAGGTACCCGATGTCGGGCCGGCACTCGCGCACCACCTCGCCGTCGAGGTTGAGCACCAGGCGCAGCACGCCGTGCGTCGACGGGTGCTGCGGACCCATGTTGAGCTCCATGGTCTCCTCGTCCAGCTGCACCAGGTCCACTGCGTCGAGCCCGTGCTCGACGCCGAGGATGTCGCGGCCGTGCTCGTACTGCTCGGAGACGGGGTCGCTCGCCGGCGGCGCGCCCGGCGGTGGGAGCGCGGTCATCGAGTTTCTCCGGGCATGTCGCGGGGACGCTCCTGCGCCGGCAATGCCCACTCCAGGTTGTGCGTGAACGCGACTGGCTCGCCAAACGACGCGTAGTCCTTGCGCAGCGGATGACCCTCCCAGTCGTCGGGCAGGAGGATGCGCTTGAGCTGGTGATGGCCGGCGAAGCGGATGCCGAGGAGGTCGAGCGTGGGCACCGACGGGTCGTCCTCGGTCACCTGCACGATCAGCCGGCAGACATCGTTGTACTGGAGCGATCGCAGCATGTAGACCATGTCGAAACGCGGTTGCTCCGGCTCGCGGTCCGGGTGGTCGACCGCGGTTACGAACAGCGGCACCCGGAACTGCGCGTCGCGGTGGTCGCGCAGCAACGTGCACGCCGCCACCAGCTGCTCGCGTTCGATCCACACGGTCTCCTCGCCGTACGCCGTCTCGCGGCGCAGCACCGTGCCGGGCAGCTCGCGTTCGAGCACGTCGCCCGCGCGCCCGCCGCCCATCAGCCCAGTAGTGAGCCGGGACGTTCCCCGGCGATCTTCTTCTGCAGCTTGATGATCGCGTCCAGCAGACCCTCGGGCCGGGGCGGGCAGCCGGGCAGGAAGACGTCGACTGGGACCACCTTGTCGACCCCCTGGACGATCGCGTAGTTGTTGAACATGCCGCCGCTGGAGGCGCACGCGCCCATGCTGATCACCCACTTCGGCTCGGGCATCTGGTCGTAGATGTGGCGCAGCACGGGCGCCATCTTCTGGGACACCCGCCCGGCGACGATCATCACGTCGGCCTGGCGCGGGGAGGCCCGGAACACCTCGGCGCCGAAGCGCGACATGTCGTATCGGGACTGGCCCACCGCCATCATCTCAATGGCGCAGCACGCCAGCCCGAACAGCGCCGGCCACAGCGAGCTGTAGCGGCCCCATTGAATGACCTTCTCGACTGTTGTCGTGACCACGCCCGCCTGCACCGCCGTGCGCTCCTGCGCGCCGACACGCGGCAGCGCGATCGTGCCCGCGTCCGGCGTCAGTCCCATTTCAGCGCTCCCTTGCGCCAGACGTAGACGAGCCCGACCAGCAGTGTGGCGATGAAGATGCCCATCTCGACGATGCCGAAGACCTTGAGCTGGCGGACGATGGTCGCCCAGGGGAACAGGAAGATGGATTCGACGTCGAAGATGATGAAGAGCATCGCGGTGACGTAGAAGCTCACCGAGAAGCGCCTGCGTGCCGATTCGCGGGGTACGATGCCCGATTCGTACGGGAGATCCTTTGCCTCGGATGGACGCCGCGGGCCCAGCACGGAGCTGAGCAGTTGGGCACCGACGGCAAAGCCAAGAACGACAGCGAGGAAGATGAGAATCGGCGCGTAGTCCGACAGCATCGCGGCCGATCCTAACATTGGAGGTAGCGATGGCTTCCCCAGTCCCTGCGTCGGTGCCCGTGCTGGTCACGGGTGCGTCGTCTGGCATCGGCGCCGAGTTCGCGCGCCGCTTCCGACCGCCTGGACGAGCTTGCCAAGGAGAGCACGGCCGCCGGCAGCGGGACGATGACGGCCCTCGCAGCCGATCTGGAGACGCCAGAGGGTCGCGCTACGGTGAGCAGCCTGCTCACCTCGAACGGACCATGGGTCCTGGTGAACAACGCCGGCTTCGGCACGCGAGGACGCGCCGCGGATCTCGACGCCGGGCGGGAGCGGGCCGAGGTGCAGCTCAACGTCGTGGCGCTGCAGGAGCTGACCCTGGCAGCGCTGCCGGCGCTCGCGAAGGCCGGGGACGGCGGGGTGATCAACGTGGCCAGCACCGCGGCGTTCCAGCCCCTCCCCTACATGGCCACCTACGGGGCCACCAAGGCCTTCGTGCTGCACTTCACCGAGGGCCTCGCCGAGGAGATGCGCGGCACCGGGGTGCGGGTCATGGCCCTCTGCCCCGGCCCGACGCAGAGCGAGTTCGGCGAGGTGGCCGGGGTCAACGACTACATGCAGATGATGCGCGGGGGCATGAGCGCGGCGAAGTGCGTGAACATCGCGCTCAACGCGTTCGATCGCCGTCACGCCATATGCATCACGGGCAAGCCGAACGCCCTGCTCGCGCTCGGCCCCAGGTTCGCGCCCAGGGCACTTACCCGCCGGATCAGCGGCGCGATCTTCTACCCGCGCAACGGCTAGCTCAGCTGGGCCGCTGACGAGGAGGGATCAGCTGACCACTTGCGGGGGCCGCGGTCGGAGCCCCGCTGGGGCCCCGCCGCTTATACCTCACCTCGGCCTGCGAACCGAGCCGTGCCGCCTCGGCTCCGGATACCCCCGCGCGGGTCGGCTGACCCGCCTCGTCAGCCGCTCGC
>VBJV01000103.1 GCA_005879785.1 Chloroflexota bacterium
TCACCACGGTCACCTCGCCACCATGCTTCTCGACGAGCTGCAGCCCGGCCTCGACGCCGAACTCGTCGCCAGGATCGAGCACCGCTTCGACCCCATCGCGCTTGAGCCGGTGCGTGCCCGGATCGAGCTGGCCCGTCGTATTCGGGTCGGGGATCTGCTTCACGCAGACGACGACCTTCATGAGAACCTCCCGAGCGCCCGATCCAACGGGCGACGACTCTAGCAGTGACGGTCGGTCGTCCCTCTCAGCCGTGCCTCAGGGCGCGCCGGCGCACGTCTGGTATGACTTGTCCGTGAGAATCTCGTTTCTGCCCAAGAAGGTTTTGATCACGTGCATCGTCGCCGCCGTGGCCGGCGGCGCGGCAGCGGTCGCGATCCCGGTGATAGCAGCGCGTTCCAACAGTGCAGCCACCGCGCCGGCGCCCGGTTCGCAGGATGCGGCTTTCGGCGCCAAGGCAGTGCGCCACCCGCACCTCCTGTCCGCCGTGCTCAGGGCCACGGTGAAGGAAACGGGCCTCAGCCGCGACGCGCTGCGGCAGCGTTTGCGGGCCGGTCAGACCATCACGCAGATCGCGGGTGACAAGGCGCAGGCTGTCGAGAGCGACGTGCTGACCCGGCTCAAGACCCGCATCGACAAAGCCGTTGGCGATGGCAAGGTCACCAAGGATCAGGAGGCTTCGCTGCTGGCCAAGGCCAAGACGCGCGTCGAGAAGCTGATGAACACGAGCCTTGCAGACCTGCGGCACGGCAAGCACGAGCGCAAGCTCGCGCCCACGGCATCGCCCAACGCCAGCTGAGCGGGAGCGCTCGGGGCCGGCGTGCACAGCCGGTAGACTGCCCCGATGCCCGAGCAGTACAGCCAGGCCGAGCAGGTCATCGATCCGGCAAAGCGCTACACCGCGACCATCGCGACGCCGCGGGGCGACATCCTCATCGCTCTTGACCCGGGGCGCGCGCCGCGCACGGTCAACAACTTCGTCTTTCTCGCCGGCCGCGGCTTCTACGACGGCCTGACGTTTCATCGCGTCGTCGACGACTTCGTGATCCAGGCCGGCTGCCCGCGCGGTGACGGCACCGGCGGGCCCGGGTACAAATTTGGCGACGAGCCCGTTCAGGGCGAGTACGCCGCCGGTGCGGTCGCCATGGCCAACTCGGGGCCGAACAGCAACGGCTCGCAGTTCTTCATCTGCACCGTCGACGACCGGCACAAGCTGGCCAAGTCGTACAACCTCTTCGGTCAGGTCGTGAAGGGCATGGAGGTGGTGACGGCGATCCGCAAGGGCGATGTCATGCAGTCGGTCAGCATCGCCGAAGCATGAGCGACCCATCCGGCCTGCGACTCATGGGCGTGCACGCGCACGCCGAGGCGGCCTCTATGCGACATGCGCGGATCGTGGCATCGCGACCTGCAACATCTGCTGCACCGACGGCAAGCTGGCCACCATCTACGACCCCACGATGCCCGAGGAGACGACCCGGCCGCGCCTCACGGAGATACGCGAGGCGGAGCTGCAGCAGGCATGCGACATCCTCGGCGTAAAGGAGCTGCACTTCCTGCGCTACGGCGATTCGGGCATGGCCGGCGAGCCGACCAACGACGCTCCCGATGCCTTCTGGCGGTCGCAGCTCGACGAGGTCACCGGCCGCATCGTCGAGCACATCCGGCGTTTCAAACCGCACGTCGTGATGACCTATGGTGGCTACGGCGACTACGGGCACCCGGACCACATCCAGGCCCACCGGGCCACACTGCTCGCGGTCGAGGCGGCGTACACGCCGATGTACAAGGATGCGGGACCGCCGTGGCGCGTTCAGAAGCTCTACTACACGGCCTTCCCGGTGTCATGGGCGCGCAAGGCAATCGACATGGCCAAAGCGGCGGGCATCGCATCGCCGTTCGGCGACGAGGACCCGGCCGGCTCGCTGTTCTTCACGCCGGACGAATGGGTGACCACCAGCGTGGACTGCCGGACCGGGATGAAGCGCAAGCTCGACGCCCTGCGGGCGCATCGCAGCCAGATCGCGCCGGACTGGCCCTGGTTTCAGATCCCCGAGGAGATCGCCATCGACCAGTTCGGCGATGAGTTCTTTCAGCTGGTGGTGTCGAGGACACCGGCGCGGCTGCCGGAGACCGATGTGTTCACCGGCGTCGGTGACGCTGCTGCATCGTTGGCCGCTGCCTCCGGAGGGTAGTCATCCGGTGCCGCGCGGCGCGGCTGCCAGAGCCGGTACCGGAGCAACGCGGCCAGTGCCTTCACGCCATCCGAGGGCTTCAGCTTCTTGCCCTCCTCGCGAGATCGCGCGGTGTATTCAATCGGAACCTCGTAGATCCGGTGACCCATCCGCAGTAGCTTGGCGGTGATCTCGGGTTCCAGCTCGAACCCACGCGCCTCGAGGTCCAGCGCCAGCGCAACCTCGCGAGGCATGACTTTGTAGCCCGTCTCCATGTCGGAGAGATAGACGTTGTACAGCAGGTTGGTTGCCAGGGTCACAACGCGATTTCCGATCACGTACCAGAACGAGTAGGCGGTGTGGCTGGCAAACGCCCGCGATCCAAAGACGACGGATGCACGGCCGCTCTGGATCGGCGCCACCAGGCGGGGGTAGTCACTGGGGCTGTACCCCAGGTCTGCGTCCTGAATGATGACAACGTGGCCGCGCGCTTGGCGCAGCGCGGTGCGAATCGCGGCACCCTTCCCCTGGTTCACGGCGTGGCGGTAGGCGCGGATCCGCACGCCGTCGGCACGAGCTTGCATCCGTTGCCACGTGTCATCAGTGGAGCCATCGTCGACGAGCACCAACTCGAGGGGCAAATTCACGGCCAGCACCGCGTCAATGACACGGTCGATGGTGCGGCCCTCATCGAGGGCGGGTATCAAGACCGACACGTAGGGGTCTGCGGCAGTCACCTGGCGCTCAGCTTATGACCGAAGCCGCCGGCTCGGCCACGTCAGCCCATTCCCGGCGCCACCACTCGATGGTGCGCGAGAGGCCTTCATCGAGTGTCATCGAAGGCGTCCAGCCGAGCACTGAGCGGGCTGTGGAGATGTCCGGGCAGCGCCGGCGGGGGTCGTCCTCCGGCAGGTCGCGCAGCTCGATCCCACTGCTGCTGCCACAGAGTGTGATGACGCGCTCGGCAAGACGATGGATCGTGATCTCGTTTGGGTTGCCGAGGTTAACTGGCATCACGTGATCGGATTCGAGCAGGAGGAGGAGACCGGAGACCAGATCGTCCACGTAGCACAGGCTGCGGGTCTGAGAACCGTCGCCGTACACGGTCACGCTCTCGTTGTTGAGCGCCTGCGTGACGAACTGTGGCACCGCCCGACCGTCGTCCCGACGCATCCGCGGACCGTAGGTGTTGAAGATGCGGGCGATTCGCGTATCGAGTTGATATGTGCGGTGGTACGCCATGACGTACGCCTCAGCCGCACGCTTCGCTTCGTCATAGACACTGCGCGGGCCGACGGGATTGACATGCCCCCAGTACGCCTCCCGCTGCGGATGCTCGAGCGGATCTCCGTACACCTCGCTGGTCGACGCCATCAGAAACCGCGCGCCCTTCTCCAGCGCAAGGCGAAGCGCCTGGTGGGTGCCGACCGTGCCGGCCTCGAGGGTGGCGATCGGATGCGCTGCGTAGTCGACCGGTGAGGCGGGAGACGCGAGATGAAGCACGGCATCGATGCCGCCATCGATGCCGAGCGGGGCGGTCACGTCTTGCTCGATGCGCGTGAAACGCACATCGCCGTCGAGATGCGCAAGGTTCTCCGACCGCCCCGTGACGAAGTTGTCGATGCAGATGACCTCGTCGCCCCGCGCCAGCAGGCGATCAATGAGGTGCGAGCCCACGAACCCTGCCCCTCCTGTGACGAGCGTGCGCGGCATCAGCCGCCGCCTGCGCTCACCAGCCTGGGTCGGATCGCTCCTTCGGACTTGGCGATGGCTGCTCGGGGCGGCTTGATCGCGCGCCGGCCGACCGAGATGTACGTGAAGCCCTCAGCGGCAAGCGCGGGACCGTCGAGACAGTTCCGGCCATCGATCACCAATGGGCGCCTCACCAGCCGCGCCACTCTGTTCCAGTCAAGATTGACGTATTCGGGCCACTCGGTCACCAGGACCACAGCGTCGGCGCCGGTGACACAGGCGTATGGGTCGTCGACGAGTTTGGTGAGCGGCAGGATCTCGCGCGCCCGCTGGTTGGCAACCGGGTCTGTGGCCGTCACCCGCGCGCCGAGGTCCTCGAGGTGTCGGATCACGTCCGCTGAGGCAGCCTGCCGAACGTCGTCCGTGCCTGGCTTGAAGGCGAGCCCAAGGACAGCGATTCGCTTGCCGCTGACGCTGCCGCGCAACGCATTCTGGATCTTGGCGACGAAGCGGCTGCGCTGCTGTGAGTTGACCTCGACCGCGGCGCGCAGCAGCCAGAAGCTGTGTCCGTGGTAGCTGGCCGCCTGGTCGAGCGCGCGCACGTCTTTCGGAAAGCACGAACCACCGAAGCCCAGGCCGGCGCCAAGGAAGGCGCGGCCGATGCGCGGGTCGGCGCCGATGCCGTCGGCCACGGAGCTCACGTCGGCGTCGGTGAGCTCGCACAGCTGCGCCATCTCGTTGATGAACGAGATCTTCAATGCCAGGAAGGAGTTGAGTCCGTACTTGATCAGCTCTGCGCTGGTCGAGTCGGTGATCAGGGTGGGTACGTCGACGAGCCCGAACAGCGCCGCGACACGCTCACACGCGACGCGGTCGTCACCACCCACCACCAGCTGCGGCGGGTGGCGGAAATCACGAACGGCACTGCCCTCGCTGAGAAACTCGGGGCAGACCACCAGGGGAAACACCGTGCCGTTGCGACGGCTGAGCGGTCGCAGCGCCGACGTGGTACCGGGCGGCACCGTGCTCTTGATGACCATCACCGTTCCCGGCGAAGCCTGCGCGACCGCGCTACCGAGCGCGCGGCGCACCTGGCTGAGATCAGCGCGACCGTCGGAGAGCTCTGGCGTCCCCACTGCAAGGATCGCCACCTCCGCACCGTTCATGGCCTCGGCGATCTCCCCGTGCAGCGTCAGCCTGCCGCCGGCGAGCACCGAGGTGAGCAGCTCGTCGAGCAGCGGCTCATGGATCGGCGACCTGCCGTCGTGCAGCATCGCCAGCCGCGTGCGGTCGATGTCGAGGAGCCTGACCTGCGCCCCGCTGTCTGCCAGGCAGACCGCGGTCACGAGCCCTACGTATCCGGCGCCGACGACACAGATAGGGCTTGCGCGATTTTCTGCCGACCGGTTGACGCGATTGGACACGGGCTCCAACGATACATCCTCAGCCCGGCAGCGCTCAGAGACGGGTCAGGACCGCTCCAGCACCATGGCGATTCCCTGCCCGCCGCCGATGCACAACGCGGCGACGCCGATCTGCGCGTCCCGCTTGGCCATCTCGTGCAGGAGCGTGACGAGCACGCGCGTCCCGCTGGCTCCGATGGGATGGCCGAGCGCGATGGCGCCGCCATTGACATTGAGCCGGTCCTCCGGGATGGCCAACTCGCGGCCGACGGCTACCGACTGGGCGGCGAAGGCCTCGTTCAACTCGAAGAGATCCACGTCGCGGAGTCCCACCCCGGCCCTCTCCAGCGCCAGCTTCACCGCCGGAACCGGGCCCATGCCCATGATCCGGGGCGCGACCCCCGCGCTGGAGTAGCTGCGGATCCTCGCCAGCGGGGTGCGGTTTTCGGCTTTCGCCCGCGAGGCGCTCATGACCACCACCGCGGCTCCGCCGTCGTTGATGCCGCTTGCATTGCCCGCTGTGACCGTGCCGTCCTTGGCGAACGCCGGCCGCAGCCCCGCCAGCGTTTCCACGGTGGTGCCGGCCCGGGGATGCTCGTCAGTTTCGACGAGCACCTCGTCCTTGCGCTTCTGCACGCGCACGCCGACGATCTCGTCCTTGAATCGACCGCTCGTGATCGCCGTCTCCGCCTTCTGCTGCGACGCTGCGGCAAACGCATCCTGGTCCTCGCGCGAGACCTCGTACTCGCGCGCGATGTTCTCGGCGGTGCTGCCCATGTGGCAGTCGTCGAATGCGCACCACAGCCCGTCGCGGATCATCTCGTCCACCAGCTGGCCGTGCCCGAGCCGGTACCCGTAGCGGCCGCTCTCCATGAGATACGGAGCGCGGGACATGTTCTCCATTCCCCCGGCGACAACGCAGTCAGCGTCGCCCGCGCGTATGGCCTGTGCAGCCAGCGCCACCGTCTTCAGCCCGCTGCCACAGACCTTGTTGATGGTGGTGGAGGGCACCGTCTCCACGATGCCGGCACCGACCGCCGATTGGCGCGCAGGGTTCTGTCCCAGCCCAGCCTGAAGCACGTTGCCCATGAGCACCTCGTCCGGGGTCTCCACGCCGGCGCGGCGCAGCGCCTCCTCCACGGCTGTGGCGCCCAGCTTGGTGGCTGGGACGTCGACGAACGCACCACCGAACGTGCCCACCGGCGTGCGCACCGCGCTGACGATCACCGCGTCCTCCATGCTGGTCACTCTACCCGGCCGCGACGATCCCGGGCGGCAGCGAGGCGCCCATCGCGGCCTCGTACCGGACGGCGAACTGGTCACGTGTGAACCTGTGACCCTGCGGCCCACGCGCCTCCACGGCGAAGGCTCCGAGCACTGCGCCCATCCGCCCCGCGACGTCGAGCGGCGCACCTGCGCGCAGCCCTGTCAGCAGGCCGGCCAGATAAGCGTCGCCGGCTCCCGTCGGGTCGACGACCGCCTGGACCGGCGCCGGAGGCACGGTCACAACGCCGCCCGGGCTGTGCAGCTGGCTGCCGTCCGCGCCCCTGGTCACGGCAACCATGGTCCGCGAGCGGAGGTCGTCGACCGACGCTGAGCGACGGGATCTGCTGCGCGGGTGCGAACGTGAGCCGTGCCCGGAGCGCCGCCGCCTGGGCGATGTGAGCGGCCATCGCGTCAGCGGCATCCGCACCCACCACGACGTCGCTGACGCCGTCGAGGGCGGTCAGATCGACGCCCGCGGCTCGTGCCATCGCGCCCGCGAAGAACGCCGTGATCTGGTTGTCGTCCAGGTCGGTCGTGATGAAGGCCGCGGCGGTGGGGACGTCAGCGCTGCGCAGGGCGGCTGATGTGTCGACTCCGGATGCTTCCAGC
This sequence comes from Chloroflexota bacterium, assembly GCA_005879785.1. Taxonomy (GTDB): domain Bacteria; phylum Chloroflexota; class Dormibacteria; order Aeolococcales; family Aeolococcaceae; genus CF-165. Next base: position 7,143 of record VBJV01000103.1, read on the forward strand.
TCGGCTTCATAGGCATCGAAGTCGCCTGCCCCGACCGCCGCACACAGCAGCGGCCGATCCCCGAGCAACGCCATCGAATAGCAGACGTTGGCGGCGGTACCGCCGCTGCGGCGCTCCAGCGTGTCCACCTGGAAGGACACGTTGATCAGGTGCGTCTTGTCAGGAAGGATGTGATCGCCGAAGCGGCCCGGGAACACCATGATGGTGTCGAAGGCGACCGAACCGGTAACGGCGATGCGTCCCATCGTTCGCGGAGGATAGCGAGCGGCGACAATGGACCCGGTGGCACTCCATGAGGTTGGCCGGCCCGGGGCGGCGTCGCCGCTCGACCGCAGCACCGTGCCGCAGCCGACGCCGCACGAGGCGTCTCTGGCGGAGGCGGTGGAGGTTTACCACCGCACCTACACCACGATCCTGCGCAGCAGCGGCGAGACCCAGCTCAAGGTGTTCGAGACCTCACACAAGGCGATGGGATCGAGCCTTCACCCGCTCGCCGCATCTTCAGAGCTCGACCTCGGCGCATTCCTGTACTCGAGCCGCCGCCTTCCCGGTGCAATCGCGCGAGCTGAACGAGTGGTGATGGGCCAGTCTGCCGAGGTGTTCCTCCAGCGCGGCTATGCGCCCTTCAGCGAATGGACCGAGATCGGCGCGCCAGGCCGCCGCCCCCGCTGGTACGACGACGGCAGGGGCACGCTTGCCGTCCTCATCGCCAGCGCGTCGGACGTCGATGATCTGATCCCCACCATGGTCGCGTTCCAGATCGAGTGGAACAAGGTTCGCATCGCTCTGCGCGACTCCGAGATCGCAGACCCCACACAGTGCACACCTGCGGACTGCGCTGCTGCACTCGGCGGCGCTAAGGACGACTGGCTCGCACTGCATAAGTTCTGGGGCCCGGCCTTCGGCAGGCGCCTCGGCGAGGTGGCGGACCGGCACATGGCGCTGCGGGTACGCATGCTGGGCGGCACCCAGGTGGGCTACGCGCGAGTGACGCGACGCTGGTGGCAGCAGGTCACCGGCCTCATGCGATCCGAGGGCCTGCTCGACCGGCCGGTCTACTCGATCAGCAACCTGCTGACCGGGACCGCGCAGCGTCACCAGCAGCGTCTCGTCGAGATGGTCAGGACCCACGGCACCGGCGATCTGCGGGAAGAGCTCGAGCGATTCGACGTGGGCACCGCCGAGGGCAACTGGAACAACTTCCTGTTCTACGCGGCCCGGGTCCTGCTCGGCTCGGCCAGGGAGAGCGACCGCGCTGCAATCCGTCGCGAGGAACGTGAGGCGGGCGTCTTCAATGTCCCCAGCCGCACCGCTCTCGACGTGGCTGCTCAGGTGATTCCGATCGACCGGCTTGCCACCGACAACCTCGACGACCGTCTCGGCCCAGTCGACGCGAACGCTCTGCGGAACTGCCCCGCGGTCATCGTCAACATCGATTACCCGCTCGGTCTGGCCGCATACAACATCCTCCGCGAGGTGGCCGAGACGGCCGCGGAACTGCGCGGCATCTACGTTCTGGGCAAGGCAGCCACGCTGAACGCCGACGTCGGAGACGTGATGATTTCGTCGGTCATTCACGACGAGCACAGCCGCTCCACCTACTGGCTCGACAACGCCTTCCAGGTAGCCGACATCGCGCCGTACCTCCGCTTCGGTAGCGGGCTCGACAACCAGAGGGCGGTCAGCGTGAAGGGCACGTTCCTGCAGAACCGCGGATATCTCGACTTCTATTACCGCGAAGCGTTCACGGTCGTCGAGATGGAGGCGGGGCCTTACTGCAACGCTGTGTACGAGTTGAGTGAAGCCGCGCGCTACCCAATGAGTGAGCCGGTCAACTTCTCCAAGCTGCCGATTGACTTCGGCGTCATCCACTACGCGTCGGACACTCCCTTCACGCAGGCCAGAACTCTTGGTGCGCGCGGTCTCTCGTATTTCGGGATGGACTCGACGTATGCATCATCGGTGGCGATCCTGCGGCGCATTTTCCAAAGAGAGCAACTGCCGTAGCCCCAGCGTCGACGGACCGTCCACCGGCTCCGCGCG
>VBJV01000043.1:0-28862 GCA_005879785.1 Chloroflexota bacterium
GATTAAGGGGGTGACTGCAACGACCTCAGCGAGCCGCTGAGATGGTGTCATCCAGCCGAGTGTTTGTCGAGGGCGCTCGTTCAGCTCGCGGGCCACGGCGTCGAGGTGTCGCTGGCTGTAGCCCGAGAGGTTGGTGAGGCGGGGGAAGTACTGACGGAGCAGGCCGTTGGTGTTCTCATTCGTGCCCCGTTGCCAGGGACTGTTGGGGTCGCAGAAGTAGACCTGGACGCCGGTGTCAACGGTGAAGCGCAGGTGCTCCGCCATCTCCTTGCCTTGATCCCAGGTGACGCTGCGCCGAAGTTCCGAGGGAAGCCTGCGGATCTTCCGGCTCATCGATGTGCGCACCGCCTCGGCAGTGTTCTTCTCGAGCTTGAGCAGCATGACGTACCGGGTGCTGCGCTCCACGAGCGTGCCAATGCAGGTCTTGCGCGTGCCCATGATCAGGTCTCCCTCCCAATGCCCGGGCACAGCTCGGTCCTCGACCTCCGCCGGCCGCTCGCTGATGAGCACCATGTTGCGGAGCTTGCCGCGCTCACCGGGGAGTGACTTCTTGGGTCGGCGCACGGCTCGCCCAGTTCGCAGCGCGCGGTGCAGTTCGTAGCGCAACGCACCGCGGCCCTGGACATACAACGAGAGGTAGATGGTCTCGTGCGACACGCGCATCTCAGGGTCAGCCGGATAGGCGATGGGCAACCACTCGGCGATCTGCTGCGGGGACCACTTCAAGGCCAGCTTAGCCTCGACCGCCGTACGCAGCCGAGGGCACAGCGCCAGCTTCGCCAGCTTGGGTCGACGCGCCACCTGGAGAGTTCGACGTTCCGCAGCGCACGCCCGATACCGTGCCCGTCCCGCATTGCGTTGTACCTCGCGACACACCGTCGACGGCGCCCGGTGCAGCCGTGCGGCGATGGTCCGACAGGTCTCTTTCGACGCTAGGCCGCGGGAGATCTCCTCGCGCTCGGTCAGTGTGAGCGCGTCCTTGCGACGACGACGCGCCGCCGGCCGCACGCCGCCGGTCACCCGCTGCACGGCGTAGATCGCGCTGGGGAAGCGGCCAAAGGTTATCGCCACCGCACGTCCCGACTCGCCCAACGCGAGCCGGTCCCAGATCTCAGTTCGTTCGGCGTCGGTAAATCGTCTCCCCATGGCACCTCCTCGTAGCCGGGATCATTCCCTGCTCAACCGAGGTGGTGCACTGACCCCCTGAATCCAAGGGTGATGCTTTACAGCGACTTCGGCCCGAAGATCCACACCCCAGCACTACATGAACGTCTCATGAACGCTCGATGAGCGTACGTGCGTGACTCCGGGATCACGGCGCTCGCCTGCGGGCGGCAGGCTGCAACAAGAGCCAGTCTGAAATCCACGAGCCGGGCCAGCGTGGCCTTGGTCCCTCAGATTGAGCCGATCCGGATGACGGACTTGATGGCGCGCCGATCGTCCATCGCTGCATACGCGTCGGCGATGTGGTCCAAGGTCGTCTCAAAGTCAAAGACGCGGCCTGGGTTGATGCAGCCGTCGAGCACGTCAAGCAGCAGCTCGGGGATGTAGGCGCGGGCCGGAGCGACGCTTCCCTGCCAGCCCACCCCGCGCCAAAAGTTCGCCTCAAACGCGATCTCGACGCCATGAGGTGCGCCAACAATCCCCACAGTCGATCCGGGACGTGCGATTGCGACCGCGGTGGCGGCGGACTGAGCGGTGCCGACACACTCAAGTGCGGCGTCGACGCCGATGCCGCCGGTGAGGTCGAGGACGGCCTTGATGGCTTCGTCGCCGCGTTCGACGAGGATGTCGGTGGCGCCGAACTCCCGGGCTACCTGCTGGCGGGCCGGGTTGCGGCTCAGGGCGATGATCCGTTCGGCGCCCAAACGTTTCGATGCGAGTACAGCACAGAGGCCGACGGCACCGTCGCCGACCACGGCGACGGTATCGCCCTCCTGGACGCGGCCACACACCGCCGCATGGTGTCCGGTACACATCACGTCCGACAATGCGAGCAGGGAGCGCAAGGTCTCATCCGAGTGCTTCGAGGGGAAACCAGGGACCTTGACCAGACTGCTGCCGGCGAGCGGAACCCGCACCGCTTCGCCTTGGCCGCCGTCGATCTCTCCGTTGCCGAAGGACCCGCCATGGAGGCAAGCGAACGTGGCCCCAGCCTTGCAGTGCGGGCAGGCCATGTCGCAGAACACGAACGGCGCCACAACCAGGTCACCCTTCGCCAGTCCGGACACCGCGGAGCCGCAGTCCTCGACGAGGCCGATGAACTCGTGGCCGATCGAGCCATGGGCGTGCGGCGATTCGCCGCGGTAGTACCAGAGGTCTGACCCGCACACGCAGCCAAGCACGACCCGGACGATGGCATCGGTCGGCTCCTTGATCACCGGATCTGGACGCTCACCGACGCTGATGTCCTTCGGGCCGTTGAAGATCGCGGCTCGCATGCGCTGCGCTACCTCCCCGCGTAAAGCCGGAGTGCCGCCGGCGCGAGGCGTCGAAGAGGCGTCCCGCCCGTCACCGCTGACCGACTGCTCGAGCGAAGTCCCGGACGCCGACCACCTCACCGATGAGAGGCAGCACCTGCGTGACCGCGAAGGCATGCATCTCGTCGGTGATGCTCTCGCAGCAGTCACCTAGCACTGCAACCCGCAAGCCCCGATCCGACGCGTCGCGAGCCGTCCCCTCGGCTGCGAAGTTGGTGATCACCCCGGCGATCACTACGGCCGAGACGTCACGGACTCGCAGAAGCCGGTCGAGGTCGGTCCCGGCAAATCCGCTGACAGCTCGCTTGCGCACGACCAGCTCGCCGTCGATTGGCGCTAGCGGCTCGAAGAACTCGACTCCCCAGCTGCCCTCGGTGGACCGTCCGGCCGCTTTGGCGTCCCTCTGCCACGGCGCGTGCCAGTTGATGTCCGGGTGGCCTGGGCGCCAGGCGTTCTGGACGTGGATGACGCACATCCTGGCTTCCCTCGCTGCGGCGAGGGCCACCGCCGTGCGAGCGAGCGCACCCGCGATCCGCTCGACCAGGCCGGGTGTGACTGAGGCCCAGTAGCCCTCGGGGTGGACGCTGTAGTTCTGATAGTCGAGGAGGATCAGCGCAGTTCGGACGACGTCGAGCTTCAGGACGTCCTGCCGCGGCTCAGGCATCATCGGATCCTGACCGAAGTCGCAGCGAGCCCGCTGGCGCGCCGACCGACATATGGCGGCGTGATCTGCTGGACCGAGCACCGTGACAGGCGCCGCGCCTGTCCACGGCCGAGGAGATCGCGGCCATCAGCGCCGTCAGACGCGATCGCATCGTTTGGTAGTTCGAATATTGGAGTGTCTTCCCAGCCACCATGAACGTTTGATGAACGGCGGACGCATGCCGCGTGGGCGATCCGCATCGCGCCATTCTCGTCGGAAGCACGGCTATCGCCGCGGCTATGCTCTCGCGCGGTGCGATCACGCGGTACTCGGGGGCGGGTTCTGCTTGGCCTCGGAGTTCCTCTACGCGGGACTTCATGTTCTCTTCTGCTAGGCGATGGGAGGAAATCGGATGACAGATCACAAGGTTGGTACGCGCGAGGAGTGGCTTGCCGCACGAGAGGAGTTGCTCGTACGCGAGAAGGAACTGACGCGGGTCGGTGACGAGCTGGCCCGCCAACGGCGCGAGCTGCCCTGGGTCCCTATCGACAAGGAGTACCAATTCGACACCGACGATGGCCGCAAAACGCTCGCGGAGCTATTCGACGGCCGGTCCCAGCTGCTCGTCTACCACTTTATGTTCGGACCGAGCTATGAGCTCGGCTGTCCGGTCTGCTCTTCGAGCGCCGACAGCGTCAATGGCGTCATCGCGCACCTAAACGCGCGCGATGCGACGATGGTGTACATCTCGCGTGCGCCGCTGGAGACGCTCCAGGCATACAAGCGACGAATGGGCTGGAGCTTTCCCTGGGTGTCGTCCGGGAATACCGACTTCAATTTCGACTTCAATGTCTCGCAGACTGAAGAACAGGCTCGCGAGGCGGTCAGGCCGATGGTCGAGGCGGGCATACCGCCAGTCCTCGCTCACATGGCGCAGACGACTGGGACCGACGTAGCCGGTTACCTGTCCGAGGCACCAGTCTTCAACACGTTCGTGCTGGATGACGGCACTGTGTACCACACGTACTCGACGACCGCCCGTGGCCTCGAGTTCCTGATGGGCTACTACCCGATTCTCGACCGAGCGCCGAGAGGCCGCGACGAAGCCGAGGCGTCGCCGGTGTGGATCCGCCGGCACGACGAGTACGAACACGAGTAGACACTAACGGCAGCGCCGCACCACACTACCGCTCTGAACGTGGGTGCGGTGTCGGAAAGAAAAGCGTTATCGGCGGCTGCCTGTTGCCACGCGTGCCGCGAGCTTGTCGAGCGCCATCGTCCATCCAGCGGCACCCGGTGAGTCGCTGGGAATCCCGACGTGGGTCATGACCATCTTCGTGACACCGTCCAACGGCTCGAGTTCCACTCGGACCTCGGTTGTGGTCGGATGCCCCTCGCTCATACCCATCTCCGACGGAGGCATCGCGTTGCCGTTCTCGTCGGATATGAACTCGGTGTACACGAGGAGTTGGTTTGGGACGACCTGGAGGTACTCGCCGGCGAACCACATCGAGCGTAGCCCCGACGGCGTCTGGGCCTCCATACAAACCAGGCGCCTTCCGCCGACGCGGACGTCCATCTTGGCGACTGGGATGGTTGCATCGGTCGGCCCGAACCACTCCTTGAAGCGCTCTGGGTCCGTCCACATCTGCCAGATGACGTCGACTGGCACATCGAAGGTGCGCTCGATCACCACCGCTTCCCGGGAGCCTTTGGTATCAGTCATCCTTCTTGCTGGCCTCCTGTTGTCGTCCGAGTCGAGTGAGGTAGTCGTTCATCCGGTCGAATCGGGCTTCCCAGATGGGCCGGTACTGCTCGGCCCAGTTCAAGACTTCCTCGAGCGGCATAGCGTCAATGGCGCATGGGCGGTATTGACCTCGGTGACCCCGTACCACCAACCCGGCTCTGGCCAGCACTTTGATGTGCTTCGAGACGGCCGGGAGGGTCAGGGCGAACGGTTCTGCCAGCTGGTTGACGGTCGCCTCGCCTTGCGCGAGACGCGCCAGGATGGCTCGCCTCGTCGAGTTCGCTAGCACGGCGAACGTCTCGCTGAGGCGTTGCTCGGCGGTCGACGCCGTCATGGTGCCTCCGATAGTTTCCATAGTGGCTAATTTACCACAATGGAAATAATGTCAGGGCTCACGAGTAGCCAGTAGGCTTCGAGCGAGATGACCATCAGCGGGGGTAGGGCCGCGTGCGCCTGAACGACGTCGGCGGTATCGAGGGCTTCGGCCCGGTGGCCGTTGCCGATGATGCGCAACCCTTCCACGCCCTGGGAAGCGCATGTCTACGCCGTGAACGTCGCGCTGCTTCGCCGCGGCGTGTATGCCCTCGACGAGTTTCGCGATGCCATCGAGCGTATGCCGCCGAAGGACTACCTGGATGCGTCGTACTACGCACGCTGGTGGTATGCCATCCGCAGGCTGCTGCGCGAGAAGGGTGTTCTGGACGACGCGGAGGTCGCGGCCGGTGGCTGAGCGGTTCGCGCCCGGCCAGCGGGTGCGTGTGCGCGTGCTCGACGCCGCCGGCCATACGCGGGCACCGCACTACGTGCGCGGTCATGCCGGCACGGTCGTTGCGGTGCACGGCCATCACCGCCTCCCTGACGACGTCGTCGCCGGTGCCGCGGATCCGCGCGTGGAGGCCGTTTACGCGGTGCGCTTCGCCGCAGCCAGCCTCTGGGGCAGCGGCGAGCACAGCGTCACCGTCAATCTCTGGGACTCATATCTGTCCGGAGCCGAGAGCTCGCATGTCTGACGAGCATCACCACGACGGGTCGATCGCTCAGCAGGTGCGGGTTGTCGAAGCACTCCTCGAGGAGCGCGGGCTGACCGACGCGGATGAGGTCGATGCGATCCTTGATTCGCTCGGCACCCCGGCGAACGGCGCACGTGTCGTGGCGAGAGCGTGGGTCGACGAAGGTTTTCGCGCCCGCCTGATCGCCGACGGCAATGCCGCGGTGGCCGAGCTCGGCTTCTCGATGGCCCGTGGACCGCAACCGCAGCTCCTCGTCTGCGTCGAGAACACCGCCGAGGTGCACAACGTGGTGGTCTGCACGCTCTGCAGCTGCTATCCGATCTCGCTGCTCGGTCCGTCACCCTCGTGGTACAAGAGCGAAGCGTATCGATCCCGCGTCGTCCGCGACCCGCGATCGGTGTTGCTCGAGTTCGGCCTTGACCTTCCGGCACGCACGGAAATTCGCGTCTGGGATGCGAGCGCCGAAACACGGTACTTGGTGCTGCCACGGCGGCCCCTGGCCTCGGAGGGCCCGAACGAAGCGGAGCTGGCCGAGCTGGTCACCCGCAACGGACTGATCGGCACCGCGGCCGTGCTCGCCTTCGCGTTGGCGGGCGTGGTCATGCCCGCGCGAGCAGCCTGGGCGCTCGCGTTCGGCGCGACCGTGTTTGCCGTGGTCGGTTTCCTCGTCGGGCTGAAGTTCACGCTTGCGGACCCGTCCGGGCGGACCGGCGACATCGCCTACCACCTCGCCGGGTTGGCGCTGCTACTGGTCAGCGCGACCTTGTTGGCCCTGCCTCAGGGGCGGGTCGCGCTCACCAGGCGACGAGGAGGCATCACGCACAGGGAACTGGCCGGCAACCGCTAGCCACTGCAGCATTTCAGCGACGCCGTGCCGGTATCGTCGGCGGGTCGAACGACGTAGCCGAAATCGACGCGACGCACTCCCGCGATGGTCATCGACCATCATCGCCGCCGTCTCGCCCGCCTGTCCTCCGTCGGAACCAGCGTGTCCAGTGTCTCGAGGGTGTGGGCGCGAAGCTCGGCCTCCTCGAACTCACCGTCGCTGCCGGCGCGCAGGTACTCGAACAGCCCGAGGTAGGCCGTGTATGCGAGCAGCGCGCGCCGCCGCGCCCGAGCCCGGGACATGCCCAGCTGCCCGTAGGTGTCGGCGAGGTAGCGCAGGCGTCGAGCGGTGACCCGGGCGACGACCGGCCTCACCAGAGGATCGGTTGCCGAGGTGAGCAGCGCTGCATCACGGATGCCGCCGCCGCGATCGGTGAACGAGGCGGCCAGTACGGCGCGCAACCGCTCTCTGGGGTCGGGGATGAGCTGCAGGCGCTGGATCACGGCTTCCGTCTGCGAGTGCTCCCACTCTTCCAGTGCCACGCGCAGCAGCGCGTCTCTGTTCTCGAAGTGGTGATAGAAGCTGCCTTTGGTCGCGCCGAGTCGGACGGCCAGAGGCTCGACGGCAACGGCGGCGACGCCGCCCTCCACCAGCGCCTCGGTTGCGGCCCGGATCCAGTCCGATGCAGACAGCTTGCGCGAGCGCGTCACCCCCGCCCTTGACAACGCTTGTACCATACGCTACCGAACGCTCCGCATACCAGGGCGTAGTCTAGCAGATCTCCATCCCCTCGTTCCGGTGGCGGGAGCGCTTGCGGAAGCCGGCCACGACGTCGCCGTCTGCTCTGCCCGCTCTTTCGCGCCCGATGTTCGAGGCTTCGGGCTCGAGCACATCGACGCCGGTCTGGACTGGCTGACCGGTGACCACTCGACATGGACGGCGTTTCCACCGATGCCGGCCCCGGGGCCCGAGTTCGCGAAGTTCGTGGTAACGGTGTTCGCCGACATCACCACGCAGCAGATGGTCCCTGACCTGCTGCGCATCGCGGGCGACTGGCGCCCCGATCTGATCGTCCGCGAGCACATGGAGTATGGCGGCTGCCTCGCCGCCGAATCCCTGGGTATCCCGCACGTATCCATCGCCGGCAACGCGTACTCCGCGATCGATTCGCCCGAGGTGCACTACTTCCCGGGCAACCGCTTGATGCTCGCGGAGCCGCTGGCGCGACATCGTGACCGTCTTGGGCTGCCTTCCGACCCGGACCTCCGTATGCCCTTCCGCTACCTGCACGTCTCGTTCACGCCCCCGTCCTGGGATGGCCCGGAGGCTCCGAGGCCTGCCAACCTCCGGCACTTCCGTCACACCAGCACGGTGCGGCCGGAGGCATCGCTGCCGGACGGCCGACCGTGCTGGCCAGCCTGGGCACCGTGTTCAACACCACGCCGGGGTCCTCGAGGCGATCGTCGAGGCGCTCGCGCAGGAGCCGATCAACGTCATCGTCGCCATCGGACGCAACGTCGATCCAGCTCGCTTCGGCACGCCGCCGCGCAACGTGAGGCTGGAGGCCTACGTCGATCAACCGCTTGTGCTCGAACGCTGCGACGCTTTCGTGACCCACGGCGGCTTCAACAGCGTGAAGGAGGCGGCCATCCTCGGAGTCCCGATGGTCGTCGTGCCGATCACCGCCGACCAGCCCTACAGCGCGCAGCGATGCGCGGCGCGCGGGATCGGGCGCACCATCGCTCCAGACAACCGCACACCGGCAGCGATGCACGAGGCTGTGCGTGCTGTGCTCGACAATGGCGCGTACCGTCGCAGCGCCCAGGCCTTCCAAGCTGAGATGACCGCACTGCCCGGGCTCGGAGAGCTGGTGCGCACGCTGGAGTCAACCGCACGCTCGCGCGCCAGCGTCAGCTGAGCGCCGCGCCCACGGCTGCGTGGCTCGGCGCGACGCTCGATCGCGCCGGGCTGCGCCTCGGGCCCCGCCTGGTCGCGGTGCGCCCCGAGCCGATCGGCATTGGTCGCGGGATGTTCGGCCAGGTGATCCGTCTGCGCCTGACGTATTCGCAGCGCCTGCCTGGCGATCCGGTATCGCTGGTGTTGAAGACGCCCGCGGGCAGCGCCGGCAACCGCGCACAGGCAATCGCCTTCGACATGTACACGCGTGAGGCGTGCTTCTATCGCGAGTTGGCGCCCACGTTGCGGCTCAGCGTGCCCCGCTGTTACTTCGCACGCGTCGACCCCGACACCGGCGAGGCGATCCTCGTGCTCGAGGATCTCGGCCGATTGCAGTCCGGCGACCAGGTCGGCGGGCTGGACGCTTCGCGTGCGCGCACCGCGGTGACGCGGCTGGCTGCCGCGCACGCCCAGTGGTGGGATGCGGAGGCGCTACGGCGCTTCAGCTGGCTCCCGTCGCTCGACAGCCCGGTCATGCGGCGGCTCGAGCGACTGTACGGGCGGCAATGGCCGGCCTTCATCGACGCGTACGGCGCGCACCTCCCGGCCGGCTCCGCTCAGCTCGGCGCACGCGTCGCAGGCTGCGTCGACGAGGTGCTGGTGCGCCTGTCACGCCCACCGGCGACACTCGTGCACGGCGACTTCCGCGCCGACAACCTCTACTTCGCGGCGCGGCGAGATGACGACGCCGTCGTCGTCGCAGACTGGCAGGTCGTGTCCCGTGGTCGCGCTGCGTTCGACGTCGCGTACCTGCTCTGCCAGAGCATGACGAGCGACGTAAGACGCCGTCACGAATGGGCCTTGCTGCGCAGCTGGCACGCAACGCTGGTGGCGTGCGGCGTGACCGGTTACTCCTTCGGCGACGCACTCGCCGACTACAGCGTGGGGCTGCTCCTCGCGGTGGTCTATGCCGTGGTGGGGGCGACGCTCGACCGCGGCGATGAACGGGGAATCGCGCTGGCCCGGGCGCAGGCCGCGCGCACGTTCACCGCTGCGCTGGACAGCTCACAGCCCCTTGAGTGACGCCAGCGGCCACAGCCGGTGCTCGACCTCAGCGAGGCCCGCGCGGGTGATGGCCGCGATGACGCTCTTGCTCGACTTGTAGGCGGCCGCCGATTCATCGATGGGCACACGCCGGTCGACGTTGACAACGATGCCCGCCTCGCGGTATTCGCGGTTCACCACCTGCTGATCGAGCTGTTTCTTGGCCGCCGTTCTCGACATGCGCCGGCCGGCCCCATGGTTGACGGTGTACGCGCTTTTGGCGGAGTCAGTCGGGCGCAGGATGTACGACCAGTCGCGGTTGCTCCCCGGGATGAGCACCGGGTGCCCGGTGTCGAACCACGGCGTGCCCTCGAGCTGCGGATGTCGTGCCGGGAAGGCCCTGGTCGCGCCCTTGCGGTGCACGTTCACCCATCCGAATTCGGGATGCCATTCACGCTGCACGAGGTTGTGGCTGATCTCATAGACGAGCTCGAGATCTGCCCGAAAGACCTGGCGAAACGCCGCGGACACTTCCTCGGCGATGACCAACCGGTTGATGATCGCGTAGTTGCCGCCCGCAGCGACCGCGGCGAGGTACTCCCAGCGTCGTGGCGATTGCGGAGCGAACCATGCCTCGTCGAGGTGGCGGATGACGTCGGGCTGCTCGTCCTTGGCAACGTGAAAGTAATGCTCAGCCAGACCGTGGCCGAACCCGCGGCTGCCCGTGTGAATCTGCACGAACAGCGTCTTGCTCTGCTCGCTGCGCTGCAGCTCGATGAAATGATTGCCCGCACCCAATGAGCCCAGCTGGCCGATGCCGCGGTCAGCACGGCTGGCGGGTATCTGCCACCGATCGTCGACGGGAATGCAATTGCGTTCGGCCTTGGTGCGGTCGATTCGCTCACCGTGTGTCGCCGTGTAGTAATCGGCGCCACCGCGGATGAGCCGCTCGAACTCCGGGCGGCCGATGCCGGCCAGGTGGCTGACCCCTCGCTCCCCGACCCCCATGTTGACCCGCTGCATGACCGCACGGTTGAAGGCGACGCGCCGCTCCTCCGTCGCAGCCTCGGCTGGAACATCGGAGCGCAGCGACACCATCCCGCAGCCGATGTCGAACCCGACCGGCCCGAGCGCGACAGCACCGTCATCCGGGTCGGAGACGATGGCGCAGCCGACGGGGACTCCATAGCCGTGGTGCACGTCCGGAGTGACGACCACCAGCTTGACGCCGGGAAAGCGCGTCGCCGTGACGATCTGCGCGCACACGGAATCCTCCAGCTCGTCCAGCAGCGATGGTGTGAGGAAGAGACGCACGGGCACGCCGCCGCACTCCTCCTCGTCCATCTCGAAGTACCCGCCGTCCGAGACGTAGCTGAGCCGCTCCTTCCAGCTATCAGGGGGCATCAGTCGTCTCCGCGGGCGAGCGGTCCACGATCCGATGCTAAGCGAGCTGCTCTGACAGCCCGTCTGCGCCGCTCCGCGGCGGCCGCCGCCGGCCTTACCCCTGGCGTGAACCCCGGCGCACGCGGCCACGCGGAATCCGAGCAACCCTAAGCCAGGCTCCGATGAGGACCAGTGCGATAACCGACACCGCGGGGATGAGCGCTTCCGTCACACCGGTGTCCGACGCGGTCACCCGGCCCGCCTCCGCGATCGCGCCGGCAGGCGGGTTCACCCATCCCAGGGACCAGCCGCTGGGAGCCCGGCCGGCCGGGAGCACCTGCTGACCCGGCTGAAGGCCGAAACCGGTGCTGACGTAATCGGGTGGCGCCGTCGACTGACGGTCCCAAGCGCAGTCGGCCGGGTCGTACTGCGTGTGCAGGTCATACAGCGCGCAGCCCGCATACAGGGAAGCCTTGGTCGAGCTCGGCGCGTAGCTCGTCGACGGCTGGTCGGGCGGGAAGCACACGGGCAGGGTCTTGCTGGGATCCGGACTCCCGGTCGGCCTGCCGCCGAGATCTGGCGGTGGACCGGGCGGACCGTTGCCGGGCGTGCCCGTGTCGTAGGGCGGGTCACTGAAGATCTGGTGACCGGCCGCCGGGACGTTGTACTGCCAGCAGTTCAGAACACCGCCCTCGTCCCAGTAGAAGTCCAGACCGTTGGGGTGTGTCGTCCCGCCACTGGTCAGCGTGGGGTCGAAGCCCATCCTGTTCTGGTAGTAACGATTGGCGTGCGAGTTGTCCAGCTGATGTGACGCTGTGTTATCGCCGCGCAGCTCCGCCGGTACGGTGAACAGCAACGTACCGGTCCGCCAGTTGTCCGAGATCCAGTTCTCGCTATATACATTGAAGTTGCCGCCCGCCAGCATGATCCCGACCCCAACTGGGAATACAAAGCTGGGGCAGACGACACCATGTTCGTAGTCGATCTGACTCGTGGGCCGGTTGCAGTATGTGCGCTGCGCGGCGTCGTTGGGGTCCACGGTCCGTGCGTAGTAGTAGAAGTTCTCATTGTTGCTGAACACGTGATTGTGGATGTAAACGCCCGAGTTCTGCGGTGTGCCCGGATGATGCGCGGCCAAGCTGTCATTGGCGATGCCGGTCATGTTGTCGTACATGACGTTGTCGTGAAAATACACCGAATCACCCGCGGTACCCGACGTCCCTGCTGTGTTGTGGTGGGCTGAGCATCCGGTGACCTCGACCGAGGGGCGCAGTCCAAACCGCTGCGCCTGGCCGCCGGGATACAGGCCCGAGTCACCGTTGCCATATGCCTCGCAGTTCTTCCACAGGCCATGGTCGGACGTGAACGACAGGAAGCCGTACTCGAGGTTCCAGCGACCAAGCACGCTGTCGATCACATACCCGTCGACCTCGATGACATAGAGACCGTTGAACTCCGTGTGCTCAACGGTGAAATTCCGGAAGTAGACGCCGAAAGCGCGATCGGCCCGGATCGCGTTGAGCCGATGGAATTGATTGTCGAACACAACCTCCGTGGGAATGCGCCCCATGCCCTCGATCTGGAGCTTGCACAGGCGGCCGTCGCAGTCGTAGCCGCCGCTGCCGTCGGTCAATCCACGCTGGACGGAGTCGGGGTCGCCCAGAATCGCCACCTCCTGCGTCACATGGGGACAGGCCAGCTGGTCGGCGTACGAGATGTTCGGCGCTGTGGCCACATTTGCGAGGAGATCCTTGCAGTGTTGGGTCCAGCTCGATGTGTCGAGGCTCGGCTTTTCCAGATAGGTACCCGGAAGGATCGCTATCGTCGTCCCGCTGTGGGGGACGGCATCGACGGCCGCCTGCAAGTCGTGGTACTTGCATCGTGCGAGGATCTTGTTGTCCGTGTCCTTCAGATAACTCCACGTAGAAGGCCAGGCGCTGATGATGCTGGAGCTATTCGACTTGCAAACGACGAGCACGTTCGTGTCGCTGGGCTCGATTGTGCGGTGGCTCGGCGCTGCGATCGAGTCGGCGTTGGTCGGATTGGCGGCCGGGCGCTCATTGTGAGCCAGGGCACCGACCGGAAGCATCAGACAAGCCAAGGTGGCAATCGTCGCGACGACCCGTCTCAGCATCGTTCTCCCTCCGCCGATCTGAAGCCGGGGCAGTCTAGCAGTTCGCACCGGCAGATCATGGGCTATGGTCGGCCGGTGGCAGACGATGCTGCGGTTTTCGTCGAAGCCGCCGGACGCGAGGTGCAGATCACCAGTCCCGGCAAGATCTTCTTCGCCGAACGCGGCGAAACCAAGCTCGACCTGGTCCGCTACTACCAGGCCGTCGAGGAGCCGCTGCTGCGCGCGATGGGCGATCGCCCTGTGCTGCTGCAGCGGTTTCCCAACGGCGCCGGCGGCCCGTCGTTCTTCCAGAAGCGCGTGCCCGACTCACGTCCCGACTGGCTCGACACGACCATCGTCAGCACGCCCAACGGCACCACCTCGCGCGCGCTCGTCGTCGCCGATCTGGCACACGTGCTCTGGGCAGTGAACCTCGGCTGTCTCGGCTTTCATGTCTGGCCGTCAAAGGCGCCCGATCCGGAGCATGCCGATGAGCTTCGCATCGATCTCGACCCGTCCCCGGGCGTCACCTTTGCGATGGTGCAGGAGGCGGCGCGCGAGGTGCGTGCGCTGCTCGTCGAAGCCGGTGTCTCCGGGATGCCCAAGACGACCGGCAACCGCGGCATCCACGTCTACGTGCGGCTGCAGCCGCGCTGGACATCGTATGAGGTGCGCGCCGCGGCGGTCGCCGTGGCCCGCGAGCTGGAGCGGCGGAGGCCCGATCTGCTCACTGCCGGCTGGTGGAAGGAGGAACGGGGAAAGCGTGTATTTGTCGACTTCAACCAGAACGCACCGCACAAGACCATCTTCGGCGCGTGGTCGGTGCGCGCGAGGCCGGGCGCCCAGGTGTCAACGCCGTTCGCATGGGAGGAACTCGAAGCGATACATCCGGACGCACTGACCATCGTCACCGTGCCCGCGCGTGTTGCCGCCGCGGGTGATCCGTGGGCGCCGATGTCAGACGAACCACAGTCGCTCGAGCCGCTGCTTGCCATGCATGAACGTGACCGCAGCGCCGGGCTGGTCGACGCGCCCTGGCCGCCCGTCTATCCCAAGATGCCCGGGGAGCCGCCGCGCGTCGCGCCGAGCCGCGCCCGCAAGCCGGACAGCTCAGGCTGAGTGCATGCGCCGCTGCTCAGGACCCCGCGCCACCCCGACGCCGAGCGCCAGCGTCCCGACGTAGCTGAGGAATGGCGGCCAGTCGCGCAATCGCGGCAGCGCCAGCATCGCAAGTGCGCCCGCGACGGCGACAACCGCGCCCAACCGCCGGTGCAGGCCGCTCAGCGCGAGCGCCGATCCCATACAGATGAGCGAGCCGAGGGTCGCGACGGTGTACGGCCAGAAGGTCCGCGCCCCGATGTCTACGACCGGCTGCTGCTCGGCGAGCATCGCATCGACCCGGCGGCCGATTTCGATGCGGCGCACGGCGATCGGCACCCACAGCACTGTCGAGGCGGCGCTCAGCGCCGCCGCCATCCTCGCGAGACGCCGCGTGCGACGGTCCGGCATCGCCGCGGCGACGGTGGCGAACCCGAGCGCAGTCAGCGAGAAGGCGAGCGGGAACCCCACGGCCTGAGCGGCCCATCCGCGTGGCCTCGCAGCGATCGCCTCGAGCTGGGTGCGCGGGTCAGACGACGTGAACACGCGGGCGTCGGGTAGCGCGGCGGCGATCAGTTGCAGAAGCGATCCGGCCGCTATGATCCGGCCGCCCAGGCGGCGGCGGTGCGCGGCGCTCACACGTCGTGGCAGAAGTGGATGACGTCGGGCGCCATGTTGCGCAGTGCTCGCCACGTTTGCTCCCACGTGCGCAGATCATCCGCCTGGCCGGGCGGAAGGTCGGATGCGTCCGGCCGTTCCCAGATTGTCCGCCGGAAGGCGGCGTCGCCGACGAACAGTTCCACGCCACGTGGCGTCACCGCGACCACCGACTGGTGACCGGCCGTGTGCCCTGGACTGGGCACAACGCGCAAGTCATCGGCGAGTTTGGTCTCACCGTCGAGGAGCTCGAAGCGCGAGTCCACGCTCTCGAGCCAGTCCCAGACCATCCCGCCCTCACGGCGCACTCGCTCGAGCTCCGCCCGCTGGACATGAACGACGACGCCGGGGAACACCGGGTTCTGACCGCAGTGGTCGAAATGGAGGTGGGTGTTGATGATCAGCCGCACGTCCGCCGGGCTCAGGCCATGTGACTGCAGGGCAGCCGCGATCGAACGGTTGACGACGCGATACTCACGGATGAGAATCTCCGGGCCGCCGCACCCGGTGTCCACCAAGATCGCACCAAGCTGCGGATGCAGCACGGCGAAGCCGTGCACCGGCCAGGGATCCTCGACCACGTGGAGGCTGCCGAGATCGAGCCGGATCACTTCCATGTCGCTGGTGCTCCGTTGGGCGCACGGGCCGCACCGCACATTGTGCGCGTACAGTCAGCGGAGGCAACGCCGGCGGTACACAGGCGGCTTTCCATCGATCGCCATGGAGTGGTTCTGGGCACCTGACTACTGGCTGAGCCGTTTCGTGTTCCAGCGCGGCCTTGCGCTGACCTACCTCATCGCCTTTGTCGTCGCCATAAACCAGTTCCGGCCGCTGCTCGGCGAGCGCGGATTGCTGCCGGCTCGCTTGTACCTGCGCCAGGTCACGCTGCGTCAGGCGCCGAGCCTGTTCCATATCCACTACTCGGATCGCATGCTGGCGGCCGTCGCATGGGTCGGCGCGGTTGTTTCGGCCGGCGCACTTGTCACGCTCACCGACCGCGCTCCGACCGCGGTGTCCATGCTGGCCTGGGCGCTGCTCTGGTGCTCCTACCTGTCGATCGTCAACGTCGGCCAGGTGTTCTACGGCTTCGGCTGGGAATCGCTGCTGCTGGAGGCGGGCTTCCTGGGCATATTCCTCGGCGGCTTCGATGCCGCGCCCCCGGTGCTCATCATGTGGGCGCTGCGCTGGCTGCTCTTCCGCCTCGAGTTCGGCGCCGGCCTGATCAAGCTGCGTGGTGATCCGTGCTGGCGCGACCTGACGTGTCTGCGCTATCACCACGAGACGCAGCCGATGCCGAATCCGCTGAGCTGGTACTTCCACCGGCTGCCCAGTGCGCTGCACCGAGTCGAGGTTCTCGGCAACCACTTCGCGCAGCTGGTCGCACCGCTGGCCCTGTTCGCTCCGCAGCCTGTGGCCAGCATCGGCGCGGCGGTCATCGTGCTCACCCAGCTGTGGCTCGTGCTCAGCGGCAACTTCTCGTGGCTGAACCTGCTGACCATCGTGCTCGCGCTGGCCACGATCGACGACGGCGCCTGGCATCACATCGTGCCGGTGCCGGCGTCGGGTCCGGTCAGCGGCCCGCTCTGGTATGCCGTCGTTCTGCTGGCCGTCACCGCGCTGCTCGCCTATCTCAGCTTCTGGCCCATCCGCAACATGGCGTCACGACGGCAGCTCATGAACGCGAGCTTCAACTCCCTGCATCTCATGAACACCTACGGCGCCTTCGGCAGCGTCACCCGGGTTCGCAATGAGGTCGTGCTGGCGGGCACCGGCGACGCCGTGATCACGCCCGCAACGGAGTGGAAGGAGTACGCCTTCAAGGGCAAACCGGGCGACGTGCGCCGCCGCCCGCGCCAGGTGGCTCCGTACCACCTGCGCCTCGACTGGCTCATGTGGTTCGCCGCGCTCTCCCCGTCGTACGCGCACGGCTGGTTCGTTGCCCTGGTGATCAGGCTCCTTCAGGGCGACCGAGACGTGCTGCGCCTGCTCGCCGCCAACCCGTTTCCCGACCGAGCGCCGCGCCACATCCGCGCGCAGCTCTATCGATACCGGTTCGCGACCCGCTACGAGCGAAAGGCCACCGGCGCGTGGTGGGTCAGGTCTCCAGCGGGCGAGTACCTACCCCCGGTCTCCCTGGACTCGCTGAGCGATATGGCGCGCGCTCGGCGCGGCTGACCGACGCATCACTCCGTCACCGGCAGGGCTGCGTCCTGCCATGCTTCGATGCCGCCCGCGACATTGATGGTGCGTGGCCGGCCGTGCTCGCGCAGGTACGCGACCACCTTCGCGCTGCGCTGGCCGACGCGGCAGTGCACGTAGACATCGCGATCGGCCGGTATCTCCGCGAGCCGGTCAGGGACCTCGCCCATCGGGATCAGCACCGCGCCCGGGATGCGCGCCTGTGCGTGCTCCCATGGCTCGCGAACGTCGATGAGCACCGCACTGCCGGCTTCGACGGCGGCGAAGGCGTCGGCGGGCGTCGCCTCCAGAGGGGACTCCACGGCACCGAGTATGGAGCGCTGCTCGCTCAAGCCGCTGTTACGTCTCCGGGCGGGTTGGCCTGCTCAGGCACGTCCTCGGCTCGGCGGTGCGCACCCGTCGGTGTCCAGACGCCATCCGGGTTGCGCAGGTGCGCGAGTGCGCGCCGCCAGCCGACGCGCCGCTTCTCGGAGCTGAAGCGGGCGAACTTGCCCAGCCGTCCCCAGCGCGCCATGGCTGCCATCGCCGTGCGGTGCTCCGACGTGGCGACAAATGCGTTCATCGCTTCCGGCGACTCCCAGACGGAGTACGTGAAGAAGAAGGGAAAGGGCGGCAGGCCGAGGAGGTGATGGGTGACGTAGCCGGGAGTCCGCCGGGCCGCCCGCGCGACGCGGAACGACTGCAGGACGAAGGCGGGAATCACCAGGGGATTGCGCACCCGCAGGTAGGTCACCGAGCAGACCAGCGGCTTCGCCTCGTGCATGGCATCTCCTCCACACCGGCTCTTGTCTATCCCCGCGATGTCCGGCTATAATGACCTGTCAAAGTGGACTATGTCAAGTGGCCGGCCTGAACCCGACCGCCGCCTCGCTGCTCGGCTTTCTCCATCAGGGACCGATGGCCGGGTGGGACCTCGCGCAGCTGGTCGAGACCACCATCGGCGATTTCTGGAACGTCACCCGCAGCCAGATCTACCGCGAGCTGCGCTCGCTCCAGGACATCGGCCTCGTCGAGGCTGGTGAGACGGGGGTGCGCGAGCGCCGCCCCTACTCGATCACCGACAGCGGCCGCGAGGCGTTCTCTGCATGGATCGCCCGTGAGCCCGGCGACGATCTGATCCGCTCACCCCTCCTGCTCACCGTGTTCTTCGGCGCGCACGTCGACCGCCGGCGCCTGGACCGTTTTCTGGCGGTGCACAGGCTGCGCCATGAAGAACGGCTCGAGCACTACCGCGTGCTCGCCGCGGCGCTCTCCGGTGTGGCGGAGATGGCCTGGACGGTGCACGCGCTGCGCTACGGGATCGAGCACGAGGAGGCGGTGCTCCGCTGGTTCGCCGGGTTCAGCGCAGCAGCGGACCCAGCGACCGGGTCAGACGGCGACCGCCGCCGGCTCCGGCACGCTCGCTGAGCGGCGCCACCGCGGCCCGGCGCAGATGACGCGCGTGCCGTGGCGCGGAACCAGTGTGACGGCGCGCCGGCTCACCTCTTCCTCGCTGCTGGTCGCAGCCTGCAGACGCACGGTCGACAGGATGGAGCGCAGCACCACGCGCATCTCGAAGCTCGCAAAGCTGGCGCCGAGGCAGCGCCGCACGCCGCCGCCGAAGGGCAGCCATGCGTACGGGTCCGCCGCGCCGTTGACGAAACGCTCCGGCATGAAGCGTTCCGGACGCGGATAGACGTCGGCCCGCCGGTGCGTCAGGTAGATGCACGGCGCCACCACCGCCCCGGCGGGAAGGTCGCGGCCCATAACGGTGAACGGGCGCTGCAGCAGGCGAACAACGATCGGCACCACCGGCCGTATGCGCAGCGTCTCCTTCACCGTGGCGTCCACCCAGGTGTCGTTGCCGGCGTCGATGTCGGCCACGAGTGCATCGAGGCTCGTCCGGTTGTGCAGCAGCAGGTCGAAGGCCCAGGCCAGTGACGTCGCCGTCGTTTCGTGGCCGGCGACGAGCAGGGTCAGCAGCTCGTCGCGGAGCTCCTCGTCGCTCATCGGTGCGCCGTTCTCGTCGCGGGCCTCAAGGAGCAACGAGAGGACGTCGTCACGCTG
The DNA here is from genome assembly GCA_005879785.1 of Chloroflexota bacterium. GTDB lineage: Bacteria > Chloroflexota > Dormibacteria > Aeolococcales > Aeolococcaceae > CF-165. Next base: position 19,143 of record VBJV01000043.1, read on the forward strand.
TTCGGTCTGCTGCGCGCGACGGTGGGCGATCTGCTCCAGGATCGCAGCGTCAACGTCACGCTTGGCCGCCTGGAACTGGCCCCAGGGAGAGCGGCCGTTCAACTCCACGCGTGCAAACGCGATCGCCAGCAAGCGCAGCCGGCCGCTGCCGTAGTGCAGCATCCGCTGCAGCAGGTTGCGCATGCGGTCACGCCGGGCGTCGTCGTCATCGAAGCCGAAGACTGTGCGCAGGATCACCTCGAGCGTGATGCGCTGCATCTCGGGCAGCAGCGCAAAGGAGCGGTGGCGCGGCCACCGCTGCACCTGCGCGAGGGTGGCATCACGCATGACGGACTCGTAGCGCTTCATCCGCTCGCCATGCAGCGGCGGCAGGAGCAGCTTGCGCTGGCGCATGTGCTCAGCGCCATCCAGGACGAGCACGGAGTTGCGCCCGAGGAGCACCTCGAGCGGCGCGTTGCCGCTGCCCGCGTGGAGCGTGGACGGATCGCCAGAGAAGACGGTGCGAACGCCTTCAGGGTCTGCGATGAACACGATGTCGCGGCGCGTGGCCAGCCCGGTGAACCGCACCGTGAACACATCGCCGTAGCGGCGGCGGCACTCTTCCATGAACTGCAGCGGACGCGTCACCCAGAGCAGGGTCTGCAGCGTCGCCGGCAGCGGCGGTCCGGGAGGCAGCGGCATCGCGCTAATGAAAGCACGTCGGTGCCGCCGCACGGCACCCGCGCCGAGCGCGCGGCCGCGGCGCACAATGCGCTCAAGCCGACGAGTGCGCACGCAGGAGGTTGCAACATGGATATCGAGGACTTCCCGGCTCCACGCGAGGGGTTTGTCATAACGCACTTCCTGGTGGTCTCCGACCAGGACCGCTCTCGCGATTTCTACCGCACGCTGTTCGACGGCAAGGTGCTCATCGAGCGCGACCCGGTGATCATGAAGGTGGCCAACACGTGGCTGATCCTCAACGAGGGCGGCGGACCCACCGACGACAAGCCGACGGTGACGCTCACCACGCCGCCTGATCCCAACCACACGAGCGCGTTTCTCAACGTCCGCGTCGCGGACATCGCCAAGTCATACAGCGAGTGGTCCGCCAGGGGCGCGGAATTTCTCACCGAGCCCAAGGATCACGGTCGCGAGATCCGCGCGTACATCCGCGATCCCGACGGCCACCTCATCGAGGTGGGCCAGGCGACAGGGATCCTCGACTGACCAAACCCGGCGGCCTGATGATTGCCCATGAGTGCCAATCGGTTGTAGGTTATCGTTTGTATTGAGCGAACACTTGCAGCCGCGGCGCCGCCGGTCCGGGAGCGGACCCACCCGGCCGGCCCGGCTCACTCTCGACCAGCTCCGCGTCTTCGTCGCGGTGGCGGAGCGCGAACACCTCACCGGGGCCGCCCACGCCCTCCGGCTTGCCCAGGGCTCGGTCAGCGCCCAGGTGCGCCGGCTCGAACGAGCGCTGGGGCTCCTCCTCCTGCACCGGGTCGGCCGCAACGTGCGGCTCACGGACGCCGGTCGAGCGGTCCACCGCCTGGCCGTCGCGACGCTCGAGCAGGCCGAGGCAATCGAGGACCTGGCCGCCGGTTTCCGCGAGGAAGACCATGGTGAGGTGTCCGTTGCCGCGGGCCTGGTCATCGGAGCGCACCGCATCTCTGCGTGGCTCGGCCCCTTCGTGCGCGCGCATCCGCGCGTGGACGTGCGCATCTCGATCGCCGCCATGCAGCCGGCCATCGAAGCACTGTCCACCGGAAAGGTCGACGTGGCCATTCTCGGCACCGCCCCGCCGGCTTCCAACTTCGAGACCATCAGCCTGGAACGCACGGAGCTCGTGGTGGTGGTGTCCGCGCAGCATGCGCTCGCCGGCACGCGCAACGCGATGACGCAGCTCGCTCAGCACCGGTACCTCGCCCACGAGCACGGCTCGGCGACGCAGGTGCACGCCAACAAGGTGCTGGGCGACCTAGCCGAGCTCTCGCCCACCATCGAGCTCGAGGAGGGCGCCCTCCTGGCCGCTCTTCACACCGGCTTGGGCTTCGCGGTCATGCCCCGTGCGATCGTCGAGTCCGACATAACCGCCGGCCGGCTGGCCGTGCTCCCCCACCGCGGGCATGCCGTCGCTGTAGTCTTCACCGCGATGCGCCGGCCCGGCATGCAGACCCCCGTGGTGCAGGCCTTCTGGGAGCACCTCGGCGCGATGGCGGCGATGTAAGCGTGAGCTGTGCGCGGCGGGCGAAATCCCCGAACTCCAGTTCGGTCCCCGAGAAAGAACTAGAATCTCGCCACCTGGTACACAGACGCTGGTTCTGATTCGATCAGCAAGAGACCTTTTAGGAGTAGGGAAATGAAACGCTGGAAGCGGACAGCGGCAGTCGGCAGCGCCGTGTTGACGCTCGCCACCGCCGGGGTCGTCGTCGCCTCAGCAACACCCGCCGGCTCGTTGGCGCTGCGCGCCGCCGGGCACGCAATCACGTCAGCGCTTTCGGGCGTGCGTCCCGTTGTCGACGCCAACGCCGGCGCCGGCGGCGGCTCGGGAGCGAACTTCCCTCCGCTTGTCGTCACCGTCGGACCCAAGGCGCGTCTCACCAGCAAGCTGACCATCGACGTCAATGTCAGCATCACCTGCGGTCCGGTTCTGGAAGAGAACTACAGCTTCGCCAACGTGGAACTTTCGGAAGCCGCGGGCCACACTGTTGCCAACGCATATGGCGGCCTCTCGTCATTCCCGTGCGACGGCAACACGTACACCTTCGTGGTCACTACACAGGCTCAGAACGTGCCCTTCCGGCCAGGAAGCGGCATCGCCAACGTCTATGCGCAGATGTGCGGCGCCGATTCGTTGGGTAATTTCGGCTGCGAGGACGCGAACACGACCAGCGCTGTGTCCATAAAGAAATAGGCGGACCTTGAGGACCGCCCTGACGCAGGGGTCTGGCGGTGACGCCAGACCCCTTCTTCTTTCCTGGCGTCGCCGGGTTCTCCTCGCGGGCGCATTCGCCCTGCCGCTCGCGTACGCGCCGGTCGCCTACGACGCGTTCGTGATACCCAAGCTGGCGCTGGCGCGCCTGATCGTCCTGACTCTGCTCGGCCTGCAGGTTGCCGAGTGGATCTGGAACCGCGGGGTGCGCATCCGCCGGACACCGCTCGACGTGCCCCTGCTCGCCTTCGTGTGCTCGGCCGGCCTGTCGACGCTGCTGGCCGTGAACCACAACGTGGCGCTGTTCGGCACGTACACGCGCTTCGACGGCCTGCTGACCATCGCGACGTACGCCTTGCTGTTCTGGCTGACGGTGCATTCGCTGACCGGCGCCGGTGACGCCCGTGCGCTCATGCGCAGCCTGCTGGCAGGCTGCGCTGTCGCTGCCGTGATCGGCATCCTGCAAACGGTGATCGCCACCGCCACGGCGAGCGGCCACCCGGGCGAGACCGCCCTCAGCTTCGGCGGGGTCTTCCGGCCCACAGCGACCCTGGGCAATGCCAACGAGTTCGGCATTCTCCTCGCCATGGTGCTCCCCCTCGCCGTGTACGAGACCATCGCAGCGCGGACCTGGGCCACGCGGGTGATCGGCGGCAGCGCGACTTTGGTGTTCCTGCTGGCGATCACGCTCAGCTTGAGTCGCAGCGCCTGGCTGGGCGCTTCCGCAGGGACGCTGCTCGTGGTGACCAGATCCCTGCAGCGCCGCTGGCGGATCGCGATGATCATCGCGCTCGCGCTTGGAGTGCTGACCGTCGCCGGGGTGACCGCAAGCCGAGCGGGGTCATCGTCATCCATCGTCAGCGCCGTCGTGAGCCGGCTGGCAACACTCGGTGATCCGACCGGCGGTTCGGCTGCATCACGCCTCCACATCTGGAGCGACACAGCGCGCGTGATCGCGGCGCGTCCGCTGGCGGGATGGGGTCCGGACTCCTTCGGCCTCGTCTACCCTCGCTATCAGAGCGGGAACTGGACGCCCGGAACGACGATCGACGAGGCGCACTCCGAGGTGCTGCAGGTCGCCGCGACTCAGGGGCTGATCGGTGTGGGCTGCTACTTGTGGTTACTGGTCGCTCTGTTCCAGAGCTTCATGCGCGGTCGCGCAGCGGACGGAGCGGTCGCCCTGGCTGGTGGTGTGCTGGCGTACCAGCTCGCACTGCAGTTCAACTTCACATGGATACCGAGTGCAGCGCCGTACTGGCTGCTGGTGGCCGCGGCGGTGGTCAAGTGGACTCCACAACCCCGCGAAGCGGCCGCGCCCAGGCGCGCACGGACGAACTCCGGTTTAACGATCGCAGCCACTGGCGTCGCGCTCGCTGGGGTAGCGGGTGCCGTGATCGCCGGAACGCTACCCCTCGCTGCCGACGCCGCGTTTCTCGGCGCGCTTGACGCGCAGCACCGCGGCGCCATCCCGCTGGCCAGGTCGCTTATCGGTGACGCACGCGCGCGTGCGCCGCAGGAGAGTGCCTACGCCGTGCGTGCCGGCGACTTGGCACTCGACCTCCGGTTCGGCGATGTTCCCGGCCCCGACGCCGACTGGCGCGCCGCCATCGCCGCGTACACAGAGGCTGCTCAACTTGGCACACCGCAAGCGACCGCGTACCGACACCTGGCCGTTGCATACCGTGCGCTGAATCGACGGTCCGCGGCCATCGCTGCCGCGCGGACGGCTGTCGCGCTCGGTCCGTACGACGGCATCAATGCCGAGCTGTTACGCGCCCTGCTGGCGACATCCTGAAAGAGGCGCCCTTCAGCCGACCGCCAGACGCCGCCGCCGGCGCGTGTAGACGCCGGCCCCAACCGCCGCAGCTGCGCCGGCCAGCGGGAGCAGGACGGACCACGGCGACTCAGGCGTCACGATCGCCTGCCCGCACAATCCGGTGCCGATCACCGACGGCCCGTCGGTCTGGTTGGCCGACGCGAGATGGCCGCCCAGGGGGCTTGGATTGGCTGGATCACCGTATGTGGAGCCGGCCTCGTTGTCGTCTGCGTAGGCGATATGCGCACACCCGGTGGTCGGATCGACAACCTCCTGGTTGAAGTCCAGCAGGTTGCGCGGATCGCGGGGTACCGGCACTCCAAAGATGGACACAGGGCAGGCTATGCCCAGGTTGCAGATGTCCCCGTAGTGCATCGGCACCGACGTGACTTGCAGGTTCGTCCATGTGGCCGCTGACGGGCTCGCCGTCAGGTTGAGCGACTGCGATGCAAACAGATTCCAATGGCATCGGGGTGGATAGTTCGGCGGCGGTGTCGCGTAGTCGTCGCGGTCGCAGCCGAGGACGACGAACTTGCCTGCGGCGTCGGTCGGCACGATCTCATCGGTGTGCAGGTACGCGATGTCAACCTTGCCGGGATCGCCCGCGGCGATCGTCGGGAAGACGTCGGTTCCGGTCTGCGTCGCCGGGCTCGCCAGGTAGGCAGCAGCGGCGCTGCCGGGCGGGTCGGGCAGCGTCCCACCCCCTCCGTTCCAGGTGTTCCCGCCGTCCTGCGACCACACTACCCACATCCGATAGCTGCACGTGGCGTCCGACTGCACCGTGCCGGCCGTGGACTCCGCAGCACACGTGGCGAAGACTTCGTTGGGCCCCGGAGCAGTGACGCCGAAGTACGGATCACCTTGGCGGTCGAGGGTGAAGGCAATGAATGGCGTCGAGGCATCGTGGCCGATGCCGGTGTCAAACGCCATCTGCGGGCTCCACGTGGGTGTGGCCGCCGTGAGAGCGTCGTCCGAGTATGAAACCCAAAGCGTGTGGAAGGCGGCTGCCATGGTGAGGTTGCAGCCGCTGGCGTCCGAGGCCAAGTCGGAGGCCAGCCAGGCAACGAACACGCGGCCTGGGTGCTTCGCTGCGGGAGCGTCGGGAGGCACGATGGAGACACCGGCCGGAATCGTGTTGCAGAACGTATAACCCTCAGCGGTTATCGTGCCGTTGGGGTTCGTCGTCGCTCCCGCCGCGAGAATCTCCTGCGCGGTACCGAAGGTCGCGCCGCCGTCATGAGAGATATTCACCCAGATATGGCTCGGACCGTAGAAGTCGTGGTACATGAGCACGACATCGGCGGTCGCGGTCGTATGACCTGGCCGTATCGTCGAGCCGACCCACTGCCGGTCGACCCCGAACGGGTTGCAACTGGTGTTGCAGGTTCCCCCGGTTGTCGCGTTGTTCCCGTACTGCCATGAGCAGTTGGATGTGCACGTTGTGATCGTCGGCGAGGTCGACTTGTACACGTCTACTTGCAGCGGCAGTCCCGGGTTGCCGTTCAGATTGCACCAGTACAGAGAGTTCTCCGCATCCGTGTTGATGCACGTGTCGCCGCTGGTAGTGTCCGGGGACTGGATCTGCGTCCACGTTGCCCCCTTGTCGTTTGACCTGAACGTGTCGGGGCCGGATGGCGAGGAGTCATAGAGAAGGCCGTTGGTGTCGGTTGACAGCGACGGCTCGCCGCCGAAGGCGCCAACCTGGGTGAGGCTGAACGCCAGCGGCCCAGCTGAGGCTCGCGACTGGAAGCCCGCGAAAGCGAGGACGGCGCACGCCAGCGCCCAACCGGCCTTACGAAAACTGTAGGTCATGCTTCCTTCCCCGAGTGTCGAAGGCCCCTCTCGGAACCCATCGGGTCGAAAGTCTACCAACAATCGCGGGGTCGGCTCGGGATCAGACCTGTGCGGTGACCCGCTTGCGCCGCCGGGAGTACACGCCCACCGCGACGGCCGCTGCCGCAGCGCCAAGGGGAAGAAGCACCGACAGGGGTGCCTCGGGGGTGACCACCGCCGCGCTGCACAGCCCTGTGCCGATGATCGCCGGGCCGTCGGTCTGGTTGGCCGCGCGCAGCTTCTGCACCAGGTTGTCGTCGGCGTAGCCGATGTGTGCGCAACCCGTGGTGGGATCGACGGCCTCTTGGTTGAAATCGAGCAGGTGGCGGCCGCCGAGGCAGGCGATGCCAAGATTGCAAATGTCGCCCACGTGCATCGGCGTCGTCGTGAGCTGCGACGTCGCCCATGTTCCTGCCGCGGAGCCTAGGTTCAGGTCGAGTGACTGGCCTTGCATGAGGTTCCACGGACAAGCCGGCGGTGCGTTGGGAACGGGTGGGGTGGTTGAACCGGAGCAGCCGCCAATCAGGAACTTGCCAGCAGCGTCGGTGGGAACGATGGCGTTCGTGTTGAGCCAGCCGACGTCGACCTTGCCGGGATCGCCGGCCGCGATGGTCGGAAACACGTCGGTGCCAGCGGTGGTCATACCGGCGTCGACTTCATGGGCTGCGCTGGCGCTGCCCGGAATCGGGAGTCCGGCGCCGTCACCGCAGGTGACACCGCTAAGCGCGCTGCCTCCTGGCTGGCACGCGACCACCCACATGTGGAAGTCGCAGCTCGGATCGGCCTGCACCGTGCCTGCGGCGGACTCCGCCGCGCACGTCGCCGGGTTGTCGCCGGTCGGCGGGATCCCGGCGCTCAGTGGCGCCGGCGACGCGAACGCGATGTAAGGGTTGCCATGGTTGTCGAGCGTGAAGGCGGCGAACGGCGTCGATGTGTCGTGGCCGACGCCCATGTCGATCGCGCCTTGCGCGCTCCAGGTGGTTCCGCCGTCGTCAGACCACGCGAGGAACGCGGTGTGGAACGACGCGGCCATGGTGACGTTGCAGCCCGAGAGGTTCTCGGCCACGTCCGCCGCGATCCAGGCGACGTAGATGCGTCCTGCGTTCGGGTTCGGGCTCCCGTTCGGCAGCGTCTGCGGGACGATGGCGACGCCGGCAGGGACGGTGTTGCACATCGTGAACCCCTGAGCGATGACCGCTCCCGGAGTCGGCGAGCTGGCGAGGACCTCGACCGGCGCGCCGAAGGTGGCGCCACCGTCGGTGGAGACATTGACCCAGATCTGGCTCGCCGTGCCGAAGTCGTGGTACATGAGCACGACCTCGGCGTTGGCCGTGCTGGACTGATTGAGCAGCGACGCAGCGGTCCACTGCCGGTCGACGGCGAGCGGCTGGCAGCTGCTACCGCACGAGCTGCCGAGGATGCCCGTGCCGTGCACCCAGCTGCACGTGGTTGTGCAGGTCTCAGGCGCCTGCACTGCCGGCAGGTTGCTCGCGTCCTTCAAGACGTCCGCCTGCAGCGGGAAGGTGCTGAACGTGCTGCTCCCGAGGTTGCACCAGTACAGCGAGTTCGCCTCGTCGGTGGCGAGGCAGTCGTCGCCGCTGTTGTCGTCAGGGTCAGGTGCCATCTGAGTCCAGGTGACGCCCTTGTCCGCCGACCGGTACACGTGCACCGTGCTCGGTGAGGTGTCGTAGAGGATGCCGTTGCTGTCCGACGCGAACGACGGCTCGCCGCCGTAGTTGCCGACGGTGTTGAGCGTGTAGGTCAGCGGGCCGGCAGACGCATGGGACTGATAGCCGGCGAACGCCAGGGTTGCACATGCCAGAGCCAGTCCACCTTTGCGGAAGCTGGAGTTCATGATTCCTTCCTCACGATGATGGGCTCCCTTCAGGATCCTGAATTTGGGCAGTCTACCATCGCCGCAACGCGGTTCGCGGACGGCATTGCCATCTGGAGACACGAAGGGACGTCGTCGGCAGATCAGAAAACCAGCCGCGACGTCCGGGCGGGGCGATCTGCCATCCCGCGGCGGCCACAGCCAGGGGAGATCGGGCACTGTTGGTTCGCTATCGTGTATCGTCATGTTTGCGTCCCCAGACGGAGGGTGGTTTCGTCAAGTGTTGAAGGGAGATTGCAAAAGATGGGGTTCGTGGATCGTCGGGTGGGGTCTACCTACGTTGCGATGATTGCAGTGCTGTTCGCCGCTGCGGTATCAGTGGGAACGAGTGGTCTGGTGACTGCCAAGGCGGCGCCGCCGATCAGCATGGGCTTCGGTACGAACTATGTGACGCCCTCTGGAAATGGGTCTAATGAGCCCCAGATCACCGTGGATCAGTCCGGGCAGGCGTACCTGACCTGGCAGGGCGACAACACACCAGGGTAACGAGCACTACGGACGGCAGCAGCTTCTCCACCAAAACCGAGCCCGACCCACCCCAGGTCGCGAGCGCCCTTGGGGGCGACGTCACCCTGGCCACCACGAACTGGCCCAGCCTCACGGACACACCACCTCCCGACACAACCGGCAGCAACGGCGTCTTCTGGACCGACCTGGCCACGCCACCAACGGGCGGCACCTGCACAGGCGATCCACAGGTTCGCGCTGCGACCAGCGTCAACCAGGGAGGGACCTGGGGTAGCCAGAACAATGCCGGCTGCAACCCGTCACAGGTAGACCGCCAATGGGAGGATACCTATACTCCGCCGGCCAACCCGGCCACGGGCTGCAACCTCACTCAAGCTCAACCCTTCGACCACGTGTTCCTCGCCTATTCGGACGACGCGCAGACGTGTACGCCCGGACCGGCGCCCAACGCATGCGCGCCGCCCACTTTCACGAACGTCAATGTTTTCGATGATCCGTGCTTTCCGCCCGGCTATCCTGCTTCGCAGACCTGCCAGGACGTGTCTGAGTTCTTCAGCCCGGTAGCCGTTGACGACGGAGGGACGCCCTACGTGGCATATGTCCGTTACAACCTGAGTGACTCAACTCCGGAATACGACGTGTACCTCGCCACGGGCACCTTCTCCGGCAGCACCTTGTCCTTCAGCAATCCGTCGGGGCCAAACACGCACAAGGTGAATCCTGGAGGCTCGGGGACGCACTACCAGGCGGCTCTGGTCGCCGGCAAAGCGGGAGCGATTGAGGTGGCCTACTACG
>VBJV01000043.1:28867-35380 GCA_005879785.1 Chloroflexota bacterium
CGCCACCGCGACCCACGCCGGCCCCGCCGGGTTGAACAAGCCTGCGGCCTTGCCCGACAGCGCGCTCTGGTACGTCTACGTGTCCCAGTCTTTCGACGCCGGGGCCACCTTTACCCAGAACCAGGTCAGCAACGTGAGCAACTACTACGGGGACGTTTGCAACACCGGCATCTTCTGTGGCTTCGGGTCCTCGTTCGGCTGGGGTGACGACCGCATCTTGTACGAGGACTTCGGACTGGCAGTGGGACCAGACGGCGGCGCCCGCCTGGACTGGACCGACAGCCGCAACTCCGGGTGTGTCCCGGGGACAGCCACCAGCTGCCAGTCGGGCAAGACGCAGATCTTCTTCGCCTGCCAGACGTCGGGCCTGGGCATCCATGGCGAGACGATGACCGGCTGCGGCCAGTCGCTGGCCGTCCAGACTCCGGAGGCACCGTGGGTGCCGGCACTGCTCGTCGCGGCCGCCGTCGGCATGGCCGTCAGCATCCGCAGGCTGCGCCACTCGAGAAAGCAAGGGTCGCCGCCAGCTCTGGCCTGATCCTCGCCCTCGGGGCCGGGATGGGCCGCGACTGTTGCTCATCCCATCCCGGCCCGTTTCGCGGCGTCCCCGCCCACGCTCCCTATGCTGTTCCCCCATGGCCATGCAGTACCGGCACGTCGGGCGCTCCGGGCTCCAGGTGAGCGTCCTGTCCTTCGGGGCGTGGGTCACCTTTGGCCCGCAGCTGGCCGGGAACACCGCCCGCGACTGCCTCGCGGCAGCCTATGGCGCCGGGGTCAACTTCTTTGACAACGCGGAGGTCTACGCCGGCGGGGAGGCGGAGTCGATCATGGGCGCGGCGATCGCCGAGCTCGGCTGGCCGCGGCACACCTACGTCATCTCGAGCAAGTACTTCTGGGGCATCGAGGACTCGGTCAACACGCGCAACACCCTCAACCGGAAGTACCTGCTCCAGGCCGTGGACGGGTCGCTGCGCCGGCTGCGCCTTGACTTCCTCGACATCGTCTACTGCCACCGCCCCGATTCGGACACCCCCGTCGAGGAGACCGTCTGGGCGATGCACGACATCATCACATCGGGCCGCGCCACCTACTGGGGCACCTCCGAGTGGAGCGCAGAAGCGGTGCTCGAGGCGTGGCAGGTCGCCGACCGTCACCACCTGCACAAGCCGATCGTCGAGCAGCCACAGTACAACCTGTTCGAGCGGCAGAAGGTCGAGCAGGAGTTCGCCGTTCTGTACGACACGATCGGCATCGGCTTGACGACTTGGAGTCCGCTTGCCTCAGGGTTGCTCAGCGGCAAGTACGTCGACGGCGTGCCCGAGAACAGCCGGGCGATGCTGCCCGGTTATGAGTGGCTGCGCGGCTACGTGACCGACCCTGAGGCGAACAGCAAGGTGCGCTCGCTGATGATCATCGCCGCCGAGCTGGAGGTCTCCCTCTCGCAGCTGGCCATCGCGTGGTGCGCGACCAACCCGCACGTGAGCTCGGTGATCACCGGTGCCAGCAACGCCGACCAGGTGCGCGAGAACCTCGGCGCCGTCGATGTCATCGACAAGCTCACTCCAGAGGTCCTGGAGCGCATGGACATCATCTTCGAGCTGGAGGTGCGGGCCTCGGCCGCCAAAGCCGAGTAGCCGATCGAGCCCTAGTGCGCTCGGACCTGCACTCTGGGGAGCAGCAGGGAGAGCAAGCCGGTCAGGAACCACAGGCCGACGTTGAAGAAGAGCACGCGCTCGATGGTGGTGACGAAGTCGCGCGCCAGAGCCGTCTTCGCCGCGCTGGCGAATGCGGCCGACACCGGGTTGTTCTGCGCGGCGGCGGTCGCCTGCGGACAACCCGGCACCGGGGCGGCCGGATCGCTCGATTGGGCGCGTTCTTCGAAGCACCGCGTGAACTGGGCGACCCCCGACTCGACAGCACGCGGCGGCAGGTGTGCGGCGACCAGGTCGGCGCGAAGCTGCGGTGCGACGGTGGTGACCGCGGTAGCCGCGCGGCCGGACAGCATGCCGAAGAACACCACCCCGACAACGGCGACGCCGACCGCGCCGGCCCCGGCACGCCGGCCAGGATCACGTTGAGCAGCGGGGCGATCACCGTTCCCAATCCGAGGCCGCTGACCAGGAACGCTGGGATGAGATCCCAGCCGGTGACATGAACGCCGCGAAGGTGCATGGTGAGAATGATGCCCAGTACCCCGACCACCAGCAGGCTCGAGCCCATGGCGATCGTGTATTTGCCGAGCTTCGGAGCCAGGCGTGCCGACGCCACTGATGCGATCGCGGTCCCAATGCTCCACGGGATGATGGTCAGGCCCGCCTGCAGAGCGCTGTAGCTCAGGCCAGCCTGGAGCATCAAGCTGAAGGTGAAGAAGAAAGCGGGGATCGCGGCGATGAAGACGGCGGATATGACCACGCCGACACGGAAGGCCGGGATGCTGAACAGCGAAAGCTGCACCAGAGGGAAGCGCTCCTTCGGCAGCGAGTGCTCGTAGAGGACGAAGAGCGCGATCACGAACGGGCTGGCGGCCATGCAGATGAAGGTCCATGCCGGCCAGCCGACGACCTGTCCCTCCACGAGCGGATAGACGAGCAGGAACAGCCCGATGCTCGCGATCAGCACGCCGACGAGATCGAGCCCGGTTGCATGCGGCGCCTTCGATTCGCTGACCACGCGATACGCAGCGATGAGCGAGATGATGCCGATGGGCAGGTTGACCAGGAAGATCCACCGCCATGACCCGCCGGTGAGGTCGTCGCGAATGATCAGCCCGCCGACGACCGGGCCGGTGATGGTGGCGATCCCGATGGTGGCGCCCAGCAAGCCGAAAACGCGCGCGCGCTCGTGCGGCGGGAAGCTGACCTGGATCACCGAGAGCACCTGCGGGAACATCAGCGCGGCCATGAGGCCCTGAAGCACGCGCGAGACGTCGAGCATGATCGCGTTCTGGGCCAGTCCGCACAGCGCAGACGCGACGACGAATCCGCCCATGCCGATCATGAACAGGCGCTTGCGACCGTAGATATCACCGAGGCGCCCCCCGGTGATGAGCAGCAGCGCATAGGCCAGGGCGTAGCCGGCGATGACGAACTGTATGTCCGCGTTGTTCACGGACAGGTTGTTGCGTATCGCCGGGATGGCCACGTTCACGATGGAGATGTCGAGCAGCACCATGAACGCCGCGGTGAGGACGCTGACCAGCGCCACCCACCGGCGCGGATCGAGCTCGGCGTGGTCCGCCGGTGCAGGCGGCGTTTGGGGAGGCGGCGCCGGCTGAGTCGCCTCGGCGGTCTGCGGGGTGATCGTCGTGTCAGCCATCTCCGCCGACCGATACTACGGCTTGGGCATGATCTCGGCGTTTCCATGAGTGACCTCCTCGACCTCGCTGACTGGCGGCGCCAGGTGTCCGAGCTCTACGCCGCCGCCCGGAGTGCCGCGACACCCATCGACGGCTGGGAGCTGTGGCGAGCGGGGCGCGCGCGGCTGTTCGCCCAGCACCCGCAGAGCCCGATCCCGGGCGGCGAGCGCTCCTCCGACCGTCTCCCCCGCTACTTTTCCTACGACGCGGCGTGGCGCGTGATCGCCGAGGTCGAGGCGGCTCCGGCGGGTGACACATCGCTGCCCGGCTCAGCGGAGGAGCAGTTCACGGCCGTGCGTTTCGGCGTTGCGCGCGCAGCCGTCGGCGGGTATGACCTCAGGCTCGCGCTCTACTGGCTCAGCGGCTACGCGGGAGGGCTCTTCGCCTCCTTCCGAGATGCGACCAGCGGATCGCAGACGTACGGGGCCGGGCGATATCTGCTCGACACCGCCAAGGGCGCCGACCTCGGCCGCGCCGGCGAGGGCCTCGTGCTCGATTTCAATTTCGCCTACCAGCCGTCGTGCAGCTACGACGGCAAATGGAGCTGCCCGCTGCCGCCTCGCGACAACTGGCTGACGATTCCTGTGAACGCCGGAGAACGGCTTTCATGATCGCCGGGGACCCACCGCCGGCCGCGCCACATCGCTTTGCCGGGCCGAGGTTTCCCGCCATCGGAGACTATGGCTTTCTCTCCGACTGCGAGACGGTGGCGCTGATTGCGCCCAGTAGCAACGTCGAGTGGTTGTGCCTGCCAAGCATCGATTCACCGAGCGTGTTCGGCGCCATCCTGGATCGCAGTGCCGGCAGCTTTCGGCTGGCTCCGGCTGATATGACGGTCCCCGACGCGCGGCGCTACCTGCCCGGCACCATGGTGCTGGAGACGAGCTGGGGCACCCGCACCGGCTGGGTGGTCATCCGCGACCTGCTGCTCATGGGCCCGTGGCACCACGACGACGAGCTGTCGCACACCCACCGCCGTCCGCCCACCGACTACGACGCGGACCACGTGCTGCTGCGCATGGTGCGCTGCGTCGACGGCGAGGTGCAGATCGAGCTCGACTGCGAGCCGGTGCTCGATTACGGACGCCAGCCGGCACGGTGGGAATACACGGATCAGGGCTATCACCAGGGCGTCGCCCGGGCGCCAGGTGTGGATCTCGAGCTGCGTCTCACCACCGACATGCGCATCGGGTTCGAGGGCGCGCACGCGCGCGCCCGCACACTCATAAAGGAAGGTGAGGTGCGCTTCTGCGCGCTCTCCTGGACGGTGCACGAACCGCCGTACACTGCGGATCAGGCATACGGGCGCCTGGTGTGGACCGCGCATCACTGGCAGCACTGGCTGGCCCGAGGCAACTTCCCGGAACATCCCTGGCGCGAGCACCTGCAGCGCAGCGCACTCACCCTCAAGGGGCTCACCTTCGCGCCCACCGGCGCGCTGATCGCCGCCGCCACGACCTCGCTGCCTGAGACGCCGCACGGGGAGCGCAACTGGGACTACCGCTATTCGTGGATACGCGATTCGACGCTGGCGCTCTGGGCGCTCGACTACCTCGGCTTCGACTGGGAGGCGAACGACTTCTACGGGTTCATCACCGATGCCGTTGAGCGCGACGCGGCGCTGCAGGTCGTGTATCGGGCCGACGGATCACGCGAGCTCGCGGAACAGACTCTGGACCACCTGCATGGGTACGAGGGCGCCCGGCCGGTGCGCATCGGCAACGCTGCCGCCACCCAGCGCCAGCACGATGTCTGGGGGACGCTGCTCGACTCGGTGTACATCCATACGCGGTCGCGCGACCGTCTCGACGACCGCACCTGGGCGGTGCTGACACGCCAGGTCGAGTGCGCGCTCGAGCACTGGCGCGAGCCGGACCGGGGCATCTGGGAGGTGCGCGGCGAGCCCAGGCACTTCACGTCGTCGAAGGTGATGTGCTGGGTGGCCGCGGACCGAGGCGCGAAGCTCGCGCTGCTGCGCGACGACGCCGAGCTGGCGGCGCGATGGCGCAGCGCGGCGGACGAGATCCATGCCGACGTGTGCGCGCGCGGCGTCGACGAGCGCGGGGTGTTCGTGCAGCACTACGAAACGACCGCGCTCGACGCATCGCTGCTGCTCATACCGCTGGTGCACTTCCTCTCCGACGACGACCCACGTGTGCGCGCCACGGTGCTGGCCATCGCCGACGAGCTCACCGTGGACGGACTCGTGCTCCGCTACCGCGTCGACGAGACCGACGACGGGCTGAGCGGAGAGGAGGGCACGTTCCTGCCCTGCTCCTTCTGGCTGGTGTCCACGCTGGCGCAGATCGGAGAGCTCGAGCGGGCCCGCTCCCTCTGCGAGAAGCTCCTCTCCTTTGCGACGCCGCTCGGCCTCTACGCCGAGGAGCTCGACCCGCAGAGCGGACGCCACCTCGGCAACTTTCCGCAGGCCTTCACGCACCTCGCGCTCATCAGCGCTGTGCTGCACGCCATTCGAACCGACGTCGATTGACGAGCAGCCGCTCCAGTTATCAGAGGATCGCCACCGCGAGCGTGCCGGCGTCGCGCACGGCCTTCGGACCCACCCCTTCGATGCTCGACAGCGGGCGGTAGGTCACGTTCGCGGGATCGAACGCGAGGCCGTCGGCGACGCCGGGGCTGAGCAGTTCGATGAAGGCCTTCGACGCGCCGAGTCCACCGCCGCGCATGCTCTCCTGAAGCCGCGAGCACTCGTTGACCTCATCGCCGAGCGCCGTGACGTCGAGGCGGCCGCCGGGCACGAGCTGGCCCATGAAGAGGTTGGCTCCNNTCAGAGGATCGCCACCGCGAGCGTGCGGTGCCCAGCGCTGCCGCGGCGGCAGCCTCGGGCCCCTGCGTGTCCTCGACAAGGAAGAACGCCGTCATGCCGTCACCGGCGTGCTTGCCGATGATGCCGCAGTGCTCCGCGACGGCCCGGTCGAAGCGCGTCGTCAGCGTGCGGATGAGGTCGAAATATCGGGAGGTGGGCAGCCTGCGTGAGAGCTCACCGGAGTCCTGCAGATCGGCGAAGAGGATGGCGGCCTGATGACGGCCGGGCTCGACCAGGCGCGCCATGCGCTCGTACATCGACTCGTCACCGCGCGCCAGCAGCGACAGCAGCGCGGGCCGCGTGCCGATGTAGGTGATCGAGTAGCCGCCGG
>VBJV01000044.1 GCA_005879785.1 Chloroflexota bacterium
AGACACACACGATATGGCGCTCAAGTGGTTGTAGCCGGTTCCGTTGTTGGGGCTTGTGGCTATCGTCCAGGTGCTGCCATTCCACGACTCGATGAGCGTCCGGAAGACAGTGCCGTTGAAGTAGTCGCCCACGGCCGTGCACGAGCTGGCCGTTACACACGACACCCCGTACAAAGCATTGGCGCCAGTGCCGTTGTTGGGGCTGGCGAGGACTGTCCAGGCGGAACCGTTCCAGTACTCGATCAGCGTCCGCTCTACCGCTCCGGTGTCGTACTGACCGACCGCCGTGCATGAGCTGATCGAGACACATGCCGCGGCTCTCAAGACGTTGTTCTTGGCGCCGTTGTTTGGGCTGGCGACGACTTTCCACGCGGAGCCGTCCCACGACTCGATCAGCGTCCGCTGGACGATGCCATAGAGGGCGAAACCGACGGCCGTGCACGAGCTGGCGGATGCGCAGGCAATGGCGCTCAGGTAGCTCCGGTTGGAGTCTCTGTTGGGGCTGGCGGAGATGGACCATGCGGGGCTCGCTCCCGCCGTCAGAGGGGTCGTCACGATGACCAGCGCTGCCACCAGAGCACCACTCAGAGCAGCAGCGGCGCGACCGCGACGCCCCGCCGGACGACGCTTGCTGATCCCGTCCTGATTCATGACCCACCCTCCTGCCCCCTACTCGCGGCGGGTCATGGTAGCACTCGGCCGGCAGGAGCCTCGCGTTCCGTCGCGCCATGACATACCGGTGGAGCGTCTAGACGGCGACGTCGTCCTCGTCGACGACCTGAACCCTGGGGCGGCGGTCGAACACCGTCTGGCGGAGCAGACGGCGCAGCAGCGGGGCGCTGCTGATGCTCTCGACGGGCACGCTTGCGGGTTTGCGGTCGATGTGGCGGCGCGTGATGTGGATGCCGTGCTTGGGCAGAATCCGGCGCAGATAGCCCCACGTGTCCTGCAGGCCGTTGCTCACCGACTCGTAGCCGTGCTGCAGCACCATCATGCGCGCCGAGAACGACATGAGCTCATGGAAGAACATCTTCTCGTCGTCGGTACGCGGCTCGATGAGCAGGATGTCGACGTCGGGATGGCGGTTGCGCACCAGCCGGATGTGGTCGAGCATCCCGTCATGCAGCATGCCGCGCATCACCTGGTTGTAGACGCCGCGCATGCCCATGTCGGCCAGGTGACGGCTCACCTGCAGCTTGAGCGCCTCGGGCGCGGTGACCTGACGCGTGTCCACCGGGACCACGGGGTTGATGACCACGATGAGCGTGGCCCCACGAGCCACCGCGACGTCGAGCGCTGAGATCCCCTTGATGCCGCCGTCGACGTAGTCGACCCCACCGATGCGCACGGGTTTGAAGAGCATCGGAATGGCGCTGCTGGCTGCCACGGCGGCGCTGACCGGCACGTCCTCGTTGTGGAAACGCGAGAAGACGACGCGCTGGCCGGTATCGATGGCGCAGCTGACGATGTGCAACTCCTTGTCGAGCCTGCGAAAGTCGTTGACCAGGCCGTCGCTCGTGAAGAGGCGCTCGAGATAACGCATCAGCTCATGCGAGCTGAAGATTCCCGACGGCAGCAGAGGGCTGAGCAGGCCGATGAGGTCGAGCGGGTTGAGCCGGGAGGGATGACGCGTGAGCTCCCAGGCAAGCTCGCGGATGAGCTCCGGGATTTTGAGCATCCGAGCGGCCAGCTCGCCGATGTTGGGCCGGTATATCGTCCAGCGTGTCGGCGGACGCAGCCGCCGGTTCGTTCCCTCGAGGCCGAGTGCCATCTCGGTGGGGGTCACCCCATTGGCGAGCAGAGCGCCGACGAACGAGCCCGCGCTGGTGCCTACGTAGATGTCGAAGTCATTGACCGTGATGCCGACAAGCAGGTCGTCGAGTGCTCGCAGCGCTCCTATCTCATATGTGAGCCCGACGATCCCACCGCCGGCGAGCACCAGAGCGCGCTTTTCCGGCGCCCCCGTACTGGGCTTGGGGCGGCGGCGCTCCCCCTCAACGCTGGCCATTCGCTGATGATATGCCGCGCGCATGCCCCAGGACCTGATTCGCAACTTCTCGATCATCGCCCACATCGACCATGGCAAGTCCACGCTCGCCGACCGCCTGCTCGAGGCCACAGAGACGGTGGCCCCGCGAGACATGCAGGATCAGGTCCTCGACCAGCTCGATCTGGAACGCGAGGCACAGGCTGTGCGCATGTCGTATCGCGGACATGATGGGCGCACGTACGAGCTCAACCTCATCGACACCCCCGGGCATGTCGATTTCTCCTATGAGGTCTCGCGCTCGCTGGCCGCGTGCGAGGGTGCGCTGCTCGTCGTCGACGCAAGTCAGGGCGTCGAGGCGCAGACGCTGGCCAACGTCTATCAGGCCATCGAGCACAACCTCGAGATCATCCCGGTCATCAACAAGATCGACCTGCCCGCGGCAGATCCGGAGCTGGTGCGACGCGAGATCGCCGAGATGATCGGCCTGCCGGGCGACGGCGCCATCCTGACCAGCGCGCGCCAGGGGATCGGCATCGACGAGGTGCTCGATGCCGTGGCCCGCCGCGTCCCGCCGCCGCGTGGCGACGCGTCGGCACCGCTGCGCGCCCTGATATTCGACGCGAAGTACGACGCGTATCGCGGCGTGGTCGTGTACGTTCGCCTGTTCGACGGCGGGTTGCGCCCCGGCATGCGCGTGCGCATGATGGCGAGCGGACGCGAGTTCGTGGTCGACGAGGTCGGGATCTTCTCGCCGGCGATGATTCCCATCGACGAGCTGGCGTGTGGCGAGGTCGGCTACCTGATCGCATCGATCAAGAACGTGCGCGACAGCAAGGTGGGCGACACCGTCACCGATGCGGCCCGGCCGACGCGGCACGCGCTGCCCGGCTACCGCGCCGCCACGCCGATGGTGTTCGCCGGCATCTTCCCGGTCGACACGGACAGCGTGGAGGACCTCAAGGAGTCGCTGGCTCGTCTCAACCTGAACGACGCGTCGCTGGTGTACGAGCCGGAGTCGTCGGTGGCGCTCGGCTTCGGATTCCGCTGCGGATTCCTGGGCTTGCTGCATCTGGAGATCGTCCAGGAGCGGCTGGAGCGCGAGTTCGGCCTCTCGCTGATCACCACCGCCCCGACCGTCGAGTACCGGGTGCGCCTGCGCAGCGGCGAGACCGTGGCCGTCGACAACCCCGACATGCTCCCGGACCCGTCGCACATCGAAGCGATCGAGGAACCGCGAACCAAGGCCACGATCATCGTGCCCAATGCCTACGTGGGCACGATCATGGAACTCTGTCAGGAACGGCGCGGCGAGTTCATCAGCATGGAGTACCAGCCGGGCGATCGCATGCAGCTGGCGTATGACCTGCCGCTCGGTGAGATCATCCACGACTTCTACGATCAGCTCAAATCGCGCAGTCGCGGCTATGCGTCGCTGGACTACGAGATCGCCGGCTTTCGCGCCGAGGCGCTGGTGAAGCTCGACATTCTCGTCGGCGGCCAGCGAGTCGATGCGCTCAGCATGATCGTGCACCGAGATCGCGCGCGCGAGCAGGGCAGGCGCCTGGCTGAGCGCCTGCGCAAGCTGATCCCACGCCAGCTCTTCGAGGTGCCCATTCAGGCAGCGATTGGTGGCAAGATCGTGGCCCGCGAGACCGTGTCCGCGATGCGCAAGGACGTGCTGGCGAAGTGCTACGGGGGCGATGTGACGCGTAAACGAAAGCTGCTCGAGAAGCAGCGCGAGGGCAAACGACGTATGAAGCGGGTCGGCAACATCGACATTCCCCAGGAGGCATTCATGGCCGTGCTCAAGCTGGACGAGCCCTGAGGGTCGACTGTGCCTAGACCGCACCCCCCGCGCAAGCGACCCCGCCGGCGCCCGCCGGCGAACCAGCGTGTCGCGCGTGCCGACGCAGCGCTCACCAAGCAGACGGCGGAGAGCGCCCAACCGAAGACGCAATCGCTGCGCCCGGCATCCGCGTCGAAGACCGAGAGCGCCGCGGCGCCTGCACCTCCGGAGGAGATGTGGTCTCGGCGCTCGTACGCGATCCTCATCGGCACCGTGTTCGTCGTGCAGGTGGTCATCGGCGTGCTGCTCTTCGTGCTGGTCGCGCCGAAGAAGGACCCGGAGGAACTGCTCGCGGTGGTGATCGGCTTTCAGCCGTTGCAGCCCGTGCCGCAGCTGGCCGCGTGCTTGCTCGCCGCACCGGTCGCCCGGCGCATTTCGGGCGAGGCACGTCCGCTGCGCATCGTCGAGACGCTGATGGTCGGGGTCATCATCTACGCGCTGTTCTTCATCCTTCTCATCGCGTCGCAGGCCGTGCTCACCTCCGCCGCGCCGGGGACCGCGACGTCCAACGGCTGCGGTCCGAACGGCGCGGTGGCGACACCGCTGCCTGAGAACGCGAGGCCAACGCCGACGCCGACCAGCGGCGGTCCGAGCGCCACGCCATGCCCGTCGCCGGGCGCGTCGCCGGCGCCCAGGCCGTCGGCGGGGGCAAGCGCGTCGCCGTCTCCGGGTATCACCAACGCCTCCACGGCCGGCACATCGCTGCCCGCCTCGGCGGTGCTGGGCACCTTCGGCGTCATGGACGTCCTCGCGTACATCCTGGCCATCTACGTCTACCCGCCCGTGTACCGGCGCTTGCGTGCCAAACCGCCGCCACCGCGCGACCGAACCGCCGGCAGAGGCACGCGGAAATGAGCGCGCCTGCGCTGTCTGAGCTGCGCGCGCTGTACGTGCACATACCGTTCTGCGAGCGGAAGTGCGAGTACTGCGACTTCGCATCGATCGCCGGCAAGCGCGCCGAGACCGTCTACACGCAAGCCTTGCTCGCCGAGATCCGCATGCTCGGCCAGCGATTTCCCGGCGTCACCCTCGAAACGGTCTTCTTCGGCGGCGGGACCCCGTCGTTCATCGAACCGGCCCTGCTCGCCGGCGTGCTCGATGAGGTGCGCTCTGTCTTCAGCATCGCCCCCGGCGCTGAGGTGACGCTCGAAGCCAATCCGTCGAGCACCAGTCGCGAGCGTGCCGAGCAATGGCTCGGAGCCGGGTTCAACCGCGTCAGTCTCGGTGTGCAGAGCCTCGAAGCCGACGTGCTGCGTTTTCTGGGGCGCGTGCACGAGGCGCGGCGAGCGGTGGACGCCGTCGGAGAGGTACGCGAAGCGGGGTTCGGCTCGGTCAACTGCGACCTCATCTATGCCGTGCCCCGTCTCGGTGATGCGCGGTGGCGTCGCACCGTGCAGCGCGTCGTTGCCGCTGCGCCCGACCACGTCTCGTGTTACGAGCTCACGGTGGAGCCGGGAACGCCGCTGCACGTCGCGGTGGCTCGGGGCGATGTCACGCCGGTTTCCGGGTCACGCGCGCTGCGCCAGCATCGCATCGCGATCGATGAGCTCGCCGCCGCAGGGTACGCGCAGTACGAGGTGAGCAACTTTGCCCGCCCCGGAGCGGAGTGCCGCCACAACCTCGTGTACTGGACGGGCGGCTACTACCTCGGTGCCGGTGTCGGCGCGCACGGACACGTGCCGGCCGCCGCCGCGCCCGCGCTTGCGGCGCCCGCAGACGAAACGGCGGTGGCGATTCGCTACTGGCACGGTCGCGGGATCGCGGCATATGTTCGAGCGGTCGAGGCGAATCTGCTCCCGCTGCAGGGCACCGAGGTGATCAGTGCGGCGACACGAGAATACGAGCGCCTGATGCTCGGCCTGCGTCTGCGTGATGGTGTATCGATCACGGAGCCGCGTGTGCGCCAGGCGGCGGACGCGCTGCTGCGCCGCGGGCTGCTCGAAGCCGCGCCGGGCAGCAGGTTGCGCACTACGGCGCGCGGCGAAGCCGTGCTCAACCAGGTGGCGCTGCTGCTCACCGAGGAGCTGGCCGCGTAGGCGGCACAGCACGGTGCTACCATTAGCACTCAAGGCAGATGAGTGCTAATCGCGACGCGGGAGAGCGCGTGGCCACCGCTCTGCGGATTCAGTGATGGAACATCGAGTACCGCTCGACGCGCGCAAGCAGCAGATCCTGAAGGCCGTCGTGGCCGACTACACGCGGACGGGGATCCCCGTCGGTTCCGCTGCGCTTGCCGCCCATCTCGCCAACTGGTCGGCGGCGACCATTCGCAACGAGCTGGCCATGCTCGGTGAGGTCGGGTACCTCATCCAGCCGCACACCTCCGCCGGCCGCGTGCCTTCCGACATGGGCTACCGCTACTACGTCGATTTCCTCATGGAGGAGGAGGACGTGTCGGCGGCGGTGCGCCGGCAGATGGAGCCGTTCTTCGCCAATATGCCCGGCACGCTTGAGGAGATCCTCGAGGTGGCGGCGACCGCCCTCGCCGTGGTCACGGACGCGGTGAGCCTGGTCACCGCACCGGGCACGGGCGGTTCCAAGCTGAAGCATCTCGACCTCGTCTCGCTTGATCCTCGCCACGCGCTGCTCGTGCTCGTGCTCGAGGGCAACCTGGTCCGCCAGCAGCCGCTGGCGCTGGCGCGCGACGCCGATCAGACGATACTCAGCGCGATCGCAGCCGAGCTGAACTCGCTCCTGGTCGGCCTCGACGCCGACGGTGTCGGTGGGGCCGCATCTCCTCCGGGCCGCAACTTGCAGCTGCGCCGCGAGCTGATCGCGGACATCATGACCTTCATGAAGACGGTCGACGCGCAGCAGGACACGCTCATCCTTCACGATGGTGTGCGCAACCTCCTGCGCCAGCCCGAGTTTGGCGACGTCGAGCTGCTGCGCCAGGTGATCGCTGTCGTCGAGGAGCAGCGCCTGCTGTCCGCGCTCATCGCGTCCGTGGACGTCGACCACGGCGTCCAGATCGTCATCGGTCGCGAGAACGGCGTGGCCGAGCTGAGCCGTTGCAGTCTCGTGCTGACCACGTACCGAGCCGGGGTGACACGGCGAGGCACCATCGGGGTGCTCGGTCCTACCCGCATGCCGTACGGCCAGGTCGCGCCCCGGGCCCGGTTCGTGGCCCAGCGGGTCGGGCGCTCGCTGGCACGAATACTCAGCTGATCGATGGGAATACTTGCCGCATGACCCACGAACGAGCGCCGCGACGTCGCCATCCGGCCGCAGCTCACGAGGAGGAGCCAGGTCCCGCTGCTGAAACCCGCCCCGACCTGGAGAATAGCCCCGAGGGGCCGGCGGGCACGGAGGCGGACGCGATCCGCGACCTGCTCCAAGCAGCGGAACAGCGCTACCTACGCATGGCGGCGGATTTCGAGAACTTCAAGCGGCGCAAGGGCCAGGAGCTCGAGGATCGCGGCCGCTACGCGAGCGAGGAGGCGGCTCGAGCCATGCTCCCGGTGCTGGACAACCTGCGCCGGGCCGTGGCGCACGCTCCCGAGGGGGGCGCTGACGATTTTTTCGTCAGCGGGCTGCATCTGGTGGTCCGCGAGTTCGAGACCGTGCTTGAGCGCCTCGGCGTGAGCCGCGTCCCGGGCATCGGCGAGCCATTCGATCCGAGCGTCCACGAGGCCATCGGTGGCGAAGAGTCGGACACCGTGGAGCACGACACTGTCGTCGACGAGCTGGTGCCGGGCTACCGCCTGCATGACCGGCTGCTCCGTCCGGCGGTGGTGCGCGTGGCGCATCCCCGCCAACCTGCCCCGGCCGCCTGAGCCATGGCCACCGTCAAGCGCGACTACTACGAGGTGCTCGGGGTCGGGCGCAACGCCACCGCCGAGGAGCTGCGCGCGGCGTACCGCAAGCTGGCGATGCAGTACCACCCCGACCGCAACAACGGGGACAAGCAGGCCGAGGAGCGCTTCAAAGAGATCGGCGAGGCCTACTCGGTGCTCAGCGACCCGCAGAAGCGGCAGCGCTACGACGCGTTCGGGCACGCCGCCGACGGCGTGCCGCCGGACTTCGGTGCGTTCTCCTTCGATTCCGCCTTCGACCTCTTCGACATGTTCTTCGGCGGTGGCACCCGACGGCGGGCTCGCACCGGACCGCAACGCGGCGATGACCTGCGCATGAACATCGAGATCACGTTCGAGGAAGCGGTCTTCGGTGCGAAACGCACGGTCGACGTGCCCCGCGCCGGAGTGTGCGCTGAGTGCGGCGGCTCGGGTGCGCGGCTGGGCACGGAGTCTTCGCAGTGTCCGACCTGTGGAGGTGCCGGTCAGGTGCGTCGCACCATGCAATCGATCTTCGGCCAGGTGACCAACGTGTCCACGTGCCCGCACTGCCGCGGCGAGGGCCACGTCGTCAACGATCCGTGCCCCCATTGCCGCGGCCAGGGTCGCGTCGAGGAGCGGCGCATGGTGGAGGTCACCATCCCTGCCGGCGTCGACGACGACGTGACGTTGCGCCTGCCCGGTGAGGGCGAGGTCGGCCCCCGCGGCGGCCCCAGCGGCGACCTCTACCTGGGCTTTCGAGTCAAGCCGCACCCGCAGCTGGTGCGCCGCGGCCAAGACATCATCTACGAGCTTCCCGTGAGCGTCCCGCAGGCGGTGCTCGGCGACACGATCACCGTGCCGACGGTGTCGGGCGAGCACGCCGTCGAGCTCGCTCCGGGCACGCAGCCGGGCAAGCAGATCAAGCTCCACGGCCTGGGCGTACCGCACGTGCGCAGCGGCCGGCGCGGCGATCAGATCTGCGTCGTCAGAGTGGTGGTGCCGACCCACCTGAGCCATCAGGAGCGCGGCGTGTACGAGCAGCTGGGTGGCCGCGAGGGCAAGCCTGCTGAGGTGAGGAAGGGGTTCTTCGACTCCGTGCGCGAGGCGTTCCGAGGCTGATCGCGACCCCCTCATCGGTGTTTAGAGCTGGGCGCCCGTGTGGTATGTGAAAGATGGAATCGCGGGAGGTCCGCGAGAGACGTTCAGCAAGGAGGTGAGCGATATGGCGCTTATCCGTTGGAACCCCTGGGGTGACCTGTTCGATTTGCACAGCCAGGTGGATCATCTGTTCCAGTCGCTGGGACCGGACACGGTGCGCATGAACGGCGACGAGATTGCTGGTCTTCCGGTCGACATTCGCCAGACTGACGACGCATTCGTCATCGAGGCGTCGGTGCCTGGTTTTCGTCCTGAGGATGTCGAAGTGACATTCGCGGACGGCCTCTTGACTATCAAGGGCAATCGCAGCGCCGAAACCGAGGACAAGAGCGGCACCTACGTGCGCCGCGAGCGCCGTACGACGTCGGTCTTCCGTCAGGTCGGCCTGCCGGCTGAGGTGCGCGACGATCACATCAACGCGACGTTCGACAACGGCGTTCTGAGGATCACGGTCCCGCGTGCCGAGAAGGCACAGCCAAGGCGCATCCCGGTCACCGCCGGGACGGCAAAGGTCATCGACGCCAAGAGCTGACGCCAACCGTCAGCTCCAAACCGGGGCCGCACGCTTCGGCGTGCGGACCTCGGCTTTTTTTCTCCAAGATAAATCCCGTCGGGGAAGGCGACTTCATGTCGCCGTGAGCCGACACCGGCGTCTTATCCCGGTGGCCACATCATGTGGCGGCCACCGAGGAGATGGAGGTGCAGGTGGGGCACTGTCTGGCCCCCGTCGCGTCCGATGCTGGTGAGCAGGCGGTAGCCGGATTGCTCGATGCCCTCGTCGCGCGCGATCGCCTGCGCCATGTGCAGCATCTGCGCCCACAGGCCGTCATGCGCCGCGGTCAACGTCGCCGCTGACTCGATGTGCTCGTGCGGCAAAACGAGCACGTGCACCGGCGCCTGCGGGTTGATGTCGCGGATCGCCAGCACCGCACCATCGTCGTGGACGATGGTTGCGGGGAGCGTTCTCGCGACGATGTCGCAGAAGAGGCAATCGCTCATGTGCGCAGCAGGGTAGCGCGCAGGCTCTCGCCTTCCACAGCCACCGCACGCACGCGGCTGAGCGACCCAGTGCGTAGCCCGGCGACCTCATCGGTCACCAGTTGGTGATAGGTCGACGCCACGCCGTGGGCCTCGGCTATGCCGACGCTGTCCCAGACGACCTCGTGCATCCGGCCGCACGCGCGGTCACGCGAGGCAGCCCCGGTGCGAGCCGCCGTCCGGCGCGCCTCGGCGCTGCGGCGCCGGGCGACAGCGTCGCTCACGGCATTGGAAAGCTCGTTTGCAGGTGTTCCGGGGCGCGGCGACCAGCGGAACACGTGGCAGCCGAGAAAACCGACGTCGTCGATGAGCGACACGGTCTGCTCATGGTCCTCGTCGGTCTCACCGGGGAACCCCACCATGACGTCGGTGGTGAACTCGGTGGCAGGGTCGGCGGCGCGAAGCGCCTGCACGACGCGCTGGTACTGCCGCCGGCGGTAGCCGCGGTGCATGGCGCGCAGGATCGCGTCGCTCCCGCTCTGCAGCGGCATGTGCCAGTGCGAACACAGCCGTGGGTGTGCGCTCAGGGCGATGAGCTTCGGAGTGACGTCATTGGCGTTGATGCTCGAGAGGCGGATGCGCGCTCCGTCGCCGACTTCGTGCAGGAGACGTTCCAGCAGCTCGGACAGCGATGCCCCGTTGTCGCGCCCGTAGGAACCCAGGTCCACGCCGCACAGCACCAGCTCTCCGTGCCCGGCTGCCACAGCATTGCGGGCACGGCCGATCACGACCTCCGGTGGCACGCTGCGGGATTCGCCGCGGGCTCGCCAGACGATGCAGTAGGTGCAGCGATGGTTGCAGCCGTCCTGAACCTTGAGGAATGCCCGAGCGCGCAGCGGTGGCGCCCCGGCAGCCGCTCGCGCGGGCTTTGCAGCGAGCCCGATGACGTAGCCGGCGATCTCCGCCTTGTGCCGGTTGTCGAAGACCGCGTCGACCTCGCACGCGGCATCCGGCGAGGCCCCCTGACGCTGGGGTGGGTACAGCCGCGGGTTGGCGTCGACGCTGCACCCGGTCAGCACCAGATGCGCCTTCGGATCGGCGCGGCGCAAGCGACGCAGTCTCTGCCTCGTCGTGGCGTCGGCCTGCATCGTCACGGTGCATGAGTTCAGCACGCGCACGTCCGCCGGCTCGTCGTCGGGCACGACGTCGCAGCCGGATGCGGCCAGCACGCCGGCGAGCTCGGCCATCTCCGCGTAGTTCACCTTGCATCCGAGGGAGGTGAGCGCCACACGAACCGGCGCGCTGTCGGAGCTCATGACGCCGGCGCCGCCGCCACGGCTGCGTCGAGGTCGCCGCTGTCGCAAAGCAGCAGCGTCACCGCGACGGCGCCCGCAAGCCATGCGGGAAACACCCGCGGGCCGAGGTGGCACTCCTCGGCTCCGGTATCGCGCAGGGCCTCGCGCTCCGCGGGGTCGAAGCCGCCCTCGGGACCGATGGCAACCGCAACCGGACGCGATGGCTCGGTTGTAACACGCGCCAGCGGGGCACTCTGCTGATCGACGACACAGGCGAGCACCCGCGCGTTGTGCGGGAGGCTCGACAGCGCTTCCGGCAGTGTCTGCACCACACGTACCTCCGGTGCTCGCGCGCGCCCGGCGAGCTGCGCCGACTCACGCGCGATGGTCCGCCAGCGCTCGAGACGGCTGCGCGCGCGCTCGGTGCTCGGTCGCGTGACACTCCGACGTGTCAGCACCGGCATGATCGTGGCGGCGCCTGCCTCCACGAGCGCCTCGACTGCCGCGTCCATCTCTCGGGCGGGAACGGCTTGCAGCACTGTGATCGCGCGACTCGGCTCTCCGGTGGCCGGCCGGCTCCACGCGATACGGCCGGCGACCCTGGTCGGCGACACTGCGTCGACGCGCACGCCGTGCTCGATCTGTCCCGCCTCCACGACGACCACCAGCTCGCCACGCTGGACGCGGAGGGCTCGAGACAGGTGCGCAGCGTCGGCGCCGAGGATGGACGCAGTGCCGTTGCTCACCTGGTGGCTGCCGATGAAGAACCGGGGCATCGCTGGCCATGGTGCCTGCAGGAGCCCGAGCAGGCAACATGGCCGCGATGGATTCCCAGCAGCTCACGGCGCGCACGGCGGATGGCGGGACCCTGGCGATCTCGATTCACGGCAGCGGTCCGCCACTCCTGCTCATCCCGGGCCTCGGTGCCACTCGCGTCGTCTTCGACCCGATGCTCGAGCCCCTCGTCTCGCGAGGCAGGCGGGTGATCGTGTTCGACCCGCGAGGAACCGGCGAATCGGCTCCGGGTCGTGACCCGCTGAACATGGCGCTGCTCGCCGCTGACGCGACGGCTGTGCTCGACACGGCCGGCGTCGACGCCGCGGACGTGCTCGGCGCCTCCATGGGCGGGGTCGTCGCCCAGCATCTCGTGCTCGACCACGCGTCGCGGGTGGGCAGCCTCGTTCTCGCCGCCACCGCGCCGGGAGGCTCGCGCGCGGTGCCCGCCGACCCCCGAGCCAGCGACGCTCTGCTCGGCAAGGGCGCGCGCACGCCGGAGGATGCGTACCGCCTGGCCTGCACGGTGCTGTACTCGCCGCAGTTCCAGCGCACGCACGTCGACTTCATCGAGGCGCAGGTTCGGCAACGTGCGGCGCGCCCGGTGCGCGCGACAGTGTTCACGGCGCAGCTCGCAGCGCTGCGCGCAGATGGCTCCAGTTTCGACCGTCTTGCCGGCGTGCGCACGCCGACTCTGATCACGCACGGCACCGCCGACGCGGTCACGCCGATCGAGAACGCTCGCTTGCTCGCCACGCGCATCCCGGCGGTGCGCACGCGGTGGTTCGACGGCTGCGGTCACCTCTTCTTTCACGAACGCCCCGACGAGTCGGCACGCGTGGTCGACGAGTTCCTGCGCGCTCCATCCTGAACCGCCGGCCCGAGCGCTGTCCGGCGCTCAGCCTTCGGTATCGCCGTTTGCCTCCGGGTCGACGGTCGCTTCCGGCGCCGCGTCCTCGTGCACGGCCTTCGCGCCGTTGGTGACGCGCACGGGCGCGATCTGCGCCGGTGCGGTCGCGGTGGCGGTCGTCTCGCGGATCACCGTCACCTTGATCATTCCCGGGTACTGCATCTCTGCTTCGATCTCACGGGCGATCTCCGCGCTCAGCGATGGCATCTGGCCATCCTTGACCTCCGACGCCTTCACGAAAACGCGCACCTCGCGGCCGGCCTGGAGCGGAAAGGCCCGCTCCACTCCCGTATGCCGGGTGGCGATGGTCTGCAGCTGCTCGAGGCGGGCCAGGTATGCAGCCAGGGTGTCACGGCGCGCCCCCGGGCGCGATGCGGAGATGGCGTCGGCGCAGATGGTGAGCATGGCCAGGTCGGTGGCCGGCTCCTCATCGAAGTGGTGCGCTTTCACTGCGTGCACGATCGCCTGATCAACACCGAGCACGCGCAGCAACTCGCCACCGATGATCGCGTGCACGCCCTCCACCTCGTGGTCCACCGCCTTGCCGACGTCGTGCAACATCCCCGCCTCGCGCGCGGCGGTCTGCTGCAAACCGAGCTCGGCGGCGAGCACGCCGCACAGGTAGCCGGTCTCCTGGCAGTGCAGGAGAGCGTTCTGCCCGTACGAGAAGCGGTAATGCAGCGTGCCCATCAGCTCAGCCAGCTCGGGGCGGCCGCCCATCTGCATCTGCCACAGCGCTCGCTCGCCGACGTCGACGACGCGACGTTGCGTGGTTCGCCGCGTGCGCATGAGCAGTGGCGGGACCTCCGCGGCCTGGATCTTTCTGTCGAGCACCTCCAGCGAGGCCTGGCGTGCGATCTCGCGGCCGATCGGATCGACGGTGCGCAGCGTCGCCTGCGCCTTCTCCTGATCGACGCCGAGCTCGGCGCCGGTCTCCTGCGCGATCACCGACAGTGCGGTGAGCACGCGCTCGCGTGCATGCGCGTCGAGTGACTCCAGTGGTAGCGGCGCGACACGTGGCGCCATGTCGACGTTGCTGGCATCCTGACGCTCGATCGCCTGCACGATGTGTGTGGTCGCGGCAAGCGCGGGCTCCGCGCCGAGCGTGCTGGCGACGGTTCGCTCCACGCGCTCGCTGTGCTCGGCGATGAGCTCGGAGTCGAGGCGGTCGATCACCATGGTCGATGCCTGCTCCGGATCGAGCGCGGCGATCCGCAACACCGTGGCAGCGATCTCCTCCCGCAACGATGCGACGGCGTCGCGCCGGCCCTCGATCTCCTCGCGCCGCTTCTTGTAGGCGAAGCGACGCTCGTCGAAGGCTTGCCGGCGTTCGCGGAGATGGCGGTGGCGTTCGGCGATGACCGCTTCGCGACTCTCGACTGCGGCGCGCCGCGCATTCAACTCTTCTATGGCGGCCTCTCTCGACAGCAGCGCGGCGGTTCGCGCCTCCGCCACCAGGTCGCCGGCTTGCGAGCTCGCCTCAGCGACTGTCAGCGGCGATGCCGCGCCGCTGCCCTGGATGCTGCGCCGGCTCGCCCTCGCGTAGACGACCGTGGCGATGCCGAGCGCAATCGCCGCGGCGGCGGCGACCATGGCGACGGCGGTCAGGGCGTTCATTCAGTGATCCCGGTCGGTGTCTCAGGCGCTGACGGGAAGGTCGAAAGGCTCACTCGACTCGGACAGCAGGCTCTGCGCGAACAGGTTTGCAGCCGGTGGCAGTGTGCGACGTCGGTCCCAGCAGAGCGCCATCGTACGGGCGATGGGCGGGTCGCGCAGCGGAATGACGGCCACCCTGGTGCTCGGCGCCGGCAACGGCATCGGCAGGAGCGTCGAACCCAGCCCCGCTTCGACGAGGCCCTCGACGATCGAGAAGTCGTCGCCCTCGTAGGCGACCCGGGTGGCCAGACCCTGGGCTGCGAAAGCCTCGTCGATGATCTTGCGCAGCCCGCTTCGAGAGCGGGGGAGGATAAGCGGCTCGTCAGCCAGGTCCTCGAGCGTGCACGAGCTGCGCCCAACCAAGCGGTGGCCAGCGGGCACCACCACGGCGACACGTTCGCGGAACAAGGGGTGGATGACCAGCTCGGGGTTGTTGGCGGGAGGCGGTCCGGCGATCCCGAGGTCGAAATCGCCGCCGGTCACGCCTGCGATCACCTCGGTGACCGTGCCCTCGACGAGGATGAACCGCACCGCGGGATGGGTCTTCAGGAAGCGGGCCAGCCGCTCCGGGAGCCAGCGCGCGCCCACGGTGTGCAGGAATCCGATATGCACCTGGCCTGTTTCGGCCGAGACGGCTCCGGCGGCGTCGGCGATCGCGTCGCGCATGTCGTTGAGCAGCCGCTCTGCCCGCCCGACCAGCCGGCGGCCGGCCTGGGTGAGCCGGATGCTGCGCCCGATGCGCTCGAAGAGCGGGACCCCGAACTCGGTCTCGAGCCGGACGATCTTGCGGGAGACTGTCGACTGATCGGCCCCCAGGACATCGGCGGCGTGGCCCAGGTGCTCGAGCTTGGCGACCTCGAGGAACGTACGCAGCAGGTCGGCATTGATGCGGTCCATGCATCAATCTCACCCGAAACGTGCTGTTGATGTCAATGTCAACGACGGCTAGG
This sequence comes from Chloroflexota bacterium, assembly GCA_005879785.1. GTDB lineage: Bacteria > Chloroflexota > Dormibacteria > Aeolococcales > Aeolococcaceae > CF-165. Next base: position 15,334 of record VBJV01000044.1, read on the forward strand.
CTAGGGCGCGGTGATCCGGCAACCCGTCGTCGATGCCCTCGAAAGCGTGGCGGATCCTGGGCTACTGATCGAGAGCGCCACCCGCGAAGTTCATGATGCGCGCCGGCAGCACAGGCGGGAAATCGTCGAGCGCACTCGCCTGCGGCGGCTGGTCGAGCGCGTGGACGGTGCTATCGAACTTTGCGAGGAGACGCATCTGCAGGGCATCAAAGAGCGGTCCGCAAGACCGACGACGCAGAGGCGATGGCTGCGGTCGATGAGGCGCTCGAACGCCGTCAGATCAAGATCACCGAGGTGATGGACATCCTCTGGACGATCCAGGAGATCGTCTTCGACCTCATGCTGCCGTGGCGCACCCAGCTTCCCGAGGACGTCGAGCCCGAAGGCGACGACGTCTCCCTGGCCGGCTTCTGGCGCGAATTCAGACTGCATCCCTGAGCGGTCCTACGTTCAGGCGGGGACGGCGATCTCTGCGGGCGTTTCCTGCTGTCGCATTGGTGCGTATACGGGCTGGCGGTTGAGGCGGCGCCGCTGCATCTCGCGGCTCAGCATGCCTCTGGTTTCACGCAGGATCTGCTGCCGCGACAGCGCGTCGCCGCGCAGAGACAGTCTTGCGGCGGCGCCGAGCAGACGCGCCGGCGTGAGCACCGTCGATGGCCGCCTGCGGTGGTTGAAGACGTCCACTAGCTCAGTGATGCGTCCCTGCTCGTGCAGCCGCCCGGTCATCTCTGCGAAGACGAGTGGCACCGGGCCGCCCCTGCCCAGGTCCTGCGCGAACCAGTACTTCTCCGCCGCGTCCTCGTCGCGCCACCGCCACCACTGCTCGGTCTCCGCGTCGAGCGCGGCTTCACCACGGCCGAGCCCGGCGATGATCGCGGGGGCGAGCCTGTCGACCTGACGCAGCGCGTCACTGATTCCCTGCGCCGGTGCGGGATCCTTGAAATGACCCGCGTCGCCGACGAGCACCCAGCCTGGCCCTGCTGACTCCCTGAAGTAACCGGTGAATCCGAGCACGCTGAACAGCCGCCCGGTGCGCGGGTGGCCGGCGACGATGTCGGACACCACGCCGTCCCTGGCCACGTGCTCCTCGAACGTGCGCTCGGAGTCCGCTCTGAAGGCGGCAAGACGATGCACCGGTGCGAGGATGATCACCAGGAACAGCCCGCTGTCGGTGGGCGTGGCGATGACGAACTCCTCGTCCCATCGGTGCAGGTAGGCGGTCACCGGCGGCGTGATGGGCACACCGTCGTAATAGGCCCAGAACCCAGCGCGTTCGTTGGCCGTGATGTTGTAGGCGCGCGCGCCCGCCTGCCTGGCGACGAGCGAACCTCTGCCGTCGGCGCCGGCGACGAGCCGCGCTGTGACGTCAACCTCGCGACCCGTACTGTCGCGCACGCGAACGCCGCGGACGCGGCCGTTGCCGATCAGGCTCATCGCGCGTGTCCCGGTCCGCACCTCCACTCCCACCTCCCTGGCGCGCTGCACCAGGATGGTGTCGAGCACCGGCCGGCGAACGCACATGGCACCCCCGACATCGCCGGGCCGAGTGGGCCACCGGCTGCGCACCACCAGGTCGCCGATGCGGTTGTGGGCCTCGCTGATGATCGGCGCACCGGTGGACTTCAGGCGCTCCATCACACCCAGTCGCTGGAGTGAGAGCAACCCCTCGGCCTGGAAGAAATGTGTCGAGGGCGTATCGCTGGGGAACTCATCCTTGTCGATGAGTACGGTGCGCACGCCCGCGCGCGCCAGCTTGATCGCCAGGGGCGAGCCGGCGCATCGTGCCCCCACCACGGCGACGTCGAAATCCTCGCTCATCTCCGCCCTGTTCCCGCCGACTGAGACGGTGATCATCCCTGATCGCCGCCGCTGCGGTCAACGCGCCGCGGCCTCCTGGCGCGGTGCGAATCGCCTCCCTACGCGGGGTAGGCGGATCGGCCCTCGTCGCAGACGGTGCGAAAGTCGCAGCGCGGGCACTGCCAGCGCGACGGCTTGGCAGGGAACTCGCCGGTGCTCATCGCTTCGATCATGTCACGCGCCGACGCCGACAGATGCGCGAACGCCTTGTTGAGGAACTTGCGGTCGAGGACGATGTGCGCGACGTCTGCACCCTGCAGGTAGTGCAGCTCGACAGCCACCTCGTCACAACGCTCGCGCTGCGAGAGCGCCACGCCGTAGGCGCGCACCTGCAGGTCCCGGCGCAGGGAATCCTCGTCGCGGAGCTGTCCGGTCTTGTAGTCCACGACCGTGGGCATGCCGCCGGCTCCGATGTCGACGCGGTCGAACCTGCCGGTGACGTCGGCGTCGACCGCGAGCGGGATGGTGAAGCTCTCTTCTGCCGCCTGTATGGCCGCACGCGTCCACGCATCGGAGGCGACATAGCGGCGCAACTGCTCCTCACCGTCGGCGCGGAGCTGCGGGTGTGCGCCCTTGGGCCCGCGCGCCGTCTGCCAGGCCTGCTGCCACAGGGCCGCAACGCCGTCACCGTCAACGTCGCTTCCCGCCGAACGCTGCATCGCGGCGGTGTGCAGCACCTGATGCATCAGCGTGCCGTACCAGCTCTGGACCGATTTCCGCACCGGCAGGCGCCAACGCCGGTCGTACTCATAGCGTCGCGGACACGCCTTGAAGGCACGCAGATCCGAGACGGAGATCGCCGTCGGCCGGCTCAGCTGCGCGCCGGATGCGCGTCGCGGCCTGACCGCTGCGGCGGCAGCGCGGCGAACTTCGACGGCATGCAGGGGCGCATGCCCGGCCGCAAGCCCATCAACGAAGGGGGTCGGTTCCTGGTCCCCGAAAGACCGGGGGTAGCGGCGGGCCCACGTGAAGACGAGGCGATCGCGGGCCCGTGTCGACGCGACATAGAACAACCGCCGTTCCTCGTCGATGGCCGCGTCGCCGGGCGGCGGCGGCTCGGGCACGAGCTCATCCGGAAGCTGGATGGCAGACGGCGACTGGCCGCGACCCGACCAGCGGTCCCGAGTGCACCGCGCGATGAACACGTGGGGCCACTCGAGGCCCTTGGCTCCGTGCGCGGTGAGCAAGACCACGCCGTCCTCGATGGCGGCGATCGGCGCCAGCTCGCCCGCCTCGCGGCTGTCGCGCAGGATGCTCAGGTAGTGCAGAGCGCGGCTCACGCGGCGGTCGTCGCTCCAGTCGGCGAAGTCCTCGAGCAGCTCACCGAACTTGTTGAGGTTCGCGCCCGTCTGGAGGCGCGCGGGACCACTCTGTTCGTCGAGAATGCCGAGGTACTCGCTGCTGTCCAGGGCCGCGAAGAAGACATCGCGCACGTCCTCTCGCTGCGCGAGTGTGTGCAGCTCCGCGATCGCCGCGACGCATGTGTGCGCGCGCTCGGCATCTGCCGCCGCCACCCCGTCGACCGTGCCGTCCGCGATGATCGTGCTCAGGGGCAGCTCGTGGTCACGCGTCGCGCGCGCCATCGCGGCGCGGCTGGCGCCGGAGATTCCCCAGGCGGGAAGGTTCAGGCAGCGCAGCACCGCCTGCGAGTCCTCAGGATCGGCGGCGGCGGAGAGCAGCGCCCATACGCCCTTGATCTCGCGTTCTTGAAAGAAACCGCGACCGCCCCTCACCTGGTACGGCACGCCGCACTCGCGCAGCGCGTACATCGCGGCCTGCATGTCGACGTGCTTGCGGAACAGCCACGCGATGTCGGCCGGACGCGTTCCGGCGGCGATGAGCGCCTTGCACGCCTCAGCCACAGCGATCGTCTCACTGCGTTCGTCGTCGGCGACCCACATCTCGACGGCTGCTCCACTCGCGCGCTCCGCGACCAGGTGCTTGTCGATGCGCGTGATCGGCGCAGCGAGGCCGATCATGGCGCGCGCCGCGGCGACTATCTGCGGCGTGCTCCGATAGTTGTGCGTGAGCGTGATGGTGCGGTGGCCGGCATATGTGCGCGAGAACCGGTCGAGGTTGGCCCGGCTGGCGCCGCGGAACTTGTAGATGGACTGATCGTCGTCGGCGACCACGAGGATGTTGCCGTGCCGCGCGCACAGCGTCTCCACGAGCTTGGCCTGCGCGTAGTTCGTGTCCTGGAACTCGTCGACCATGACGTGGTCGATGTGGCCGGCGACCGCGCTCTGTGCCGCCGGGTGCTCGCGGATGAGCTGCTCGGCGTAGAGGATCGAGTCGTCGTGGTCGAAGACGCCGAGGCGGCGATACCGCTCGTCGAGACACGCGTACACCTCGGCCACCTCATGATGGCGATCGAGCAGTACGCGCTCCGCCGGATCCGTTGAGACCTCGAGGCGCTCAGACGCCCAGCGCGCATAGCGCTCTGGGGTGACCAGCTCCTGCTTGGCCGTGCCGATGAGCTCGAGCAGCGGGTCCATCAGATCGTGGGGGCGCAGCGGGTTCCACAGCGTGCGGGGGCGTAGCTGCTCGAGCACGGCCTCGGCGTGCATCCAGCGTTCTGCCGCGTCGGCGATGCGCACGGCGGGCGAGATCCCCAGCAGCCAGCCCCAGTCACGGACGACGCGGAGCGCGAAGGAGTGGTAGTTGGTCAGCGGCACGTCGGCGAGCGCTCCGCCCAGAGCGTGCTCAGCGCGTCCGCGCATCTCGTCGGCGGCTTTGCGCGTGTACGTGAGCACCACCTGCCGGCCGGGATCGGCCTCGTCTCGCAGCAGGGCCAGGAAGCGCTCGACGATCACCCTCGTCTTGCCGGTGCCGGGTCCGGCCAGCACCAGGCACGGGCCGTCGCGGTGCTCGACCGCCTGGCGCTGATCCGCGTCGAGCGGCAGGGAGGACGCCGGAGGCACAACCACGGTAAGGGGCGACATCGCCGTCGATTGTGCGCATCCGGAGCGACACAAGCCTGTCGCCGAATGAAATCTGGCCTGTCTGAAGCGATCCGCGTATAGTCGCGGCGAGGGTGAGGAGGCGGATGCCAACATAGGGAAGGTGCAGTCACGGTGAGAGGCGCAGTCCGTGTCGCCACGGGGGCAACCGCTGTAGTTGCAGTGGTCGTGGGCCTCGGCGCTGCCAATGCGCGGGCCGCGAGCCCGGCTACCGCCGCCGCGCCGGTGGCGGGTTCAGAGAATCTCCTGGACTGCAACGGCTTCAGCCCGGCGTACCCGCCGGCCGTTCCCGCCATGAAGATGCGCTGCACCGACCCGGTGACCGTGTACGGCGGACACTCGTACAAGTTCTACGACAACGGCCACTACATCGGGCACGACGAGCCGTCGGTGAAGTTCATCTCCAACGCGCCGGGAAGCGGCAACACGATGACGTACTTCCAGCAGCTGTCGACAGATCCGGCCGCGAACCTGACCAGGACGACGTCGCCGACCGGGACGACGGTGAGCGACTACGCAGAGCTGAGCCCCGCGCCCTGGTTCGGCCTTCCCGTCTGTGACCCGGGCTCGTTCCCCAACGGCGCGTGCACGCCGGTGAGCGACAGCAATGCGCCGCAGAGCACCACCAACGCGGGGAGCGCGTTTCTCGAACTGCAGTTCTACCCGCCGGGATACGGTCCGTGGCCGGACAACGTGAGCATGGACCAGACGCACTGGACGGTGGCGCTCAACATCGACAGCCTGGAATGCGCCGGCACGGACGCATCCGGCTGCGGCGCACCCAACCCCAACTGCGTCGAGCCGGTCAACTTCGCGCTGCTCACCCATAACGGCGTTCCGACCGGTGCGCCGAGCCCGCAGAACGCCAACGGGTCCAGCTTCGCCATCGACACAGACACCTTGCTGATGAACCCAGGCGATGTCACCAAGGTCGCCTTCACCGACGTGCCCAATGCAGGCAGCCCAAGCACCGGCGGGCTCCGCGTCGAGGTCGACGATATCACCACCGGCCTGAGCGGGTTCATCGTGGCCAGCGCAGCCAACGGGTTCATGAACACAAACAACGGCACGTGTGCCGGCACCGCCTTCAGCTTCCACGCCATGTACAGCACGGCCAGTCAGATTAATCAGGTGGACTGGGCCGCGCTCGAGGGTGGCGTGCTCATGCAGGACGAGATCGGTCACTTCGAACCCTGCACGTCGATCACGAGCAATGACGCAGTGACGATCAGCTCCCAGAACTTCAGCGATCCGGCTGTCAAGGAAGTGTGCAACGGCCCGTTCGAGGCGGAGAACGGCGCCAGCGGGACCGGCGAGGGACCGTGCAACGGCACGACGCAACCGACCGCCCAGGCCTGCCCTGGTTCCACCACAGAGGGCACCACCGTAACCGCTTGTCCGTCGGGGCTCAACTTCAGCCCGCTGAACCTGTGCGAGAACGCCGACGGCTTCTGCATCCCGTCGGGGACGCGCACCGTCATCCTGAACGGAAACATGACCAGCTGGACGCAGGCGGTCACCGCGTGCGAGAACAACCAGTTCCAGAACGGCGACCTCGATTACGATGGCTCGTCGTACATCGCGGACTGGCCTGACGGGAGCGCCAATCACCCCACATCGTTCCGCTACCTCGGCCCGTTCGACGCAGCGGGCAACCCCTATCCCTCCGTGCAGTGGGAGACGCACGGGCCCGGCTCCGAGAACAACTGTGTCAACGGTCCGAACAGCGCCTGCAAGGTGCCACCCGACGGCGCCGCGTTCTACCCGTTCTGGTCGATGACCAGCACGCAGGGGCTCAGCGGCATCACCACCGCGCAGAACAACCCGTGCGTCTGGAACTTCGGCAACGACATCGCCGGCGTGACCACCGACGACTTCAACAAGCTGGCCCAGTACGGTAGCCAGAGCTCGCACTTCTTCGGCACGCTCATCAGCGCGGTGACGGATCAACGGCGGGTGTCCGAGCCTGACACTCGCAGACGTGACAGGTCCCTCGACGGGCGTCCCGGACGCTCCGTGGGTTCCCGCGCTTGCGATCATGGGCGCGGCGATGGCGATTGCTGCCGGGTACCGTCGCCAGAAGAAGGCCGCCGCGACAGCACGTTGACGGAATCGAGCGCCTCGGAGGCTGCGCACGAAGCGCCGCTCGCCGAGGCGGTCCGCTACCTGCGCTCCGCACGGCGCATCCTCGTCTTCACCGGCGCCGGCATCTCCACCGAGTCGGGCATCCCCGACTTCCGCGGTCCGCAGGGCGTGTGGCGTACGCGCGACCCGAACCGCTACACCATCCAGAACTACATCGCCGACCCGGAGGTGCGGCGCGAACGCTGGCGCGATCGCCTCGACGCCGCCGTGGACTCCGCGCGACCCAATGCGGCGCACGTCGGTGTGGCTCGTTTGCAGCTGGGGGGACGCGCGCCCGTCATCGTCACGCAGAACATCGACGGGCTGCATCAGGCAGCCGGCGCGGTGGACGTCATCGAGCTGCACGGGACAACTCTCGAGGTGACATGCCTGGAGTGCGCGCGGCGGCTGCCGGCGTCGGTCGTCCTCGATCGTGTCCGCGAGGGAGACGACGACCCGCACTGCGAGCTGTGCGGCGGTCCTTGTCGATGCGGACGTCGAGCGCGCCATGGCCGAAGCGAAACGCTGTGATGCTTGCCTGGCGATCGGTTCCACGCTCTCCGTCTGGCCGGCCGCGGGCGTCCCCGCGCACGCGGTGCGCAGCGGGGCGCCGCTGGTCATCGTCAACGAAGGCGAGACCGAGCTCGACGGCATGGCCAGGGCCATCGTGGCCGGGCGGGCCGGCGAGATCGTGCCGCGACTGGTCGAGGCCATCCTCGGCTAAACTGCTGACTTCGAGACTGTTACATGACGATGAAGGCTGTTCATCGCATCAAAGGAGGTGAGTTCCGACCGTGTCGGAGGTGAAGGTCCGCGAAGGCGAGACCTTCGAGAGCGCGCTGCGCCGCTTCAACAAGAAGATCAAGCAGAACGGGATCCTGTCCGAGGTGCGCCGCCGCGAGCACTACGAGAAGCCGTCCGTGCGCCGTAAGCGCAAGCTGCTTGCCGCCAGGAAGCGCCGCGTCAAGACCGGATAGCGCCTGAATGCGGGTGGCGGTCATCCGCGAGCCGGGACTCGCGCCCGCGATGCGTCGAGCCGTTTCATCGGCCGGGATCGCTGCGCTGCTGCGGCGCTGCGGCGACATGCTGGATGTTCCGCCGCGCGCGTCGCTCGGCGTGCGTCTGACCGGCGACGCCGAGCTGCACGCGCTCAACCTGCGGTTCGCCGGCGTCGCCGCGCCGACGGACGTGCTGGCGTTCCCTGCGGATGAACCGGGCCGCGTGGGCGACGTCGCCATCTCGGTCGAACGTGCGGCGGCACAGGCGCATGACGCGGTCACCGAGCTGCGGTTGCTCGCCGTGCATGGTCTGCTGCATTGCCTCGGTCGCAATCACGACAACAGCGCCGACGCTGCGGCGATGACCGCGCTGTCCCGACGTCTGCTGCCGGAGCAGGACGTCCCCGACCTTTGACAGCGCTGAGCGCTTGCTGCTCCACCGTATGCCGCAGTTGATCATCGGGCTCGGAAACGTCGGCGGGGAGTATGCCGGCACGCGGCACAATATGGGGTGGATGTGTCTGGAGGAGCTGGAGCGGCGCGGCAAGTTCGCTCGCGAGCGCCGTGAAGGACCGGCTCGAGTGCGCACCGGGGTCCTCGAGGGTTTCGATGTGATCACGGCTCGTCCGCAGACGTACATGAACCTGAGTGGCCGAGCCGGCGTGCATCTGGTCGCCAAGTACGGAATTGCAGCGCAGGACGTCATCGTGGTGCACGACGAGGCCGATTTCCCGCTCGGCAAGATCCAGGTCAAGCGCAGCGGGAGCTCCGCCGGACACAAGGGCGTGCAATCACTCATCGATTCGTGGCGTACGAACCAGTTCGTGCGCGTGCGCATCGGTGTCGGCAAGCCGGATGGCCCCGGCGATCTCGTCGACCATGTTCTCGAGAAGTTCGATCGTCACGAGCGCGAGGAGGTTTCAGCTGTGGTGGAACGCGCGGCCGACGCCGTGATCAGCGTGATGCGCGACGGTGTCGACGCGGCGATGACCGCCTACAACCGTGCGCCCGTCGACTGAGCAGGCGCCGTCGAAGCGCGATCCCGCCCTCGTGCCGGATACGCTTCGCGACCGCCTCGACCGCGCCGTGGACCTGCAAACCCTGCTCAGCGCGCACGGCGGCGTGGTCACCGGGGTGCCGTCCGGAGCCGTGGCGCTGCTGGCCTGGTGGCTACGCGAGCGCACGCTGCGCCATGTCCTGCTCGTCACTGCCGAGAGCGAGCGTGTCTACACGGACTGCCGCGCCTGGGACCCGCAAGGACGCATTGCCCTGTTCCCCGCCGCGGACACGCCTCCGTTCGACCGTGTGCCGCCGTCAGAGGAGGTCACACGCCGGCGCATCGGCACCCTCGCGGTGCTCGACGATCCGTCGCCGGCGCTGGTTGTCGCCTCACCACAGGCACTGCTGCGCCCGACGCTCCCGCCCGCGCTGCTCCGCCAGGGCGCGCAGCACCTGACACGCGGGGAGCGCATCGGGCGCGACGAATTCGCCGGCCGGCTGGTGGCCCTCGGCTACCGGCGCGAGTCGGCGGTGTCGTCGCCGGGGGACTTCGCTGTGCGCGGAGGCCTCATCGATGTGTTCGGCCTCGACCGCGCGCGTCCCTGGCGCGCCGAATGGTTTGGCGACGACGTCGACGACATCAGGGAATTCGACGTCGAGACACAGGAGTCGAGGGCGAAGCTGGAGACGGTCGCCGTGTGGCCGGCGCGTGAGCTCGATCTCCGCCCTGACTCCGTGCGTGCCGCCCTGCAGGTGGTCGACGCGCTCGACATCACCACCTTGCGCGAGGACGTGCGCGAAGCCTGGGAGCGTGACCGCGGTCACCTCGCCGACGGCGTCTACGACGAAGGCGTCGATCTCTTCTTCCCGTACCTGCTGGGGGAACCACCGGCGACGCTCGAATCGCACATGCACGACCCGATCGTCCTCTTCGCGGGCGGACACGCGCGTCTGCAACGGATCGCCGCACGTCACCTCGAGGAGATCGATGGGCTGCGGTCACAGGAGGAGCAGCGGGGTGAGCTGCCGCGCCGAGCGCGCAGCGGACTCGCCGCACAGGCGGCGCTGTTCAGCGCCCTGCGGTCGGCGACCGCCATCGACGTCGTCCGTGAAGCCGGCGCCGGGGAGGCGGTGCTCGTCGACGCCGCCTGGCGGAACGTCGAATCGTACGCCGGGCGCTTCGATGCGTTCGCGCGCGGTGCTGCGTCGGTGCGGGCAACCGGCGCGGCGACGCTGGTGATCACGCGCCAGCAGCACCGCGTCGAGGAGCTCGCGACCGACCAAGGGCTCGACACCACCGACGCTCCCGATTTCGATGCTGCGTCGACGCCCGTGCCCGACGGCTCGGCCGTGATCATCGCAGCCGAGCTGTCCGAAGGATTCGCGGCGCCCGCACTCGGGCTCCACGTGTACACGGACGCCGAGCTCTTCGGCGTGACCAAACGGCGCGGTTCTCCGCTGGGTCGCGGCGCGCGTCGCGCCGAGTCGACGTCGGCCCGCGGCGCGCGCCGTGCAGCGGCGGGTCGGGCGGCGCGACAGGCCTTCGTGCTCGACTACGCCCCTGGCGACCTGGTGGTGCACCGCGACCACGGCATCGGACGGTTCGTCGAAATGCGCTCGGTCACCGATGACTCCGGCGCTGAGCACGAATACATGCTCCTCGAGTACGCGGACTCGGACCGGCTCTTCGTCCCTGTCGAGCACCTCGACCGCGTTGACCGGTACCTCGGTGGCGCCGATGCGCATCCATCGCTGTCACGTCTGGGCAGCGGGGAATGGGAGCGCACACGCCGGCGCGTGAAGGAGCGCACCGAGGAGGTGGCTCGCGAGCTGCTCGGTCTGTACTCGCGCCGCGAGGCGGCAGCAGGCCACGCGTACGCGCGGGACGGCGCATGGCAGCTGGAGCTCGAAGAATCCTTCCCCTACGAGGAGACGCCGGACCAGCTGCTGGTCCTGGAAGACATCAAGCGTGACATGGAATCGGCGAAGCCGATGGATCGCGTCGTGTGCGGCGATGTCGGGTTCGGCAAGACCGAGCTTGCGGTGCGCGCCGCCTTCAAGGCCGCGGTCGAGGGGCGCCAGGTGGCGGTGCTCGTGCCGACCACGGTGCTGTGCCAGCAACACTTCCTCACCTTCGCGGAGCGCCTCACGCCGTTTCCGATCACGGTCCACCAGCTGTCGCGGTTCTGCAGCGACGAGGAGATCTCCCGGACGCTGGCCGGGCTGCGCAGCGGCTCGGTGGACATCGTCATCGGCACGCACCGGCTGCTGCAGCGTGACGTCGAGTTCCGCAATCTCGGACTCCTGATCATCGACGAGGAGCAACGCTTCGGCGTGCTGCAGAAGGAGCGGTTCAAGGAGTTGCGCATCGCCGTTGATGTGCTGTCGCTGTCGGCGACTCCGATCCCGCGCACCCTGCACATGTCACTGGCCGGCATCCGTGACCTCTCGGTGATCCAGACACCGCCGGAGGAGCGCCAGCCCATCAAGACGTACGTCACCGCTCGAGAGGACTCCCTGGTGCGTGAGGTGATCACCCGCGAGCTCGCCCGCAGCGGGCAGATCTTCTACGTGCACAACCGCGTGAAGAGCATCGAGGTCGAGGCCGAGCGGTTGCGCGCCCTGCTACCTGACGCACGCGTCGAGGTGGCGCACGGCCAGATGCCAGAGGGGGCGCTGGCGTCGGTCATGCGCCGCTTCACCGACGGCGCCATTGATGTGCTCGCCTGCAGCACGATCATCGAGTCTGGTCTCGACATTCCCAACGCCAACACCATCGTGGTCAACGACGCGCATCGCCTGGGATTGGCCCAGCTGTACCAGTTGCGCGGACGAGTCGGACGGGCCGGCCTGCGCGCGTATGCGTACCTGCTGTACCCGCCGCTGCGATCGCTCACCGAACGCGCCGACAAGCGGCTGGATGTCATCTCGGACCTGCAGGACCTGGGTGCGGGATTCAAGCTTGCCATGCGCGACCTGGAGATTCGCGGCGCCGGCAACCTGCTCGGCGAGGAGCAGCACGGTGAGATTGCCGCCGTCGGTCTCGAGATGTACAACCACATGCTCGCCCAGGCGGTCGGCGCGCTGCAGGGCAAGGTGATCACCGAGTCGCCGGCGCAGGTGACGGTGTCGCTGCCCCTGGCTGCGTTCCTGCCCAACGACTACGTCACGGATGAGCGTCTGCGGCTGCGCTGTTACCAGGACCTGGCTGCGTGCGTGAGCGAATCGGAGCTGGACGCGCGCGTGCGCGGGCTGGTGGACCGCTTCGGCCCGCTCCCGGCGCCCGCTGACGCGCTGGCATACTCGCTGCGTGTGCGTCTGCTCGCCGCCGCAGCCGACGCGCTCGGTGTCGAGACGGAGCGCGGTCGCGGCATCCTGGTGCGACTGCGCCTCGACCACGGGCTGGACCTGCAGAGCCTCGTCGCGCAGTTTCGCTCCACGCTGACGGCGACGCCGTCACAGCTGCACCTCTCAGATCGCGGAGCCTGGCGTGACATCCTGGTCAGCATGCTTCGCGAGCTCGGCCGAATGCAGCGCGCGAAGTCGCGCGAGATGGCCGCCAGCGTCTGATCCTGGGCCGCCCATGTCGGACGGCATGAGCTACGTGACCTTGAACGCATCCGCGCTAGTCGTCGTCCCGGATCGCGTGGTGACCGCGATGTGCCCGCTGGTGCCCCCGGCCGGCACCGTCGCTACCACCTGCGTGGCGGACACAGATATGATCGTTGCCGGTGCGCCGTCGAAGGTGACTCGTGTGGTGCTTGAGAGGTTCTTTCCGGTGATCGTCACAGTCGTCCCAACTGCGCCCTTCGTTGGGCTGAACCCGGTGATGGCCGGCGTGACGTTGGTGGTGATTCGGCCGATGCCGTTGTCAAACAGCGTGAACCACAGAGCACCGTCAGACCCTCTGGCGATCGCGACCGGGCCCGCGATGCCTGCAGCGTTGTAGTGCGTGATCGTACCGGTGGTGCTGATCCTTCCGATTGAGTTGGTTTCGTAGTCGCCGAACCAGAGCGCCTTGTCCGGGCCCGCGACAAGGTAGTACGGGTAGTACCCGCTTGTCAGTGGGTAGTTCGCCGTGACCTTGCCGGCCGTGGTAATGCGCCCAATGGAGGGGAAGTATTGGGTGTTGACAAACCACAAAGCCCCATCTGGTCCCGCCGCGATCGCTTGCGGGCCTGTGACGCCGTCGCCGGTGTAGATGCTGACCACACCTGTCGTAGTGATGCGTCCGATTGTCCAGCTTTGATGGTTGGTGAACCAGAGTGCCCCGTCGCTTCCAAGGGCAATGCCCTCGGGTGTAGCGATTCCGGTGCCGGTGTAGGCGGTGATGGCGCCACCCGTGGTTATCCGCCCGATCGAGTCGCTGCCGCTGTTGGTGAACCAGAGAGCACCGTCGCTTCCCACCACGATTCCGAAGGGGCGGCTGATGCTGGGGTTGGCGAATTTAGTCACCTGGCCTGAGGTGCTGATCCGATCGACGGCGTCGTCCCAGTAGTCTGTGAACCAAAGAGCGCCGTCGGGTCCGGCGACGATGGCGGATGGGTCTAGCCCGCATATGCAACCGTTGATGCCACGAGCTGTGTACTTCGATGTCTTCCCGGTGGTGGTGATGCGCCCTATCGAGTTGTCGCCGAAGTTGGTGACCCAGACCGCTCCGTCGAGACCCGCCGTGATCGCCGCCGGCTCGCTGAAGCCGGGGCCGATGTAGCGACTGAGCGCTCCAGCCGTGGTGATCCGAGCGATCGAGAACACGTCATCGGTGAACCACAGAGCCCCATCCGGCCCAGCCGTGATCTCGCCAGGACTCTTGATGCGAGAACTCGTGTATGTGGTCACCGTCCCGCTGGTGGTGATCCGCCCGATGGAGTGGCCGTTGCTGAACCACAGAGCCCCGTCGGGCCCGGCGGCGATCGCACGTGGGGAGTTGATTACAGCATCGGTGTAGCGGTTCACTGCTCCGCTCGTCGTAATTCGCCCGATGGAATCGCTGTTGCAGAACCACAAGGCACCATCGGGCCCGAGGGTTATCCCCGAGGGACGGTTGATGCTCGATTCTGTGTAGTTGGTAACCGAGCCTGCTGTGGTGATCCGGCCGATCGAGTTGCCGTAATAGTTGGCGAACCAGAGGGCGCCGTCCGGTCCGGCGGCGATCCCAGTCGGGCCGTCGATGCTCGGGTCCGTGTAGCTGGATACGGATCCAGAGGTGGTGATCCGCCCGATCGAGTTGCCGCCTCCGCTGACGCCATTGTCTGTGAACCACAGAGCCCCGTCGGAGCCTGTCGTGATTCCGCCGGGGTGGTCGATGCTTGCGTCCGCGTAAACAGAGACCGCACCAGAGGGTGTGATGCGCCCGATCGAGTCGTCGAAGTTAGCGAACCACAACGCGCCGTCTGGGCCGGCCGTGATCGCATTCGGGCCGATGATCCCGACACCCCGGTAGTTGGTCACCCTCCCCGTAGTGGTGATGCGCCCGATCGACTCGTTGCCGTAGTTGGTGAACCACAAAGCCCCGTCGGATCCGGCGGCGATCCCCGAGGGGGCGGAGATGCCGGGGTACAGCGTCACAACACCCGCTCCAGAAGCGTCCGCGGTCAGCACCGATTGGCCAAGAGCCAGAAGCGGCACGAGGATCACGGCCGCGACAAACCCAAGCCGGAAAGACGGAGAACGTGACCTCACGCTCGCCTCGTTCAGCGGCCGGAGACGTCCACCGCTCGGCACTCGATTCGTTTCCATCACCCTTCCTCCTCCGCAGGCGCCGCCACACGTAGTCATAGCGGCCGGCACGTGATTGTAGAGGACGGACGCACCGGTCGTCGGGCGATATGGATTGGTCACCCCCAGGGACGTCGCCGACATGGATGTCCGGACATATTTCGAGATGTGGCAAAGGTCCTAGTGTCGTTAGACGACCGGCTCCTGGCGCGTATCGATAAGGAGGCCCGCCGGTGCGGGCTCTCCCGGAGCGCGTACTTGAGTCAGCTGACGGCCCATGAGCTACAGCTCCACACGGGTCCGGGCCGGCGGGCTTCAGTGGGGCGTGCTCTGGCCCGCCTCAACGATCTATTCGAGCGAGGGACACCGCGAGAGGAGGCCACCACTGCGATCCGCTCTGAGCGTGACGCACGTTGAAACATCGCTCGCTGCCTTAGTTCGACGTACCAGCTGTCGCAGCAGCGCCGCGTCGTCGCTTGGCAGTACGCTGAACCTGAAGTGTTCGCCGCGAGACCTCCCCGCCATGCGTGACGAAGCCGTCGAGTCGCTGCGCGCGCTGAACGAGGTCGTCGAGCGCCTGCGCGCGCCGGGCGGCTGCCCCTGGGACGGCGAGCAGACCCATCGCACACTGCGGCCGTACCTGCTCGAGGAGACGTACGAGGTCCTCGACGCCATCGACAGTCGCGGTCCCGAGACGCTGCGCGAGGAGCTCGGCGACCTGCTGCTCCAGGTGCTGATGCACTGCGCCATCGCCCAGGAGAGCGAGGAAGGATTCGACATCGGCGACGTTGCCGACGTCGTGCGCGCCAAGATGGTGCATCGCCACCCGCACGTGTTCGGTGACCTCGCCGTCGGCGGTGCGGCGGACGTCGTCGTCAACTGGGAGAAGCTGAAGAAGAGCGAGAAGCAGACGCGCCTGTCGCTGCTCGACGGTGTGCCGCATGCGCTTCCCGCCCTGGCCTACGCGCAGGGTGTGCAGAAGCGGCCCGCGCGAGTTGGGTTCGATGAGACACCGACTGTGGCGCGTGCGCTCGACAGCGTGCGCGAGGCGCTGGACACCCTGCGCTCGCTTGCCGCCACTGCGCCGGCGGCGAGCCTGCAAGGTCAGGACTGGGCGATCAGCAACGGTGACACCGGCGCAGCGGCCGCAGAGGACGCGATCGGCGCGCTGCTCTTCGCGACGGTGGCGCTGGCGCGTCAGCTGCGCGTCATCCCCGAGGAGGCGCTCCGCGGCCGCGCCTCTCGCTTCGCAGATC
The DNA here is from genome assembly GCA_005879785.1 of Chloroflexota bacterium. Lineage (GTDB taxonomy): Bacteria > Chloroflexota > Dormibacteria > Aeolococcales > Aeolococcaceae > CF-165. The sequence goes on from VBJV01000044.1 coordinate 31,246, forward strand.
GCTTCCGGGCCCTCGAAACGCGCGCGCGTGAAGACGGTGTCGACCTGCACGACCTCGGCATGAGTGAGTGGCGCCGTCGCTGGGACGCCGCAGCCACCTTGTCAAATCAGGGGTGACACCGCATCCTATTGCCGCAGTCGGCGCGAGGTGGCCGGCCGCGCTTTGAGCGCCCCGTCTTCCAGACGTCCCAGCACACGTTCCAGCAGGGGTCACAGTCATTCGTCGCTCGCCCGCCTCCGCCGGCGCCCGCACCATGCAGCGCCGCCTGGCCGTCGTCATCGTGTGCGCTGTCACGGGCTTCGTCGCATTCGCGATCTACGGGCAGGCCGCGCAGAGCAGGCAGCTCGACGCTGATGCGGCGACCATCGCCCGCCAGAACGTCTCGCTGCTCCAGCAGATCACCGACCATCAGCGAGCGATCGTCGAGGCGCAGACGACTGCCTGGCTGATCGAGGAGGCGCGCAAGCTCGGCTACATCTTCCCCGGCGAGAAGATCTTCGTGATCCCTTCGCCCGGGTCGGCGCCTGCCACCGGCGGTGGCGTGAACGCGCCGCTGCCCAGCTACTCGGCTGCCACGCCGTCGCCATCCTCGGCCGGGGCGAGCCCCGGCGCGGCCCAGGCGACGCCGTCGCCGACCCCGTTGCCGCTCATCACGACCACGCCGGCGCCCCACTGAGCGCCTCGGCACCGTGCGGTATCCTCTGCTGGCGGCGTGGAGCAGTGGAAGCTCGTCGGGCTCATAACCCGAAGGTCGTCGGTTCGAATCCGACCGCCGCAAAACACCGCCCGAAAATCCGCACCCGGCCACCGCGATTTTCGGGCGCAGTCAGCGGATGCCGGCTCCGGCGGAGTGAATCCGCCTCCGCCGGCGAATCTATTGGATGTCGGTGAGTGTTTGGCGGTTTAGCTCAGGTGGTAGAGCAGCCGGTTCATACCCGGTATGTCCCTGGTTCGAGTCCAGGAACCGCCACCAGCCCGGCGCACGGCAGCTCGCTCCCGGCTCGGGAACGGACGGCGGCGGTGGCCCGCGTCCGTCGCGCCGTCGCCACAGCCGCCGATCGGCGCGGCGTGCTCCGCCCCGGTGAATCGATCCTCGTCGCCTGCAGCGGGGGCCCGGATTCCACTGCCCTGCTCGACTCCCTGGCCCGGCTCGCCAGGCCGCGGGGCTGGACGCTCACCGTGGCGCACGTCGACCATGGTTTGCGGCCGGGCTCTGCCGCGGAAGCCGACCATGTGGCAGCGCTGGCGGACAGCCATGAGCTCCCCTTTCACGCGCTCAGTGTCCGCGTGGAGCCAGGCCCCTCCCTGCAGGACCGAGCTCGCGTGGCCCGGCATGCCGCACTGCGGCAGGCGGCCCGGCGGGCCGGAGCCGTCACCATCGCGCTGGGCCACACCGCCGACGATCAAGCCGAGACCGTGCTCATGCGCGCGTTGAGCGCGGGCAGCCCGCGCAGCCTGGTCGCCATGGCCGAGCGGTCCGAGCGCCTGGCACGGCCACTGCTGAGGGTGTGGCGCGAGGAAACGATCGCGTATTGCGCGGCGCTCGGGCTCCAGCCGCTCGACGATCCCAGCAATGCCGACATGCGCTTCCTGCGCAGCCGGGTCCGCCACGACCTCCTGCCCGCGCTCGAGCGCGTGTTTCCCCAGGTCCGCCGCCGCCTCGTGGTGCTGGCCGAGCGGCAGCGGCGATTGCTCGATGTGCATCCCGACGCCGATGTCACCGAGCCTTGACGGCCCGCTTTCTGACCCCCTGATAGACTGCGATCGTGCCGGCTTCGCGTCGCAGTCTCACCTATCTCTTCATTGGGCTTGCGGTCGTCTTCGTCGCGCTGCTGCTGTACCGGCAGCTGCCCAACCAGTCGGCCAGCGCGGTCAGTGCCGGGCAACTGGACCTCGCAGTGGCCAATTTCAAGGCGCACAGTGACGACAAGGCGCACACGATCTCGGATGACCCCAAATACGAGACGGACATCCAGGGCGACGGGCAGACAATCCTGTACTACACACAGGACGGCAAGCACTATTCGACCACTGTCACCTCGGGGGATGCGGTCACCAAGGAGTTCCAGGACAATGGCTTCACCAATTACAAAGTCGATTCCGGCAGCGGGAGCAACATCTTGCTGAGCGTCATCCTCCCCAACGTCATCCTGTTCGGCCTGATCGCGCTCATGCTGCTGTGGATCTTTCGCCAGACGCAGAGCGGCAACAACCAGGCGCTGTCCTTCGGGCGCAGCCGGGCCCGCCTGCTCGCCGGTGACAAGCCCGCGATCACGTTCGTCGACGTTGCCGGCGTCGAGGAGGCCAAGCAGGAGCTCAGTGAGATCGTCGAGTTCCTCAAGTACCCGGACAAGTTCGCGGCGGTCGGCGCGCGCATCCCCAAGGGGGTGCTGCTGGTCGGCCCGCCCGGCACCGGCAAGACGCTGCTGAGCAAGGCGGTCGCAGGCGAGGCGGGCGTGCCGTTCTTCAGCATCAGCGGCTCCGAGTTCGTGGAGATGTTCGTCGGCGTCGGCGCCAGCCGCGTGCGCGATCTCTTCGACCAGGCGAAGAAGAACTCGCCGTGCATCGTGTTCGTCGATGAGATCGACGCCGTCGGCCGTCAGCGTGGCGCCGGACTCGGCGGCGGCCACGACGAACGCGAGCAGACGCTCAACCAGCTGCTCGTCGAGATGGACGGTTTCGAGACGAGCACCCACGTGATCGTGATCGCCGCCACCAACCGCCCTGACGTGCTCGACCCCGCACTGCTCCGCCCCGGTCGGTTCGACCGCCACGTCATGCTCGATCGGCCTGACATTCGCGGGCGCCGCGCGATCCTCGAGGTGCACGCGCGGAACAAGCCGCTCGACGCCTCCGTCGACCTCGAAGTGATTGGCAAGCAGACCCCCGGCTTCAGCGGTGCCGACCTCTCCAACCTAATCAACGAGGCGGCGATCCTCGCGGCGAGGAACAACCGCAAGCTGATCACCATGAGCGACATGGAGGAATCGATCGCACGCGTCATCGCGGGGCCGGAGCGGCGCAGCCGCATGATCAGCGAGAAGGAGAAGGCGACGATCGCCTTCCACGAGGTCGGTCACGCCCTGGTCGGCAAGACCCTGGAGCACACCGACCCGGTGCACAAGATCACCATCGTCAGCCGGGGTGCGGCTCTGGGGTGGACGATGAGCCTGCCCACCGAGGACCGCTACCTGGTCAGCAAGGCCGAGCTGATCGACCAGTTGGCGCAGATCCTCGGCGGACGCTGCTCGGAGGAGTTGATCCTCGGCGAGGACAACATCACCACCGGCGCGTCCGACGACATCCGCAAGGCGACCAACCTGGCGCGCAAGATGGTCACCGAATGGGGAATGAGCGACAAGCTCGGTCCGCTGACGTTCGGTGAGCGTCAGGAGATGGTGTTCCTGGGGCGCGACCTCGGCGAGCAGCGCAACTACTCGGAAGACATCGCCGGCGAGATCGACCAGGAGGTCCACCAGCTGGTCGCCGACGCGTTTCAGCGGGCCAAGCAGGTGCTGCGCGATCGCGAGCACGTGCTGCGTGCCCTGGCGGCCCGCCTGATCGAGGTGGAGACCATGGACGCGGCCGAGATGGACCGGATCATCGCCGACGCTGAGTCGAAGGCCACGATCGCGGCAACCGTCGCCATCCCGGAGCCACCGCCCGCCGAAGCCGCCTCCTGAGGCCCTCCTGGTTCTGGCTACACTGACGACAGGCTGACCGCCCGTCGTTACACCGGTCACATCGCCCGTGGACGCGATTGCCGCGCCGCGAGGCCGATCCCAGTGCCGGCGCCCGAAGGGTGGCCACGGGCAACGCTTGGATCGAGGAGACCGAGACGTGGAGACACCCACCGGCGCCGTAGTGCAGCCGACCCTTGCGATCGTCGGCGCCGGCCGGGCCGGGGCCGCCCTGGCGCTGGCGGCGCGAGACGCGGGTTACCGCATCGCGGCTGTGGCCAGCCGTCGCCGCCGGTCGGCGGCGACCCTCGCCATCGAGACCGGCGCGGAGCTGGCCCCGACGCCGCTGGCCGCGGTCCGGACGGCGGACATCACGCTGCTCACCGTGCCGGACGGGGCGCTGGCGCCGGTGGCGGCGACGATCGCCGCGAGCGGGGTCGCCCTGCGCGGCCGGGGGGTCGTGCACACAGCCGCGCGGCTGGGTCCCGGTGTGCTGGCGGCGTTGCGCGTGACGGCCGCGTCGGTCGGCGTCCTCCACCCCCTGCAGGCGCTCACCGGGCGTGAGAGCGCGCCGCTGCTCCACGGCGCCTACTTCCGCATCGAGGCAGACCCGGTTCTCCAGCCCCGCCTGCTGGCGATGGTCGCGGCCATGGGCGGCCGCGAGATCTCGGTCGACGCAGCGCACCGCGACCTCTACCACGCTGCAGCGGTGCTGGCGGGCAACGCGCCGCTCGCGCTGCTCGCGCGGGCGACCGAGTTGCTGGTGGCGGCCGGCGCCGAGGCCGGCGTGGCTCACGCGGCTCTTGCCGCGCTGCTCGAGGGGGCCGCCCGCAACGCCCGGCTGGCCGGCCCGGCCCAGGCCCTGACGGGGCCCGTGGTGCGCGGCGACGACGCGGCCGTGCGGGCACACCTCGAGGCGCTGCGTCCCTACGCCGATGCCCGTGCGCTGTACGCCGCACTCGTGGTCGAGATGGCCAGCCTGCGCGATGCAGCCGAGCCGGTCGCGGCTATCGCCGAGGTCGCCTGACGTGAGCGTCACGATCCGCGATCTGCAGGCGGCGAAGCGGGAAGGACGGCGCTTCGTGATGTTGACGGCGTACGACTTTCCGACCGCCCGGCTGCTGGCCGAGGCTGAGATCCCCGTCATCCTGGTCGGCGATTCGCTCGGCGACAACGTGCTCGGCTACGCCAACACGTTGCCGGTGACGATGGCTGAGATGCTCCACCACGCCCGGGCGGTCGCCCGTGGCGCGCCCGACCTGCTGCTCGTCGGCGACATGCCCTTCGGGGCGTATCACGAATCGTGCGAGCAGGCCATCGCCAACGCGGCCGACCTCCTCAAGGCGGGCATGCACGCGGTCAAGGTCGAGGGTGGCGGCTGGGTCGTCGACACGGTGGCGCGGCTGACGCAGCGCGGCATCCCGGTCATGGGGCACCTGGGCCTGACGCCGCAGTCGGTGAACGCCTTCGGTGGCATGCGCGTGCAGGGCCGCAGTGACGGCGCCCGCGAGCGAATCCTCACCGATGCTCGTGCACTCGAGCAGGCTGGTGCCTTCGCAATCGTGCTCGAAGGGGTGCCGCGCAGCCTGGCTGCGGAGGCGACGGCAGCGCTGGCTATTCCCACCATCGGCATCGGCGCCGGCCCTGACTGCGATGCGCAGGTGCTGATCATCCACGACCTGCTCGGCATCACGACGCACACACGTGGGCAGATGCCCAAGTTCGCGCGCGTGTACGCGGACGTCGGCGACACCATCGTCTCGGCCGCGCGCACGTACGCGGACGACGTCCGCGAGGGGCGCTTCCCCGACGATGCGCATTCGTACCACTGATGTCCCGCTGCGGCTGAACACCCCCGCAGCGCTGCGACGCTGGTCGCTGCGCTGCCACGCGGCCGGTATGTCGGTCGGTCTGGTGCCCACCATGGGCGCCTTGCACGCCGGCCACCTCAGCCTCGTGGAGCGCGCGCTCGAAGAGTGCGACCGCGTGGTGGTGAGCATCTTCGTCAACCCCACGCAGTTCGCACCGGGCGAGGACCTCGACCGCTACCCCCGGACGCTCGAGCAGGACTTGGCACTGCTGGCGACCGCAGGGGCTCACGCGGCGTTCCTCCCCGCGGCGGGCGACATGTTTCCGCCCGAGTTCGCCACGGCCGTCCGTGTGGGAGATGGGCTGAGCGATCGGCTCGAAGGCGCCAGCCGTCCCGGTCACTTCAATGGGGTCGCCCTGGTCGTGGCCAAGCTCCTGGTGGCGGCGCGGCCCGACCGGGCCTACTTCGGCCAGAAGGACGCCCAGCAGTGCGCTCTGGTCAGGCGCCTCGCCGCCGACCTGGACACCGGCGTCGAGATCGTCGTGTGCCCGACGGTTCGAGATAGCGATGGCCTCGCCCTGTCGAGTCGCAACGCATATCTGACCGCCGAAGAGCGGGTGCGGGCCCGGGCCATCCCGGCCGGCCTGGCGGCCGCCGCAGCATGTTTCGAATCCGGAGAGCGGGATGCTGCAGTGCTGACAGCCACGGTGCGCGACGTCCTGGAGGCGGCCGGCGCGGCAATCGATTACGTCGCGGTGGTCGATCCCGAGCACTTCAAAGAAGTGGAAACCCCTGGCCCCGGTTGCGAAATTCTAGTTGCTGCTAGAATGGGCAATACCCGGTTGATCGATGTTCTCCAGCTGGGGTAGACGTTGCGCCCGTCTTGTTCGGCGCGTCAGGGAAAGCATGCAGCGCGTGATTTTGAAGTCGAAGATTCACCGCGCCACTGTGACGCGGGCGGAGCTCGACTACGAGGGGTCGTGTGCAATCGGCACTGAGCTGATGCGCGCCGCCGACATCGCCGTCGGCGAGCAGGTGCATATCGTCAATGTCAGCAACGGATCGCGCGCGGTGACATACGCCATCGAAGGCGCGCCCGGCGAGGTTTCGCTCAACGGCGCGATGGCGCACATCGGCAGTGTCGGCGACGTCGTCATCGTGATCGCCTACGCGAACGTCGACGAAGCGGAGATGCGCGGGTTCGCGCCGCGCCTGGTCCACGTCGACTCGCAGAACCGCCTTCGCGAAACGGCGGCGATCAACTGAACGCGCAGGCCGCGCATGCGGGTGGGAGGGGGAATCAGTTCGATGTCCTTGTCGTCGGCAGTGGTATCGCGGGTCTCTACGCGGCGCTGACAGCGGCGCCCCGAGCGCGAGTCGCATTGCTCACCAAGGGAGCGCTCGACGACGGTTGCAGCCGGTATGCGCAGGGCGGTATGGCCGCTGCGGTCGGCGCCGGCGACTCTGTCGAGCTGCACTATCGGGACACCATCGACGCGGGGCGCGGGCTCTGCCATCCCGACGCGGTGCGCGTGCTGGTCGAGGAGGGTGGCGCGAGGGTTCGCGAGCTCCTCGACTGGGGGGTCACCTTCGACACGCAGGATGGTGAGCTGCTGCTGGCGCGAGAAGCAGCCCACTCGCGCGCGCGCATCGTTCACGCCCGCGGCGACGGGACCGGGCTCGAGATCGAGTCCGCCCTGATCAGCCGGGTCCGGCGCAGCGGCGTCACGATCAAGGAGCACACCGAGGTCGTCCGCCTGGTTGTCGACGACGGCGGTCGCTGCATCGGTGTCGAGACCGTGGACACCCAGCTCGGCACCACCGGCTGCGTTGCGGCGGGCGCCGTGGTGCTGGCCAGCGGCGGGGCGAGCCGTCTCTGGCGCAACAGCACCAACCCGGAATCCGCCACCGGCGACGGCGTGGCACTGGCGTACGACGCCGGCGCCGAGGTCCGGGGCTTGGAGTTCGTGCAGTTCCACCCGACGGCGCTCGCGCTTGAAGGCGCGCCGCGCTTCTTGATCAGCGAGGCGGTGCGGGGCGAGGGCGCGCTGATCGTCAACGAGCGCGGCAAGAGATTCGTCCTCGACGCGCACCCCGCCGGCGAGCTCGCCGGCAGAGACGTTGTCGCCCGAGCCATCTGGGAAGAGCTGCAGCGGACCGGGGCGCCCTGTGTGTACATCGACTGCAGGCCACTCGGGCCGACAGCGCCACTGCGTTTCCCAGCCATTGCGCATGCCTGCGTGCAGTTCGGCATCGACATCACGCGCGACCTCGTACCAGTTGCGCCCGCCGCGCACTACATGATCGGCGGCGTCTCCGCCGACCTCGACGGCGCCACCACGTTGCCGGGTCTGTTCGCCTGCGGCGAGGTCGCCAGCAGCGGCGTGCACGGCGCCAACCGGCTGGCCAGCAACAGCCTGCTCGAGTCAGCGGTGTTCGCCCATCGTGCCGCCGGCGCAGCCATCAACTCACTCGGCGAAGCGGAGCCGCCGCGGTTCGCCGCCGGTGCGGCTGAGCGCCTTCCGCTCCGCGGTTCGGCGGAGGTGCGCCGGCTCTGGTCCGACCTGCATGACTCCCTGTGGAGTGGCGCCGGGGTGGTCCGCAAGCCGGGTGGCCTGCGTCTGGCACTCGCGACGGCCACGGCGGCCGCCGGCTGCGCCGAGCCGTCACTGCCTGCGGTGAGGCTCCGGGCCGCTGCGCGCACCGCCGGGCTGGTGTGCTCGGCAGCACTGGCTCGTGAAGAGAGCCGCGGCTGTCACCTCCGTTCGGATCTTCCCCAAAGCAGCGATCAGTGGCACGGCGACTACGTCATGCACAAAGAGAGAGGAGCACGCCTTGACCGTCACCTTTGAGCCAATAACGGAAGCGCTCGCCCCGGAGCGGATCGACGCGCTGATCACTGCTGCCCTCGCCGAGGACATCGGCGCCGGCGACGTCACCACCGACGCGGTCATCCCGATGGACATGACCTGCCGGGGCAAGGTGGTATGCAAGGAGGATGGCGTCGTCGCCGGGCTGAGCATCGCGAAACGGGTGTTCCAGCTGGTCGAGGAGCGAATGCAGTTCGACGCCAAGACCACCGACGGCGAGAAGGTACAGGCGGACCAGATCGTTGCCCGCCTCTACGGGCCGGCCCGGGGCATGCTGAAGGCGGAACGCGTGGCCCTCAACTTCCTGCAGCACCTGAGCGGCATCGCCACCACCACGTCTCGCATCGTCAAGGCGGTGGATGGGACGCGGACGCGCATCCTCGACACGCGCAAGACCACACCCGGCCTGCGCGCGCTGGAGAAGTACGCAACCCGCATGGGCGGGGCGCTCAACCACCGCATGGGCCTCTACGACGCTGTGCTCATCAAGGACACGCACCTGGCACTGGTGGGCGGCATCGGGCCGGCCCTGCGCGCGGCGCGCAAGGCGCACCCCGAGGTGGAGATCAACGTCGAGGTGAGCAACCTGCAGGAGCTCGAGCTGGCGCTGGCAGACAAGGCGCCGCGCATCCTGCTGGACAACTTCTCATGCGGCCAGGTGCGCGAGGCGATGCAGATCATCCGCGGCCGCGCGATCGTCGAGATCAGCGGCGGTGTCACCGCGGCGAACGCTCGCGCCTACGCCCTCGCCGGCGCGGACTTCATCAGCGTGGGCGCGCTGACACACTCGGCGAAGGCATTGGACTTCTCCATGAAGGTGACGCGCTACTGACCTTCTGCTGATGGTCTGAGAGGCTCGAGGGCGCTGC
>VBJV01000089.1 GCA_005879785.1 Chloroflexota bacterium
GGCATCACCCTGGCGAGCAGCCTCGCCGGCGCTGTCATCGTGGCGCGAAGCTCGCTGCCAGCGCACTGGCCGCGCGACGAACTGGCGGTGTTCGCCGCTCTGGCGTTCGCGCCCGTCGCATACAACTACTGGCACGGTCAGATCAACCCGATCGTGTTCCTGCTGCTCGCAGTGGCCTTCCGGCAGTACGTGCGCGGGCGCCAGGTTTCCTGCGGCCTGATACTGGGGCTGGCCGCCGGCATCAAGGTCGCCCCGCTGCTGCTCGCTGTCCTGCTGCTGCGCCGCCGCTGGTGGCGCGGCTCTCTGGCCATGCTTGCGGCCACAGGCCTGACGTTCCTCGCGGGGCTTGCCATGCTCGGGGTGGGGGTGACACGGCATTACCTGCAGACCGTCTTTCCAACCCTGAACCGAGGTCCGGGCTGGATTTACAACCAGTCGCTGGGTGGCGTCGTCGCCCGGCTGGGTGGGCACTCGGTGCTCAGCGTCGATGCGCCGTCGCTTCCGATCCAGCTGGCGGGGCTTGCCGCCGGTGCAGCGCTGCTGACCCTGACCGCATGGGCGGTCCGGCCAGACCGGGGGCGCACCGGCGATCGCGGCATGGAGTTCGGTCTCGGCGTGGTCGCCATGCTGCTCGCCGGGTCGCTCGCCTGGTTCCCGCATTTCACCCATCTGCTCATCCCGCTGTTCGCCTGCCTCGGCTTCGGCGCAGCGCGAGGCTGGCAGCAGCAGCGCCGCGTGCTGATCGCCGCCGCCGCGACCGCCGTGGCGTTCGGCCTGGTGGCGCCGCTGGCCATCTCGATGATGAACATCCATTGGATCGGCGCTGTCAGCCATACCGCGATGTGGTGGCCCTTCCTGCAGTTGACCTCGATCCCGGCCCTGATCTCGGTGTGGCTCGCGGTCGACATGGCCAGGAGCCTCCGTCCCCTTGATCGTGATACCCTAACACTCACATAGTGTTACTTCGAGACGATGGATCTCGAACTGACCCGGTACAGCGAACCGGGCGTGTGGTGAGCACCGCGGCGCCTGCCGCGCCGCCGGCCCCGGCGGCCCCGTACAACCCGGCGCCGGGCACGCCGTATGCGGGGACGCAACGCGTGATGACCCGCTCGTCTGGCATGCCCTTCGGCTTCCGGACGCGCCAGCTGGTGTGGATCTCCGTGGTGGTGGTCGATCTCATCCTGGCTCTGCGCTTCGCATTCGTGGCGGCGGGGGCGCACGACGTCGGGTTCGTCGCAGCCGTGTACCGCGCCGGCGAGGCGCTCGCCTATCCCTTCCGAGGCATCTTCGGCACCACGATCAGCGGCGGGCACGTCTTCCAGTGGGTTGACCTGGTGGCAATCGCCATCTACACGGTCGCCGCGTGGATCGTGTCGCGGTTGGTGCTGATCGCGACGGTGCACGGAGACCGCAGCGCTCCCGTCTTCTGACTTCGCGCTGCGACGCGCTGATACGCTGAGGACCGCATGACCGAACAGGCTGCGGTCCTTCTCTTTGGCGAGACGTACCATCATCCGAACGTCCTGTACCGGAGCGGATTTCTCGCGCCCGACCCGGTGGTGGTGGTCGACCGCGGCGACGGCCAGACGACGCTGTGGGCCAGCCCGCTCGAGGAGGGACGCGCGCGCAAGGAGTCGCACGTCGGCGAGGTCCGCTCGACCGCCGAGTTCGACTTCGCCGACAAGATGCGCCGGGCGGGCAGCGAACAGGACGGCTGGGCAGTGCTCGTCACCGAGGTGTGCCGCGCTCACGGCCTCACCGAGGTCAACGTGGAGATGGACTTCCCCGTGCTGCTGGCCGACCATCTGCGCTCCAACGACGTGGAGGTCCATCCACGCGCTGACCTGTACCGCCGCGAGCGTCGTATCAAGACGGCACAGGAGGTCGAGTGGATCGTCGACGCGGAGAACGCCGGCATGGCCGCGCTGCAGCGAGCCATCGACATCATCGCCGCCGCAGACATCCGCGACGGGCTGCTCGTGCATGACGGGCGAAACCTCAACGGAGCAGACCTGGTGTTCGCGGTGGAGAGTCACCTGCTCGAGCAGGGCTTCGCCACCGAGGGCTCCATCTGCTGCGGCGGCCCCGAGTCGGCCGACCCGCATCGCGCCAGCAGCGACGTGGTGCGCGCGGGGCTGCCCATCGTCCTCGACATCTTTCCATTCCACAAGTACACACGCTATTGGGGTGACATGACGCGCACGGTGGCGCGCGGCACGCCGCCGGCGGCGGTGATGCGCATGTGGGAGGCGGTGCTGGAAGCGCAGCAGGCGGGACTCGACGCTGTGAAACCCGGCGCCAACGGACGAGACGTGCACTTCGCGTGCTGCGAGGTCTTCAAACGCCACGGATACGGATCCCTGTCCAGACCGTACCGAGACATCACCAGCGACGCGCGTTTCATCCACGGCACCGGGCATGGGCTCGGCCTGGAGATCCACGAGTTTCCCCGCATCGGACGTGATCACCGTGGAGCCCGGCCTCTACGACCCGGCGCTCGGCGGCGTGCGCATCGAGGACCTGGTCGTGGTCACTACGGACGGCTGCCGCAACCTCACCACGCTGCCGAAGACGTTCGCGCTCGATTGATCGTGCGCCCTGATACACTCGGGGCCGCCCGCCGGCGCGGGCTGCACGAACCGAATGCTTTCCTGCGTCCGGACGGCTTCCGCCTCACACCTCGGCGGAGCGCTTCAGCCGGACGCTGCAAGGCCAGAGGAAAGGAGGTGAGCGACACCTGGTGCGCGACTACGAGCTGATGTACATCGTCCGGCCGGAGCTGGACGAGGATGGGGTGCGCGGAGCGGTTCAGTCGGTGCGCACGCTCGTCGAGGGGCAGGGCGGCGAGATCGTCAAGACCACGCTCTGGGGCAAGCGGCGGCTCGCGTATGACGTGCAGCGCATGCACGACGGCCACTACGTGCTCGTTGCCCTGCGCCTCGACGGCGAACGTGTTGGCGCGGTGGAGCGCGCCCTGCGCATCCACGACACGGTGTTCCGGCACCTGCTCGTCGTCCATCAGGGACCGATGCCCGAGCCCGACGGCGAGATCGAAGAAGTCGCGCCGGAGGAGATTGCCGGTGAGACGCCTGCCGACGGCGAGCCTGCACCGGTTGTCAGCACGCCGTCCGCCGGTGGCGGCGACGATGATGCGGAAGACGAGGAGCTGGCCGGGGCGCCCTCTGCCAGCGACGACGAAGGAGACGAGTGATGGCGGGTTCGCTCAATCGCGTGATGCTGATCGGCCGGCTGACCCGGGACCCCGAGCTTCGCTACACGCCGAGCGGTACGCCGGTGTGCAACCTGGCCGTCGCCACCAACCGCTACGGTCAGGATCAATCGGGAGAGCGCCGCGAGTTCACCGACTACCACGACATCGTGGTCTGGAATCAGGGCAATCGCAAGCTCGCCGAGCTGTGCAGCCAGTACCTGCAGAAGGGCCGCCTCGTATACGTCGAGGGACGTCTGCAGACGCGATCCTGGGAGGACGCGCAGAGCGGCCAGAAGCGTTATCGCACCGAGGTGAACGCCAACGACGTGCAGTTCCTGGACAGCCGGCAGGATGGTGCCGGCGGCGCTCAGCCGGCCGGTGACGCGGAGCCCGCAGCCGTGGCTGCCGGCGGCGACGTCGATCCCGACGACATCCCCTTCTGAGGAATGAGGACCGATGCCTGACTTCGACCGCCGCCGCCGCAAGGTCTGCAGCTTCTGCCTCGATCATGTCGAGTACATCGACTACAAAGAGGTCACCCGGCTGCGGCGCTATCTCTCAGACCGCGGCAAGATCCTGCCGCGCCGCATGACCGGCACGTGCGCTCGCCACCAGCGGGCGCTGACGGTTGCGCTGAAGCGCGCCCGGCACATAGCGCTGCTGCCCTTCGCCGCCGAACTGCGCTAGCCCGACGAAGACGCGACCGGAGCGCGGCGTGGTTTGCGAGCGCGTCCCAGGGGGGCGGCGGCACACCCGGAGCGGCACCATCGAGAGCCGCGGCGGTCCCCGCGGCGAACGTTGAGCGCTACGACGCCACAGGCGTCGTAGCGCGTGTGCCGCGGAGCGGTGTGCCGTCGCCCTCGTCCCCCGGCGACCGTATACTCGATCGAGGCCCATGCGCCTCCGGGCACGTCTTCTCCACATTCTTGCCTTCGCCCCGGTGACCGCCGCAGTGGCGGGCGCTCTCGGCGTGACGGTGCCTGTCCGTGCCGGGACGCCGGCCGCTCCTCGGCCCATCGTGGTGGCGATCGATCCCGGGCACGGGGGGCTGCCCGATGCGGCGCACCCGGCGCAGCCGTTCGACCCGGGTGCGATCGCGGCGAGCGGGCTGCTGGAGAAGGACGTCACGCTGGACGTCGGCCGGCGCCTGGCTGCGCTGCTGCGCCAGGACATGGTCACGCCCGTGGTCACTCGCACCGGGGATGACTGGGTCGACATCCCCACGCGCGAGCGCAACGCGATCGACGCGCATGCTGCCCTGTTCATCAGCATCCACTGCAACTCCTTCTCGGACCCGGCGGCGGGCGGGTCGCTCGTGCTCTACCCGGGGCCCCAGAGCCTGCCGTTCGCCCAGAGCGTCAGCGACCTGCTCGGACGCGACCTCGGCCCCGGCGGGGTGGGTGACGACGGCGTGCAGCTGCGTGACAACTGGTGGATCCACAACCCGATGCCGACCGCCACCGCCGAGATCGCGTATCTCAGCAACCCGCGCGAGGCGGCACTGCTGGCGTCGGCGGAGTTTCGCGAGCAGGTCGCGACGGCGCTGCGCGACGGAATCGAGCACTACGACCCCGACATCGCTGCACGCCGCGATCAGATCCTCGCGTGGCAGAGGATGCATCACGCTGCTCCACCGCGCCAGGCACGCGTCCCTCAATCGTCGCGCTCGGCGGCAGCCCGCGTACCCACGGCCGGTTCGGTGTTTCGCACCGTTCTGGCGTGGATCGCCGGAGTGGTGGCTGCGGCGGCGCTGGTACGCTGGCGCGAGCCGGTGACGCACGTCACCGTGATTGCGGGGAGCATCACGGTGCGTGTGCTGCAGGGGACGCTGTTCCGGCGCTGGTCCGGGCGGCGGCGCAGGCGACGAGCGCGCGTCGAGGTGCTGGTGCGCGGACGCCAGCGTTGGACACGCACGCATTCGGTGTACGACGAGCTGTTCCTCTGAGGGCGATGAAAAGCCGCCCCCGACCGCTTCACGTAGACTGCGACTGTCGCATCCGCCTTCAACACACGGTCAGAACATGGCAGAACCACAGCTTCGCGTCCCCGGTCCCACACCCCTGCCCGAACGCGTGATCCGCGCTGCGAGCCGCCAGATGATCAATCATCGCGGGCCCGAATTCGCCGCGCTCCTCGAGGAGATCGTTACGTCGATGCGCTGGGCTCTGCGCACCGAGAGCGACGTGCTGATCTATCCGTGCAGCGGCAGCGGGGGTCTCGAGGCCGCCGTGGTCAACGTGCTCAGCCCGGGCGAGCGCGCGCTCTTCTGCACCATGGGCTCCTTTGGAGACCGCTGGGCGCACATCGCCGACGCGTACGGCGTCGACGTGGTGCGTCTTTCGGTGCGGCCCGGTGAGGCAATCGACCCCGAAGATGTCGACCGGATCCTCGCCGAGCACGGCGACATCGCCACCGTGTACGTCACGCACAACGAAACGTCGACCGGGGTCGTCAACGACCTGCCCTCCATCGCGGCGGTGGTCAAGGGACGCGGCAAGCTGCTGTGCGTCGACAGCGTGAGCGGCGCGTCCTGCATTCCACTGGACACGGATCGCCTCGCCATCGACATCCTGGTCACGGGTTCGCAGAAGGGCTGGATGGCACCACCCGGCCTGGCCATGATCGCGGTCAGCTCTGCGGCGCTGCAGCGCGCCGGCACCGCGACATGTCCGCGCTTCTACCTCGACTTCGCACGCCAGAAGAAGTACCAGGACAAGCAGCAGACGTTCTCCACGCCGGCCGTATCGGTGCTCTACGCCCTGCAGGAAGGGCTGCGCATGATGCGCGACGAGGGCCTCGAGAACGTGTGGGCTCGCCATGCGCGGGTTGCGCGGATGATCCGCGCAGGTGCCGGCGCCGCCGGGCTCAAGCTGCTCGCCGCCGAAGGCCATCGCAGCGACACCGTCACGGCCGTGCACAGCCCGGCCGACTCGCCCGAGGCGCTCAAGGGACTGCTCACGCACCTGCGCACACGTCACGGTCTCGTGCTGGCCGGGGGCCAGGATGCGCTGCAGGGCAAGATCTTTCGCATCGGCCACCTGGGCTGGATCGACGATGCTGACGTCTACGCCATCCTGGCCGGCCTGGAACAGGGGCTGGTCGACGTGGGCCTGCGCAGCCGCGTCGGGATGACGGTTGCGGCCGCGCAGGCGGAAGGGCGCAACGCACAGGCCGAGTCGGCGGGCGTCTCCGGCAGGCAACCGGACGCCGCGGAGGATCGGCGCGAATCCGTCGGAGCGCCGAGCACGGTGTGAGCGTCAGCGCCGAGCCTCGTGCGGCTGCGGGCACAACCACACGCATCCTGGTAGCGGATCCGATCGCCCCGGACGGTGTGGACCTCCTTCGCGAGGCGGGTGAGGTCGACGTCGCCACCGGCCTCGACGCGGCAGCGCTCGCCGAGCGCATCGCCGAGTACGACGCGCTGGTGGTGCGCAGTGAGACCAAGGTCACTGCAGCGCTGCTCGACCGAGCCAAGCGACTGCGCGTTGTGGGGCGTGCCGGGGTGGGCGTCGACAACATCGACATCGACGCAGCCACGGAGCGGGGCGTGCTGGTGCTCAACGCACCCACCGGAAACACCATCGCCGCGGCGGAGCACGCCATCGCCATGATGTTCGCACTGGCACGCAATGTCCCCAGCGCGGACCGGTCGCTGCGCGCCGGCCTGTGGGAGCGCGCACGCTTCCAGGGCTGGGAGCTCCGCGAGAAGACACTCGGCGTCGCGGGTCTGGGCAAGATCGGTTTCGAAGTCGCCCGCATCGCGCGCGAGGGCCTGCACATGCGCGTGCTCGCCCACGACCCGCTGGTCACCGCCGAACGCGCGCATCAGGCAGGTGCAGAGCTCACCGACTTCGCCACGCTGCTCAGGGAGTCGAACATCGTCAGCGTGCATGTGCCGCTCAACGACGGCACCCGGGGCATGATCGCGGCCGCCGAGCTGCGCACCATGAAGCCCGGTGCGCTCCTGATCAACGTTGCCCGAGGCGGCATCATCGATGAACAGGATCTGGCTGCGGCGATCATCGATGGCCACATCGGCGGCGCCGCCATCGACGTGTTCACCGTCGAACCGCCGCCGGCCGACCACCCGCTGCTGCAGCTGGCCCAGGTGGTGGTGACCCCGCACCTGGGAGCCAGCACACGCGAGGCGCAGGTCAACGTCGCCTTGGACGTCGCCGCGCAGATCGTCGAGTATCTGCAGGGTGGCACGCCGCGCTACGCCGTGAACGCACCGACTGTGCTGCCGGAAGAGCTCGCCCAGCTGCGTCCCTACCTCGACCTGGCACAGCGTATCGGGTCGCTCGCGGCGCAGCTCGACGGACGCAAACTGCGCCGCGTCGTGTGCAGCTACGCCGGTGAGCTCGCCGACATCGACACGTCAATACTCACCAGCCACGTGCTCCGCGGCCTGTTCGCGCACTTCACCGAGACGCGGGTCAACCCGGTGAACGCCAAGCTGGTCGCCAGGTCGATGGGCGTCGACATCGACGAGCGGCACACCACACGCAACGTCGACCCCGATGGCCCGCTGCTGGTCGAGGTGGTCGGTGATGAGCGGCTGCGCATCGCAGGCACCCAGTTCGAGGGCGAGCCACGCATCACGCGCATCAACGATTTCCGCGTCGACATGCAGCCATCCGGGACC
>VBJV01000314.1 GCA_005879785.1 Chloroflexota bacterium
CGGGGCGCGGTGGTCGTTGCGCCCTCTGGCGGGCTGCTCGTGCACCGATCGGCGAGGGCGCGAGGACACGCCGGCCCATCCTGTGGCATTGACTCCGTGAGGCTTTGATCCGATCGTACCCGGGAGGAGAGGAGTCATGCGCTTCGGGGTGTACCTGCCGACCTTCGCCTGGGCCGATCTCACCTTCGAGCAGGCCGCGCGCGTGAAGATCTTCGCGCGCAAGGCGGAGGATCTCGGCTTCGATGCCCTCTGGGTGGCCGAGCACTTCCTGGTTGCCCCCGGGCTCTACAGCACGGTGTGGATGTCGCCGCTCCTCTGCCTGGCCCACGCCGCCAGCGTGACACGCCACATCCGCCTGGCCACCGGTCTCCTGATCCTGCCCTACTACCATCCGGTGACACTGGCCCGCGAGATCCAGACGCTGCACCATCTCTCGAACGGACGCTTCGTGCTCGGAGTGGGGCCGGGATGGGACGAGCACGAGTTCGAATCGCTCGGGATGAGGCTGGCCGAGCGCGGGCGCCGTACCGACGAGATCCGTCAGCGTCCAGGGCCGCTACTACCGCTTCGAGCACGTCTCCATCGACCCGCTCCCCGGTTTTCCCGAGCTGTGGGTGGGCGGTGGATCGAAGATCGCGACCGCGCTGTCGCCTGACAAGAGCTACATCGCTCCCTCCGTGCTCGCGCGCATCGCCGGCGCCCACGGCTGGCTCGCGCGGGCCGCCGGCAGTCAGCAGATGGTGAAGGACGACGTCCAGACCATTCGTGCCTACCTCGCCGGGCACGGGCGCGATCCCGCCAGCCTTCGCTACGGTCACCTCAACTTCGCGCATCTCGTGGACACCGACGATCGCGAGAAAGCCCTCCGCCTGCAGCGCCCCTACGTCGAGCGGGTCATGGGCACGCACCGCTCGTTCGAGAACCTCCAGGAGTCATACTTCCTGGGGACGACGCGCGAGATCGTCGAGCGCATCGCCGATCTCGAGCGCGCCGGCATCCAGGATCTCGTCCTCGCCACCTGCGACGACGACCTCGAACAGCTCGAGCGCTTCGCCAGCGAGATCGTCGCGCGCTTCCCCCCCGATCGGAGGCCTTCGTGATGCCGCGCGTCGTCGACGACCGGGTGGTTCCGGCCAATGGAACCTGGGCCCGGGTGCTCGCGCCCGGCGAAGTGCTGCGCATCATCGATCTCGAAGGCCAGCAGGCCGTCGATTTCCTTTGCTACAACGCCAGGAATCCCGAGGAGCGCTACAACGCGGCTGACACCATGAAGTATGCCCGGACCATCTTCCTCACCAAGGACCACGGCATCTACTCGGACATGGGCAGGCGCTTCTTCACCATCGTGGAGGACACCTGCGGGCGCCACGACACCATCGGGGGCTGCTGCAGCGCCGAGAGCAACGAGTTCCGTTACGGGATCAAGGACACGCCGAGCTGCCGTGCGAACTTCCTGCGCGCGCTGGCCCCGTTCGGTCTCGGCAAGAAGGACATCGTGGCGAACCTGAACTTCTTCATGAACGTTCCCGTGGCGCCCGACGGAAGCATGGGCATCGTCGAGGGCCTGTCCCAGCCCGGGGACCACGTGGACCTGCGCGCCGAGATGGACGTCCTCGCCGTCATCTCGAACTGTCCCCAGACGCGGAATCCGTGTAACGGCTTCAATCCGACGCCGATCCGCGTGGTGGTGACCGCGTCCTAGCCATTTTCACCTCGGTGGCACGACGCCTGCTTCCTGCGTATCCGCGAGGCTTTCAGCGCTCTCATCGTCGTCCTCTCGATCGTGTTCCTGCTCGGCGGCCACGCCGCCGCGGCGGGCCGCACCGTCGGCCAGGTGATCGACGACACGGCGATCACCGCCCAGGTGAAGGCCAAGCTGGTCGCCGACAAACCCTCCAACCTGACCCACGTGTCCGTGAAGTCCATGGAAGGCGTGGTGACCCTCAGCGGCGAGGTCGACTCGGTCGCCGTCCGCGATCGTGCCGTGCAGATCGCCGGAGGCGTGAGCGGCGTGAAGTCGGTCGTCGACAACATCTTGGTCACCGGCGCCGGCGCGGCATCGGT
>VBJV01000090.1:0-13108 GCA_005879785.1 Chloroflexota bacterium
CGAGTGTGCGCTCAGCCTCGACGGAGGCGTGACGTACGGGCAAGCCAACGTCATGTGGAACTCGGACCAGTGCTTCGGTCTGCACGGCCATGTGAAGGTGACGCCTCCGTCTGCACCGATCGCCGATGCCGGCACTGTCTACGTGCCCAACAAGGCGTGCGGTCATCCCGAGTGCCTGATCGTCACCAGCACCGCTGGCCCCAACTGTCACCCGGGATTCGCGGTGTCCACTGACAACGGCACCACCTGGACGGTGCACAGCATCAACGATCAGCACTCGCGTCTCTACGACACCGGCGATCCATCGATCGGCGTCGGCGCCAACGGCACGATGTATTTCGGCAACAACGATCGCGACGGGCACCCCAAGATCGCCGTCTGCACGAACCAGGGCACCGTGTGCGGCCCGTCGACCGACGTCGGCACCGCGTTCAACATCGAGAACACCGAGATGCCCACGGTTGTGGCGGGCGACGACAACCGCGCCGCCTTTGCCTTCCTGGGCAGCACCACTCCGGGCGACGACCAGGAGAACGCGTTCGTCGGCACCTGGGACGTGTATGTCGCTGTCACGTACGACGGCGGTGCGCACTGGACCACCACCGATGCAACACCAAATGCCCCGGTGCAACGAGGCTGCATCGAGTTCGACGGCGACTGCCCCAGCTCTCGCGGCAGCGATGACCAGCGCAACCTGCTCGACTTCAACGACCTCACCATCGATCGCGAAGGGCGCGTGCTCGTCGCTTACACAGACGGCTGTCAGCAAGACCCGACACCCGCCGCGGGCCATGGGCCGTGCGCAACGGACGCGACCCGCCTGAGCGGTCTCAACCCTGAGATCGAGGGGCCGGCCATCCTGCGCCAGAACTGCGGGCTGGGACTGTATTCGGCGTTCGACAACCTCGCGGTGGCGTGCACCCTGGAGGCCGTTCCTGAAGCCGCCTGGGCGGGCGCGCTGCTTTTGGGAGGGCTCGGAGTGGCCGGCATGACCGCGTTTGCACGGCGCCGCCGACGGCGGGCTGCCGCTGTGCGCCGGGTCAGCGGTGCAGCAGCACCCCCAACCCCGCGGTGACCAGGACGATGTAGGGCTCGCGGACTTTGAACCGCCACAGGACGGCGAGGCTGACGACGGCAATAACGGCGGTTATCCAGTCGACGACAGCCTGCCGCACCAGAATGAGAGTGGCGCCGGCGATGGCGCCCGCCGCCGCGGCCGTTGCGCCGCGCACGAACGCCTGCACGCGTGCGTTGCTGCGGTGCCGGACGAACCACCGCCCGGGTACGACGACGCCGAGGTAGATCGGCAGGAATATGGCAACGGTGGCGACCAGTGCCCCGGCGATGCCGGCGACGAGATACCCGATGAACGCGGCGGTGATCACCACCGGCCCGGGAGTGATCAAGCCGATGGCAACGGCATCGAGAAACTGCCGCTCACCGAGCCAGTGATGCTCCACGATCACACCCTGGCGCAGGAACGGCACAATCGCGAGACCGCTGCCGAAAATGAAGGCCCCGGCCTTGATGAAGAAGAGAGCGATGTCGCCAAGCGTTCCGGGCGCGAAGTGGATGCCGGTGACCGCCGGTGGAGCCATCGGCAGTGCCAGCGGTAGGAGCCGCCGCAACCCGCGCGGCGGAGCATCGAGCAGCACCATCAGCAGCCCGGCGGCAATGAACAGCAGCGCGACCTCGGCGCCGGTCACCGCAGTCACGGCTGCGATGACCGCGGAGATGAGCCAGAGCCGCGGATCACGCCGATTTGTCAGCCTGGCCAGCCGCAGCGCCGCGAGCAGGATGATCGCCATCACGCCCGGAGCGATTCCGTAGAACAGCGACTGCACGACCGGCAGTCCCTGGTACTGCACGTACAGAACGGCGATGCCGAGCACGAGCAGGAACGACGGCAGGATGAATGGAACTGCGATCGCGGCAGCACCGAGTGCGCCGGCGCGCAGGTAGCCGATCCACATGCACACCTGCGCCGCGAGTGGGCCCGGCATGGTCTGACCCAGCGCGACACCGTCGAGGAAGTCCTGGCGGTCGATCCAGCCACGCTTCTCCACCAGGTCGCGCTGCATGTACCCGACGGTCGCTATCGGACCGCCGAACCCCCAGGTGCCCAGGCCGAGGAAATAGCGCAGATACGGCCGCAGACCTGCGGGGCGTTCGGCGCTCACGCGGAGCAGATCATGTGCTTCACGCCAACCGGTACCAGCTGCTTCCGCACGAATACCTCTCCACACGGGGCGTATAGCGCCTAACAAGGTGGTGGAGCCGGCGGGGCATCGAACCCCGCGTCCGAAGCCGCGTTCCATGCGACCTCTACGAGCGTAGTCCCGGTTTTGCTCTCACCGGCGCGGCGCCCTGGGACAGGCTCCGCTCCGGCCAGCCTCGGTGTGCGTCCCGCCCGGCGCCGAGGCGCCACCGGACGGCAAGACCGCTGGCATTAACGTCGGCTCCGCCTCTGGCGGCCCCAGGGGCGGTCGACGTCGGGCCGTAGCCCGAGCTTTTTCGTCTCTGCTACTTACGCAGCGAGGGCGAGAGGTGCGTCATTCGCACGTATGTTTTTCCCGGTTTTACGAGCCCGGGGCTCGGCTCGCCATCGCACGACCCACGACCCCGTCGAATCCAAACGGCCCCAGGTGGGCGCGGCTTCGATCCAGCGTGATCGCCGTGCTTGTCCATGGTATCGCAGCTGGCGGGCCGCGAAACGCGGAGCGCCCGCCACGTCGCCCCTCGAGACGCACTAATCTCTTCCCATGCCTCAGTCGGACGCGCTCTCCGGTGCGGACCCGGGTGTCGGTGCGACGCTCGACCGCGTCATCGTCGTGGGCACGGCCGACAGCCGCGCTGACCGAGAGCGCCGTGAGATCGAGCTCGACGAGCTCGAGGAGCTCGCGCGCACGTTGCGCACCACGGTGGTGGAGCGAACGTTGATCACACTCAGAGAGCCACATCCCGCGACCTTCTTCCGATCCGGCGTCGTGGAGACTCTGAGGTCCCGGATCGCGGCACTGGACCGGCCGGCGGTCCTCAGCAACGACCCGCTCACGCCGCGCCAGCAGCGCAACCTGCAGGAAGCGTGGGGCGTCCCGGTGCTGGACCGCACCGAGGTGATCCTGGCCATCTTCGCGCGCAGGGCGACGACCGCCGAGGGACGCGTCCAGGTTGAGATGGCACAGCTCGAGCACGTGCTGCCCCGCCTCGCCGGTGGCTGGTCGCACCTCGAGCGGCAACGCGGTGGCGTCGGGCTGCGCGGCGGGCCCGGTGAAAAGCAGATCGAGGTCGATCGCCGTTTGATCCGCCACCGCCTCAAACGGCTGCGCCAGCGCCTCGACGTGATCGAACGCCAGCGCCGCACGCGACGCACGGCGCGAACCGACGTGCCGCTGGCTTCATGCGCGCTGGTGGGCTACACCAATGCGGGCAAGTCCACCCTCCTCAACACCCTGACGCGCAGCGAGGTCCTCGCCGACGATCTGCTGTTCGCGACGCTCGACCCGACCTCGCGCCGTCTCGACCTCCCGTCAGGGCGGCGCGTGATCATCACGGACACGGTCGGCTTCATCCAGGGCCTGCCGACCGAGCTCGTCGAGGCGTTCGCCGCCACCCTCGAGGAGGTCCGCCAGGCGCACATCCTGTGCATCATCGTCGACGGTTCGCATCCTGATGCAGAGTTGCAGCTCGAGACCGTTCTCGACACGCTTGCGGCGATGGATTGCGACCAGCCGTCGGTGCTCGTGGTGAGCAAGTGCGACCGTCTGTCGCCGTCGCAGCTTCGCCAGGTCCGTCTGCGGCTGGGCGACATCGCAGGAACGTCGCCGCTCGCCGTCAGCGCGCTGCGCGCAACCGGTCTGCGCGAACTGCGCCAGACACTCGACAGCATGACCGCGCGTCTGGTCCCCGACACGCGCGCCAATCGACCCCTGATCGCTGCTCAGCCTGCCGACGTCACGCAGACCCGCGCCGCCGGCTAGTGGCTCATCGCGCGGTCAGCGTGAGCTCCCAGCCGCGCGGATTGATCGGTATGACCACGACCGTGCCGGGGCGCGCGGCTTCGACCTTCTGCACATTGGCGCTCCAGTGTTCGTCGATGTACGGGGGGTAACGCCAATCTGCCGGCACGCCGACGATCAGCGCGACAACGAGGACACCCGCAGCGCCGAGACCGGCAGCGCGCTCGCCCCAGTCCCGTGGCCTGGCGCGTCGACCAAACCTTCGTAGTGCAAGCCAGTTGCGGCCGCCGCGAACCGCGATCCAACCGAGCGAGGTCGCGAAGGCGAGTAGAGGGTAAAGGAAGTATCTGATTCCACCGGGATGGAATTCGGTGATGTTCGCCGGCCTGGCCAGGCTCTGCCAGCGCGGCGCCGGGACCTGGGGGGCGACAAGCGCAAGGGAGAGCTCGAAGAGGGCCAGAAAGCAGAGGGCACGCAGGATCCGCGGCCCACGCCACGCGGCCCAGCCGCACACGGCGAGAGGGATGAACGCGAGCACGGCAAGGATCGCGACGCTGGTTACCGCGTGCGTGCTGACAAGGTGCGAGATGCCATGAGCGCCGACCGCGAGTCCCAACGTCACCTGGCGCGCGACCATTTGCAGCAACGGAAAGGGCCCCGCTGCCAGTGCGCTTGACGAACGCTGCGTCCCTGCCCGAACGACGATCGCAGCCAGCTGGATCGCCGCGCAGAGCGTGTTGAGGATGAGAAGGTACCTGTGCCGCCGGGTCCTCTCCCGGAACCACAGCCACGCGACGATCGGCTCGAGGAGCAGGCTGGCAGGACCGGTGAGACCCGCGGTCGCGAAGAGGGCCGCATCGAGCAGCCACCCTCGGATAGCGCGGGCCGGCCGCGCGAACACAACGAGCAGGGCGACCAACCCCAGTCGCCACTGCGTGTTGGTGAGGTTCGCCCACAACGATGGGATCGCGACTGACATCCGCGACGACAGCAGGTAGCAGATCCCGACCGCGCCCACCACGATGGCGACGACGTTGAAGACGGTCGGCACGGCCACCGTCGGCAGCGGCGACGCCGCCGAGGCCACGAGTCGCTGGAACATCACGAAGTAGCCTGCGGCTGGATGCGCGAGCGAGCGAAGTGGCCCTTGTGAGTACGCAGCCTGATACCACCCGCCGTCGTCAGCGTAGAACTGCGCGTCGAGGACGAGCGACGGCAGATGCGAGATCGACAGCGCGCATGCGAGCACGGCCGACACGAGGAGGAAGACTCGCGGATGTGCAGCCACGACGTTTGCCCAGCGCGACGCCCTCGCGCGAAGCGCCGCCATCGAGGCGGTCAGCCGTGGCGGCGGGCTCTGACCGCCGCCCGTTCCATCTCTCGCTCCGCGTCGCGCTTGGCGACGTCCTGACGTTTGTCCCAGAGCTTCTTGCCCCGCGCCAGGCCGATCTCGACCTTCACACGGTTGCGGGCCAGGTACAGGCGAAGGGGGACGATGGTCAATCCCTGCGTCCGGACCCGGCCGTCGAGATACTCGATCTCCCGCTTGTGCAGGAGCAGCCTGCGCCGGCGCTCGGGCTCGGCGTTGTTGCGGTTGCCCTGCTCGTACGCGGCGATGTGCACCTGCATCAGCCAGGCCTCACCGTTCTCGATCCGCACGTATCCGTCGCGCAGCTGCACACGGCCCCCGCGCAGCGACTTCACCTCGGTCCCGGTCAGCTCGATGCCCGCCTCCAGTCTCTCGATGATCGAGTACTCGTGCGTGGCGCGGCGATTGCGCGCCAGCAGGGGGTCGCCGCTCGGCGTGGCTGGGGTCATCTCCGGCCGCGCAGGTACGCCGACGCAGCCATAGGACGCGATCCGGGTGGATGCACGATGTCAGCACGGTACGCGCCCTCGCGCGCGGCGACGATGACGGCATCGCCGTCGGTGCGGATCACCGTGCCCGGCACAGCGGCGGCGACGGCGCCACCCACCGGCTCGCCGGCGACCAGGCGCACCTCGCGGTCCCCGAGAGACGCGACGGTTCCCGGCCACGGTTGCATCGCGCGTACGTGCCGGTCGATCTCGACCCCGGTGCTGGCCGCCCAGTCGACCCTCGACTCCGCACGCGTCAGACGCGGCGCCCGCGTCGCCCTGGTTTCATCCTGCGCCAGCGCAACCGCCTCCCCGCCTTCCACCGCCTTCAGCACCGCGTCGAGCAGCGCGGCTCCGGCGTCCGCGAGCACGCTGCTCAGTGCCGGCGTGGTCGCGTCGGAGGGGATGGCCACGCTGCGTGTGGCGTAGACGGGTCCGGTATCGAGGCCCTCGTCCATACGCATGATGGACACGCCTGTGACGCTGTCTCCCGCCAGGATCGCGTGCGCCACGGGCGCCGCGCCGCGCCAGCGCGGGAGCAGCGACGCATGCACGTTGACGGCACCGAAGCGCGGAGCCTCGAGCAGCGACGGCGGCAAGATCTGGCCATATGCGGCAACAACGAGGCAGTCCGGCTGCTGCGAGAGCACCGCCTCGACGGTGGCCGCGTCACGGATGCGATCCGGCTGCAGCACGGTCAGGCCCATGCTGCGCGCCGCATCCCTGACGGGGCGCGCCGCGGGCGCACCGCGGTGGCCGGGGCGATCCGGCTGCGTGATCACCGCGCCCACATCGTGCCCGGCTGCGCAGACACGCATTGACGGTACGGCGAACGCCGCGGTGCCCAGAAAGACGATCCTCACGGTCCGGCGCCGTTAGACGGCCGTGACGACGTCGGGCACCTCCTCCTTGACGATCTCGCGCAGGCTCCCTTCCACTGCTCGGCTCGTGAAGAGGATGCCATCGAGGTGGTCGATCTCGTGCTGGATGGCGCGCGCCAGCAGCCCGTCACCCTTGACGCGAATCTCCTTGCCGTGGCGGTTTACACCCTTGGCGACCACACGCAGGCACCGCGTCACGTCGCCCACCAGGCCGGGAACCGAGAGGCACCCTTCGGGGCCCGTTTGGTCGCCCTCACAGCGGACCATCTCCGGGTTGGCGAGCTGGTAGATCTGGTTCTCGACGCGAAGCACGATCACGCGCCAGGGCACGTTGACCTGCGGGGCGGCGAGGCCGACTCCGTTGGCGGAGAACATCGTCTCGACCATGTCGTCCATGAGCTTGCGCACGCCGTCGTCGACACGCGGGACGCGCGTCGCCTTGGTGGTGAGAACGTCGTTGTGATCCGCCGTCACCACGATGGAAAGTACTGCCACGTTACGTCTCCACGCCCCGACTCATTGCGCCGGGTCCACGTCGATGCTCCACCCCCGTCCTCGGGGCAGATGAGGGAACGCCCTTTCGATGGCCATGCCTCGGATCGTGAGCTGCCAACGATATTCGCCGCGAAGCCGATGCAGAAAGGCCGGCGTCGGACCGAGGACGTCGAGCCCGGCACCAGGATCGAGTGTATCAGACAGATGCTGAGCGGTCCGGCGCGCCTCGGCCTCGGCCTCGGCGTCGCTGCGGTGCGTGAAGGTGCAGACGCAGAGCCGTGTGAATGGCGGGAAGTGCATCGTGTTGCGCACACGGATCTCGTCGTGAGCAAAGCCGAGATAGTCGTGCGTGGTCGCGTGCCGCACTGCATAGTGCTCCGGCGTGTAGGTCTGCAGAACCACACGTGCCGGCTCGTCGCCGCGACCGGCGCGCCCGGCCACCTGGGTCAGCAGGGCAAAGGTGTTCTCCCCGCTGCGGTAGTCCGGGAAATGCAGCGACGTGTCGGCATTGACGATGCCGACGAGGCGGACGTTCCCGAGGTCCCAGCCCTTGGCGACCATCTGCGTGCCGATGAGGCAGTCTGCCTCGTGCTTGCGGAAGCGATCGTAGATCTCGAAGTACGCATCGCGTGACCTGGTGGTGTCGCGGTCCATGCGCAGCAGGCGCAGGTTCGGATAGCGCTCGTGCATCTCGCGCTCGAGGCGCTCCGTCCCCAGGCCCAAGCCGCGGATGGCCCGCGAGCCGCACTGGGGGCAGGCTCCCGGCATCGTGATCGACAGACCGCAGTAGTGGCAGTCGCAGCGATGCCGTTCGCTGTGATACACGAGCGAGACGCTGCAGTTGGCACAGGTGAGCGCCTCGCCGCAGCTGCGGCAGAGCACCACCGTCGCTGTGCCGCGTCGGTTGAGGAACAGAATCGACTGGCCACCGCTGTCACTGCAGTCCTGGATGGCCCGGTCGAGGGCCGGCGAGAACGGAGTCACGTTGCCGGCGCGCAGCTCTTCGCGCAGGTCGACAACCTCGATCGGCGGCAGCGCACGGCCGGTCACCCGCGCCGGCAGTGTTGCCAGCTCCAGCCCGCCGGTGTGCGCTCGGTAGAACGTCTCGACCCGCGGTGTCGCGCTGCCCAGGACGACGGGAGCCGCGGTCAGCTCGCCGAGCATCAGTGCAACCTCCACAGCGTGATAGCGCGGCATGCGATCCTGCTTGTACGCGGAGGCGTCCTCTTCGTCGACAACGATGACCCCGGGCCGCGCGACCGGTGCGAAGACGGCGCTGCGTGACCCCACCACCACGTCCACGTCGCCGTCGCGGATGCGCCGCCACTCCGCGGCTCGCTCGGCGTCGGTCAGGGCGGAGTGGATGACCGTGACGCGGCCCGGGAAGCGGGCGGCAAAACGGCGGATCGTCTGGGGCGTCAACGCGATCTCGGGGACGAGCACGATCGCGCCCCGTCCGGCGGCGAGCGCCGCGTCGATGGCGGCGAGGTAGACCTCGGTCTTGCCGCTGCCGGTGACGCCGTGCAGCAGCACGCGCCGGTGGATGCCCTGAGCGATCGCGCTCAACAGGGGCGCTGCGGCATCCCGCTGCGCGTCTGTCAGCACCGGAGGCATGGTTGCATCGCGTTGCGCACGCGCCTCCTCGACCGCGCGTGACATCGATCGCGGCCCGCCCCGTCGCCCCGTCGGCCGCGCACGCACCCGGCTGGGCAGCATCGCGCGCACCACCTCGCCGAGCGGCGCGCAGTACCACGCCGCGACGCGCCGCGCCAGCACCAGGTGGTGCTCCAGGATCAGCGGCTGCTCCTCGAGCACAGACGCGATGGGGCGCACTTCCTGGTGGTCGGATGTCGCCACCCGCTCGACGACGTAGCCGAGGATCGACCGCCGCCCGAACGGAATCTCAACGCGCACGCCGGGGATCACCCGTTCCTCGAGGTCGCTCGGTACCGCATAGGTGTAGAGGTCGCGGGGCAGCAGGGAGCGCGTCTCCGGCACCACCGACGCGAAGCTCATCGCAGGCGGGAACGGATGACGCGCAGGATCGCGGTGGCCACCGCCGCCTTCGGCGCGCGCGCGATGCTCTCCACCACGCCTTCCGAATCGATCACGGTCACCTCGTTGTCATCAGCCCCCATGGCGATGTCGGAGCGGCTGATGTCGTTCACCACGATCAGGTCGAGCGCCTTGTCACGGAGCTTGGTGTGGGCGTTGGCCAGCGCATCGTCGCTCTCCGCCGCGAACCCGACGACGAACACGCCGCGACGTGCCTGGTCGTCGCGCAGCGCGGCGAGGATGTCGACCGTCGGCACCAGCTCGAGCGTCCAGGTGCCGGGGCGTTTCTTCAGCTTGTGGCTGGCCACTCCGACGGGCCGCCAGTCGGCGACGGCAGCGGCCATGATGAGGATTCGCGCGCCCGGCAACGCCGTGCGCACCGCGGAGTTCATCTGCTCCGCAGTGTCGACGCGGATCATGTCGACGCCGGGCATCTCCGGTGGCACCTCGGCCGCCGTAATCAGCAGAGCGTGCGCGCCGGCCCTGGCCGCAGCCGCGGCCAGCTCGTTGCCCATCTTTCCGCTGCTGCGATTGCCGATGTAGCGGACCGGATCGATCGGTTCCCGCGTACCCCCTGCGGTGACCACGACGACGTCGCCGTTGAGCCAGCGCTCCTCAGCCGGCGGCGCCAAGGGTTTCCTCGACCGCGTCAACGATGACCGTGCAGTCGACCATGCGCCCTGTGTCCTCACGCCCGCTGGCGAGCCTGCCGCGCACCGGCCCGAGGACGCGTGCGCCGCGAGCCACGAGGGTGGCGACGCTGGCCTGCGTCGCAGGGTGCTCCCACATGGCGGCTTCCATCGCCGGTGCGAGCAGCAGCGGGCTGCGCGATGCGAGGGCTGTGGTTGTGACGGCGTCGTCCGCGAGGCCCAGGGCGAGGCGAGTGATCAGGTCACAACGTGCACCTCGCACCAGGTGGCGAGATCGAGATGGCTCATGCCGTGCTCCGCGTCCCCGTGCTCGGTGTCCCAGAGGCTCGCGGTCACGCGGTGGCCGCTCAGCGCCTGCAGCAGCGTCGGGGTGACGAATCGCGTTGCAGCTTCGGTCATGGCCACCCGCACCTCATGGCCCCGGCGGCGCAACTCCGTGACCACGTCGCACGCCTTGAAGGCGGCAACGCTGCCGCCGACACTGATCAGCACACGGCGGGGAGCATTGCTCACCCGCTGATCCTACCCCGCCCACGATCGATGATCTGCAGGATCTCCCGGGCCGCCCTCTCGACGTCGTCATTCACGACCTTGTGGTCGTACTTCTCCTGCTCCGCCAGCTCGCTGACGGCGGTGGCGTAGCGAATCTCGGCGCTCGACTCGTCTTCAGTGGCGCGCTGCTTGAGCCGGCGCCGCAGGTCCTCCGGGTGAGGCGGCAGCAGGAAGATGAACACAGCGTCACCGGCCACCCGCTCGCGGACTCGGGCAGCCCCCTGCACGTCGATCTTCAGCACCACATCCTCGCCGCGTTCGACCGCGTCGCGCACCCGCTGCAGCGAGGTTCCATAGCGCTGCCCGTATATCTCTGCCCATTCAAGGAACTCATCGCGCTCGACCATCTGCCTGAACGTGTCCTCGTCCACGAACGAATATGAGGCGCCATCGCGCTCGCCGGGGCGCGGGGCGCGGGTTGTGTACGACACGCTGTAGCGGAGGCGGGGCTCGACACGGAACAGCTCGCGCAGCACGGTGTCCTTGCCGACTCCGCTCGGGCCGGACACGACGATGAGCCGGCCGGGGCCGACGACCAGGCGCTCATCGCCGGGCATCGCGGAACTCCAGGAGCTCGACCGGCACCGGCGACTCGAAGACGCGCGTGGTGCCGTCCGCAGGGTGGCAGAGGCGCAGCTGCATGGCGTGCAGTGCCGGCCTGTCCAGCCCTGGCTCAGCCCGCCCGTACACGGCATCACCGATGACCGGGTGGCCGATGTACGAGAGGTGCACCCGGATCTGGTGCGTGCGTCCGCTGCGGAGCGTGACATCGACCACGCTCATGCCGCTCAGCCGTTCGACGACTCGGAAATCTGTGATGGCGTCGCGGCCGCCGTCGACGACCGCCATGCGCTTCCGCTCCCGAGGGTGCCGCCCGATCGGGGCATCGATGGTTCCGGTCTCCTCGCGGAAGCCGCCGCGCACGATCGCCCAGTAGTCCCGCCCCAGCGTGCGATCACGCAGCTGCGCGGCCAGCGCACGATGTGCTGCCTCGGTCTTGGCCACCACGAGCAGACCGCTGGTGCCCCGATCGAGCCGGTGCACGATGCCGGGTCGCTCCTCACCGCCGAGCAGCGACCAGGTCGTGCCTCGCGCGATGATCGCATCGGCGAGCGTCCCGGAAGCATGCCCCGGCGCGCGGTGCACGACAACGCCGGCCGGCTTGTCGATCACCGCGAGCCATTCGTCCTCGTACACGATGTGCAGCGGCGGGCCCGGGGGGCGCAGAGGCTGCGCGCGGCCGGCGCCCACCCCGGCGGCATCCGCGACGACGATGACATCGTTGTCGTGGACGCGCTGGCCGGGACGTCCGCGCCGGCCGTTGACGGTGACCAGCCCCGCGTCGATCATCGTGCGCGCCGCGTGTCTCGTCACATTGCGGTCAGCCGCGAGCCACACATCAAGGCGCGGCTGGGTCACGAAGGCGCAGGCGCGGCCCGCGGACGGAACGTGAACACGACTCCGATGACACCGAGCACGATGGCCGAGTCCGCGAGGTTGAACACCGGCCACCAGTGCAAGTCGATGAAGTCGACGACGTGGCCCTGCAGCAGGCGGTCGACACCATTGGACAGCGCGCCCCCGAGAATCAGCCCGAGCACGACCTGGCGGAACCAGCCTGTGCCGAACCGGTAGCCCGCCAGCAGGATGTACAGGCTGACACCGGCCGCGACGATGAGATAGAGCCACTGGAACTGCGGACCGAAACCGAACGCCGCTCCGCGGTTCTCCACGTGGTGGATGGACAGCGGATACGAGGATCCGATGGAATCGTCGAGCGCGAGATGTTGCGTCACCAGCCATTTGGTGAGGTGATCCAGGCCGAAGATCACCACGGCGACCACGAGCAGCAGCGCGTAGCCACGCGAACGCTCCGACCCGGAAGACACGTTCAGCGGGCCACTCCCAGCCAGATCGAGTGCTCTCCAAGCGTGTCCTCCAGCTGCGCCAGAGCATCGCCGCGCCGTCCTTCGATCGCTGTGGCCAGCGTCTCCGTCTCGATGTGCACCCGATGCGTCTCCAGCGTCTCGCCGATGTCGCCGTCACCGTCGACGAGCAGCGTGATCCGCTCGTCGACCTTGAGCTGAGCCTTCTTGCGCAGCTCGTTCACCTTGCGAATGATCTCCCGGGCAATCCAGTCCAGGTGCAGCTCGTGGGTGATGACAGTATCGAGCACGACCCGCTCTGAGCTCCCGCGCGACTTCTCGGTCTGCACCCGCTTCACGTTGAGCTCATCGGCGAAGATCTCCGTCATCGCCGGGCTCACGTCGCGGTGGCTGACGATGGTCGCGGCGGCCAGCGGCTGACGCACCGGAATGGCTGCATCCTTGCGGGCGGCCAGGCCCATCTCGACGAGCCGGCGCAGCCACGCCATCTCCGCGATCAGGTCGCCATCCCGCCAGGCGTCGCGAGCCATCGGGTAGTCGGTCAGATGCACGGACTCCGGAGTGTCGCCGGCCGCCGGCCGGTCTCCGTCGAAGCCCATGAGGTTGCGATACATGCGCTCGGCAAGAAACGGCGTGAATGGCGCCATCGCGCCGGCCAGCGTCACCAGCACGCGGTGCAGCGTCACGTAGGCCGCACGCTTGTCGGCGACGTCGCTGCTGTCACCCTTCCAGAATCGCCGGCGCGAACGCCGCACGTACCACTTCGACAGGTC
>VBJV01000090.1:13116-13559 GCA_005879785.1 Chloroflexota bacterium
GCCGGGCTGGCCTCGTAACGCTCCATCGCCTCACGCACGGCGTCGATGGTCTGCGCCAGCCTGGCAAGACACCAGCGGTCGAGGACCGGAAGCTGTTCGGACTCATCGATCACCGCCGTCGCGGGGTCGAAGCCATCGATCTCCGCGTACGTGACGAAGAAGGAATACACGTTCCAGAGCGTCAGCATGAACAGGCGGACAACGTCCTGAAACGCCTCACGAGCCACTCTCAGCTCGCTCGCCTCGGCCCCCGCAGAGTAGAAGAACCAGCGGGCCGCATCGGCGCCGAACTCGTCGAAGATGGTCCCCGGAGCGATGACATTGCCCCGCGACTTGGACATCTTCTTGCCCTGGCGATCGACGATCACCCCCACGACCACGCAGTTGCGGTAGGCGGGCTTGTCAAACAGCAGCGTGCTCTCGGCGAGCAGCGAGAAGAACCA
>VBJV01000091.1:0-3566 GCA_005879785.1 Chloroflexota bacterium
GCTCGCGTTCGAGCTCTGGTCCAACGCGTGGCAGCTGCAGTGCTCGCACCAGCTTCGCCTCGAGCTGACACAGGACGACGCCCCGACGTGGCGGGCGGACACCGACAAGGCGTCGACGATGTCGTTGACCAACCTGTCGCTCTCGCTCCCCGTGGTCGCCGGTGCCGGGTGCCCCAAGGTGACCGGCGTCTCGCCCAGCAGCGGGTCCACGGCCGGCGGCGACACGGTGACGATCACGGGCTCGGGCTTCACCGGAACAACGGCTGTGAGCTTTGGCGCCAACCCGAGTGCCTCGTTCACCGTCGACACGGATGCGCAGATCACCGCCGTCTCGCCCGCCGGCAGCGGCACGGTGGACGTCACGGTGACCACGCCGGGAGCAACGTCGCCCACCGGGAGCGCGGACCAGTTCACGTACGTGTAGCCGCGGTTCGGCTGGGCCTGGCTGCCATCTAGGATGGCCCGGTGTCTCCAGCCGTGCACACCCGCCTGTACCTCGTGCGCCACTGCGACGTGCGCAACCCGGACGGCGTCCTGTACGGCCATCTCCCCGACTTCCCGCTGAGCGAGAAGGGGCGGCGCCAGGCGCACATCCTGGGCGAGCATTTCGCCGGAGCATCGGTGCGGCGGATATACACCAGCCCGCTGGAGCGCGCGCGCGAGACCGCCGACGTCATCGCCTCCCACCTCGACGGCGCCCCCGTGATCGAGACCGACGACCTCATCGAGGCACGCTTCGGCCGCTACCTGCAGGGCGTGCGTCCCCGCGACGTGCCCTGGCGCCGTCCACTCTGGTTCGTGCACATGGCCTGGCCGGGCCTGCTCGGCCGCGACGAGTCGATCGGCACCATGACCGCGCGAGTGCGCCGTCCGCTGCGCCGCCTGCTCGAGGACTTCCCCGGCGAGAGCGGCATCTGCATCAGTCACGGGGACCCCATCCAGGCGTTCTGGGTGGAGCACGACCGCCGCCCGCCGTTCGCGCTGCACCGCCTGCAGTGCGCCAAGGGCGGCCTGCTCGAGCTCGACTACGAGGACGGCACGCTCCGCACCATCACGTACCGGTCGCCGCGCAGCCTCGGCGAGCCCGAGGCGGCGTCACCGGCGATCGACGCCAGCCACGCTTGACTCCTCGCGCTGCGGCTCGCCGCTGACCGCCGCCGTCCAGCGCGGATCGAGCTGGATCGCCACGCCCCCGCGGCGTTTCTGCCGCCGCTCCAGCAGCGGGCGGAGGTAGAGCTTGATCAGCAGGCCGGCCATGACCAGCCCGAACGAGGCGTAGACGAGGGCCACGCCGTTGTCGCGCTTGACCATGAAGAGCGAGTACTGGTGCAGCTGCGGGAACGACACCGTGAACTGCGCCGTCTGCCCGTTCGCCCCCGGCAGCTGGAACGGCAGCGTCTGACCGAGAGCCAGCGGCAGGACGTGCGCGTCGGCGAAGTACGGCTGCATGCGGGCGGTGTCGAGCGCGTTCACGTTCTGCGGGGCGCCGCTGTTGAGGCCGAGGTCGCCCACCCACAGCTGCAGCTCGATGATCGGGTTGCGGGCCAGCACGCTGCCCGGGCCGAACAGCGTCCGAGCAGGGTCGATGCCTCCACCCTTGCTCACCGACGGGATGACCACCGCGTCCGGATACACGAGCATGGTCGCGCCGATCTGCAGGGATTGGCCGAAGCCGGGGATCGTGTAGCCGAAGTCGGGCACCTTGAGCACGCACTTGCCGACCGACTTGTTGCCCGGGAACTGAGGAGCGTCGAAGCAGTTGATGCTCCCGTCGAACACGGTCGTACCCGCGGGGTTGCGCACCACGATCCGCGGAGCCCACCCGTAGTCCTGCTGGTACACGGCCACGCCGTCGTATCCAAGGAAATCGTTGACGCGGATGTCCTTGGTGAACACGGCCTGGCCGCGGTCTGCCACCGACACGTCGCTCACGTAGTCGCTGGCCTCGCCGTTGGCAGCATAGGTGGCGCGAAAGCTGTTCAGACGCATGGTGAATCCGCTGTGCCGGCCGTCGAAGAGCAGGCCTTCCTGGACGTCGTCGTAGCCCGCCCGAGTCTCGGTGAAGCTCTGCCCGTCGGTGAGCGTCACGTGGCCCTGGTAGCCGGTCGCCTTGCCCCAGAGCACGGCCACAGTACTGTGGCGTGCGCGGGTACCCCCGCAGCGTGCGCGAGGCGAGCGCTCGCCCCCGCCGCACCACGCACGCTGTCAAGGCCACATAGAGGCTGCCCAGCAGCACATAGAACAGCGGCGACACGAACACGTCGGTCAGGGGCAGCTGCAGGTGCGCGAACAGACCGGCCAGGTTGGCGTGCGCGGAGAGGAACTGCTGCACCTTCTCGGGCGCGGACGTGCCCTCCTGCGGAACGAACGATCCCACCGCCACGATGGCCGCCACCCCGATGAGGAAGAAGATCGCGGTGCGCATGCGCGTGTACTCGCGCCAGAACCGCGCCGTGCCGCGTCGGAGCGCGCCGCGCCGGCCGCCCACGATCAGCCCCGCGCGCGCAGCAGACTGCCGGGGTCGAACGCGCCGGCCAGCACGCCGGGGCCGGCGGCCGCGCCGGGCGGCTCCCCGACCGGGGTGCGAGCCTCTTGCGGCTCCAGCCGCAGGCTGACCGCGACGACGATGGCCAGCCGCCCCATGCTGCCCAGCAGCACGGTGGCGAGGTCGTAGCCCACCACGTCCTTGAGCACCGCGCCGCCCGCGCTGACCAGGTCCCCGTTGGGCAGGACCGCCTCGATGCCACACAGCGCCCGCCTGGGCAATTCCCCCCGTGCCACCAGCGCACCGATGTGGCTGGCGTCGCGCTGCTCCGGCACGCCGATGGCTTCGAAGCGCTCGCGGCGCGCAGCGTGGCGCAGCACGTCGACCGTCGCCCCCGCTTCCGCGCGGAGCGTCAAGCCACCCCGCGCCACCTTGACCGCCTTCAGCTTGCCGAGGTTCAGCACGATCCCACCCGCCGGTGGGGGCTCGGCGACCCCTGCACCGCCGCTGCACGCGCGCACCGGCGTGCTGGTCTCGGCGCAGATGCGCAGCACCTCGATCACGGCGTCGACTGTGGCGGGCACCACGACGTTGCCCTTGTGGGTGAGGCCGCTCGGGCTCACCGCGGCAGCCAGACGGTGGGTCAGGTCTTCGTCCATGGCCTATGGAGTGCTGCTGGCGATCGCCGGAAGCAGTCCGTGCTGCGACGCCGATGCAGCCGTGAACACGAGCACGACGAGGATGCCGAGGATGAGCGTTCCCACGGTCGTGGCGAACAGCACCGAGCCGCCCGCGACCGACGTGCGCGACCAGCCGTACTCGCGCTCGCCCTCCGCCGGCCGCTGGTACATCAGCAGGCCGACGCGGAGGTAGTAGAAGACGGAGATGGCGCTGGTGGCGATCCCCCAGAGCGCCAGCGGCGTCTGGCCGGTGCTGATGGCGGCGGAGAAGACGAAGAACTTGCCGAAGAACCCCGCCGTCGGCGGGAACCCGCCCAGCGAGAGCAGGAAGAGCGCCATGGCTCCGGCCACGTACGGGCGCCGGAAGGCGAGACCGCGCAAGCCGTCATAGCTGTCCAGGT
>VBJV01000091.1:3607-9025 GCA_005879785.1 Chloroflexota bacterium
GACGCCGATGGTCCCCAGCGGCGCGGGCCGCAGCGTCGTCGGGTCCACCGAGGCCACCACACCGATGAGGATGTAGCCGGCCTGCGCGATGCCCGAGTAGGCGAGCATGCGCTTCACACTGCTCTGGGTCAGCGCGACGACGTTGCCCAGGATCATCGAGAAGATGGCAACCAGCGCAACGATGGCCTGCCAGTGACCGTACATGGCCGGGAACGCCTGCACGAAGACGCGGGTCAGGGCGGCGAACGCCGCCACCTTGGTGGCCACGCTCATGAACGTCGTCACCGACGTGGGCGCTCCCTGGTACACGTCCGGCGTCCACGCGTGGAACGGCACGGCGCTCACCTTGAAGGCGAAGCCGACGAACATGAGGATGATGCCGGCGATCAGCAGCGGATCCGCATTGGGCGACCCGCTCAGCACCGCACCGATCTGCTCCAGCTGCGTGTGTCCCGTCTCCCCGTACACCAGCGCCATGCCGAAGAGCAGGAACCCCGAGGCGAACCCGCCGAGCAGCAGGTACTTCAGCGCCGCCTCCTGGGAGCGCTCCTCGAGTCGCGAGAAACCACTGAGCACGTACAGGGATATCGACAGCAGCTCGATGGCCAGGAAGATGACCATCAGGCTCGCCGCCGCGGCCAGCAGCATCATGCCCACCGTGGCGGCGAGGATGAGCGCGTAGTACTCGCCGTAGTGGATGCCGCGCCGGTTGAGATAGTGCGGGCTGATCATCACCACCAGCGCGGCGCTGACCACCAGGATGGCGTTGACGAACATCGAGAAGCGGTCGTAGGCGATCGATCCGGAGTACACGGTGCGCCCGGCTCCGGCATCGAACCAGCCCCACACGCTGATGGCGAACGCGCCGGCCAGACCCAGCAACGAGAAGAACGCCAGCCAGGATCGCCGCCGCTCGGGGACGGCCAGGTCGAGCAGCATGAGCAGCACGAACGCGCCGGCGAGCACCAGCTCGGGCAGGACACCGATGAGGTCGCGGTTCGGCGGCAGCGTCAGCGGACCGAGCGGGGCTTGCACGGCCGGCATCACTGCGACCCCGCGGGCTGGCTGCCGGCGAGGCTGACGTATGTCGCCACGGCCGGCTTGGCCAGGTCACCCACCGGCCGCGGGAAGACCCCGAGAAAGATCATCAGCGCGATGAGCGGCGCCAGCACCAGCAGCTCGCCCCGGCCCAGGTCGTGCACTCGCTCGGTCCGCTCGTTCGGCGCTCCGTGCACCAGGCGCTGATGCAGTCGCAGCATGTACCAGCACGCCAGGATCACGCCGCCACCGGCGAGCACCGCATAGATCCAGTGCAGCTGGAACGCGCCGAGCATGATGGTGAACTCGCCCACGAAGCTGTTCATCCCCGGCATGCCCAGGCCGGCGAGCGTGGCGACGAGAAAGACCGCGTACAGCCACGGCATGCGCTTCTCGAGCCCGGAGAGCTCGCGGATGTCGCGCGTTCCCGCACGGGCCTCGATGTACCCGACGATGAGGAACAGCGCGGCGATGATGATGCCGTGGTTGACCATCTGCAGGATGGCGCCGTTCACGCCGTTCTGCGTGAGCGAGAAGATGCCCAGCGCGATGAACCCCAGGTGACTGATGCTGGCGTAGGCGACGATACGTTTCAGGTCGCGCTCGGACAGCGCCATCATCGCGCCGTAGACGATGCTCAGCACCGCCAGCGCAGCCAGGAACCACTTGAAGTAGCTCACCGGGCCCGCGAACAGCGTCAGCCCGTAGCGGATGAAGCCGTAGGCGCCCAGCTTGCTGACGATGCCCGCGAAGAACACCAGTACCGCGGGCGGGCACGACTCGTACAGGTCGGGCAGCCAGGTGTGGAACGGGACGATGGGGATCTTGATGGCGAAGGCCAGCGCGAAGCAGATGAACACGAGCTGCTCGGGGGTGAAGGTGTGCACCTTGGCGATGAAGTACACCTGCGACGCAGCCTGCGACGGGGCCGCCGACAGAAGTGACTCGAGATCGAAGGTGGTCTGGCCCAGGCCGGTGCGACGGTCGAAGTAGATCCAGATGATGGCGACCAGCATCAGCAGGCTGCCCGCGACCGTGTAGATGATGAACTTCAGCGTCGCCCGGCCTCGGTTGGCGCCGCCGTAGTTGCTGAGCAGGAAGTACAGCGGGACCAGCATCCCCTCCCAGAACAGATAGAAGAGGAGCAGGTCGAGGCTCATGAGCACGCCACTCGTGGCCGTCTCGGTGATCAGCAGCAGCGTGGTGTAGAAGCGCAGCCGCTCGGTGGCCTTGCGCGACACCACCAGCGAGCCGATGAGGAAGACACCCGCGTTCAGAGCGAGCAGCGTTGCGGAGAGGCCGTCGACGCCCACGTGGTAGCCCGCGCCGATCGCCGGGATCCAATCGTGCTGCTCCTGGAAGAACATGGTCAGCGGCGCGCCGCTGCCTGCGCGGCCCGGCATCCACGCGACGACCAGGCCGACCAGCACAGCGACAGCCGTGGTGGCGACCACCGTGATCCCCTTGACAGCGCCGGTCATGCGTCGCGGCACCAGCTGCAGCAGGATCGCGGCACCCGCGGGGATCACCAGGATGAGCGTGAGCCAGGGAGCGTTCATCGCACGCTGAGCACCACGGTGATGACCACGAAGATGACCGCACCAGCGGTGAACAGCGCAGCGTAATCGCGGATCAGACCGGTCTGGAAGCTGCGCAGGTCGACACTGAACGCGCGCAGCACACCGGCGGTGCCGCTCACCCATCCGTCCATGACGTCTGGCTCGACCACTCGCCGCATGGCGCGTGCCACCGCCTTGACGGGACGCACCAGGGCGGCGTCGTACAGCTCGTCGAAGTAGAACTTGTTGTAGGAGAGCAGCACCAGCGCCCTGGGCAGGCGCGCCGCCACCTCGGCCGGTTCCCAGCGCCGCTCGTACCACAGGCGCAACGCCGCGCCGATGCCCAGCAGGCTGGCGGCGGTGCCGGCGAGGAGTGCCAGCGCCGCGACAAACATTTCCGGTTCCTTGACCGGCGCCAGCGGCGCCGCCACGAACACGGGGGCGAGGAAGTCGCTGAAGACATGCAGCGTGTTGGGGATGGGGAACTGCAACGGCCAGGCGACGGCGAGGCTCAGCGCGGCCAGGATGAGCACCGGCGCCAGCATCACGCGACGCGCCTCGCGCGCGGCGTACCCGCGGGCGGTCTGCGGCTCGCCGCGGAACACCACGGCCCAGAGCCGGAACGCGTACAGGCCGGTCAGCACGTTGAGCGCGACACCGGCGGCGTACAGGATCCAGGGCGCCGACCCCGGACCGTTGACCGTGCCGAAGCCGAGCAGGTTCTCCTTGCTGAACCAGCCGGAGAACAGCGGGAAACCGGCGAGGGCGAGTGACCCGGACAGGAAGGCGCGATGCGTCCAGGGCATGCGTCCTGCCAGGCCCCCCATCAGGCGGATGTCCTGCTCGTCGTGCAGCGCGTGGATGACGTTGCCCGCGGCCATGAACAGCAGCGCCTTGAACACCGCATGCGTGGCGAAGTGGAACATCCCCGCCGCGTAGGCCCCGATGCCCACGGCGTAGATCATCAAGCCGATCTGTGACATGGTCGAATAGGCGATCACCCGCTTGATGTCGATCTGCGAGAGCGCGATCACGCCGGCCATCAGCGCGGTGCCGATGCCGACGCAGGCCACCACGCCCATGGCCACGGGCGCGATGTTGAAGAGCGGGTGGAAGCGCGCGATGAGGTACACGCCCGCGGTGACCATCGTGGCTGCATGAATGAGTGCGGAGACGGGGGTCGGGCCCTCCATGGCGTCGGGGAGCCACGTGTGCAGTGGGAACTGCGCGCTCTTGGCGAAGGCGCCGATGGCAAGCAGCACGCAGATGCCGTTGATCAGCGCGCCGCCGGCGGCGAAGTCATGGGTGCGAGCGAAGATGTTGGGCAGGCTGAGCGTGTGCGTGTTCAGCACGATGAGAAATGCGGCGATGACCATGGCCACGTCGCCGATGACCTGGGTGATGAACGCCTTGCGCGCGGCCAGCACTGCGCTGCGCCGCTCGTACCAGAACCCGATCAGCAGGTAGCTGCTCAGCGCCACCAGCGCCCAGCCGATGATCAGGATCACCATGTCAGCGGCCAGCACCAGCATGAGCATCGAGAAGATGAAGAAGTTCATGTAGCTGAAGAACCGGGCGACGCCCGGGTCGTGCTCCATGTAGCCGACGCTGTAGACGTGGATCAGGAAGCCGACCCCGGTGATGACCATCAGCATCAGGGCGCTGAGCGCGTCCAGCGTGAAGTCCATGCCCACACTGAGGTTGAAACGGTTGGGCAGGTTGGCGCCGCCGCTGAGGTCGAGCCACTGGAACAGCCGCACCGTGATCGCCTGGGGACCGTGTGCCGCGCCGACGACTTCGGCGAGCACGACGCACGCGACCACGAACGAAGCCAGGATGCTGAGCGTGCCGGCAAGGTTGACGAAGCGGCGCCCCAGGCGCGGCCCGAGCAGCCCGTTGAGCACGCAACCGGCGAGCGGGAACCCGAGCACCAGCAGGACGAGCGTCGTGGACGTGGCGACGCTCATTCGCTCATCTCATTGAGATCGTCGACGTCGAGCTGGCGTCCCAGCCTGAAGACCTGCGTGATCAGGGCGAGACCCACGACCACCTCGGCGGCGGCGACGATGATGACCATGAAGGCGAAGACCTGGCCCTCCTGGCTGTGCAGGAAGCGGCCGTACGCGATCAGCGCGACGTTGCCGGCGTTGAGCATCAGCTCGATGCACATGAACACCACGATGGGATTGCGGCGGATGAGCACCCCGGCGGCACCGGCGGTGAACAGGAAAGCCGCAAGTCCCAGCAGGTACGGAAACAGGTTGACGCTGATCATTGCTGCCGGCGGTGGTCGCGGCGCGTCAGGTACACCGCGCCGATCGCCGCCACCAGGAGCAGCAACGAGGTGATCTCGAAGGGGAACAGGAAGGTCGTGAACAGCTGCCCCGCGACGGTCTGCACGTTGCCGGCCGCGTTGACACGCTCCGGTGGGAACGAGAATGTCGCGTAGGGATCGCAGGCGGCGTGCACGGCCTGTTGCGAATGGCACGCACCGAGCAGCGCAGCGGCGCGAAATCCCTGTGCGTTGTACGTGATGCCGTTGCGCGCCACCACGAACACCAGGATCGTCGTGGCGGCGACGCCGATGAGCGCGATGATGGCCCGGTAGTCGAACGCCGGGCGGTCTTCAGCATCGGGGCTGAGCAGGGCGATGATGAACACGAAGAGCACCATCACCGCGCCCGCGTAGATGATCAGCTGCACGGCGAACAGGAACTGCGCGTTCAGCAGCAGGAAGAGCACCGAGATCATGCCGACCGTGACCACGAGGCTGAGCGCCGAGTAGATCGTCTGGCGGGAGAGCACCACGCCGAGCGATGCC
>VBJV01000315.1:0-318 GCA_005879785.1 Chloroflexota bacterium
GGCGGCGCTGACCGAGAGCCGGTCGACCAGCACCGCCCTCTCGTCCCGATTGGGCATCTCGTCCGGCGAGTGACCTGTCCCGATATCGGGTGATCAACCTTCCCCCGGTATCGGTCGATAACCACCCTACGCACGCGGGGTCGTGCGCCGGAACCGTTCGGAAAAGGGGCTAAGGTGTACCGGATCTTTCACAGCGAGCGCGGCAGCGTGGCATCGGAGATCTCCTACGGCGTGATGTGCGTGGGCATCCTGGTGCTCGGCGGCCTGTGGGTGATCGCTCAGCTCGAGGGAGTTTCGTTCCAGGTGCTGCTCGAGCAG
>VBJV01000315.1:338-2860 GCA_005879785.1 Chloroflexota bacterium
CTACTCTGGCGGCA
Source organism: Chloroflexota bacterium (assembly GCA_005879785.1). Taxonomy (GTDB): domain Bacteria; phylum Chloroflexota; class Dormibacteria; order Aeolococcales; family Aeolococcaceae; genus CF-165. Next base: position 353 of record VBJV01000315.1, read on the forward strand.
TGACCTTCCGTCGCCTGCTCGGCTTCCTGCGCCCCTACCGGGGACAGGTGATCGTCTCCGCCGTGCTCGCGGCCGGGACGCAGGCGGCGGGCCTGGTGATCCCGTATCTCACCGGCGCCGTGATCGACTCTGCGCAGCGCGGCGACGGCCGCCGTCACATCTACGCCCTGGCGCTGCTGATCGTGGCGGCAGGCGCGGTCAAGGGCGTGATGATGCTGTTTCGCCGCTGGCTGGCGGGCCGGCTCTCGCTGGCCGTCGAGTACGACCTGCGAAACCGCGTCTACGAGCACCTGCAGCGGCTCTCCTACCGGTTCTATGACCGGCATCAAACCGGCCAGCTGATGTCGCGGGCGACCGTCGACGTACAGCAGGTGCGGGTGTTCCTCGGCTACGGCCTGATCTTCTTCTCGCAGAACGTCTTCACGGTCGCGATCGTGCTGGTCGCGCTGTCGCTGCTGAACATCGAGCTGACGCTGATCGCGCTCGCGATCACGCCGCTGATCGGCTACCTCGCCTACCGCTACTCCCGGGTCAGCCACCCGGTGCTGAAGGAGGTGCAGCAGCGGGTTGCCGACGTGACCACCCAGGCCGAGGAGAACGTCGTCGGTGTGCGGGTGGTAAAGGCATTCGGGCAGGAGGCGAACGAGACGAGGCGGTTCCGTGCCGGCACTGTCGGCGCTGCCCAGCCTGGCGATCGCCGGCGTGCTGCTGGTGGGCGGCTACCAGGTGGTGCACGGCACCCTCACGCTGGGCGAGTTCTTCGCCGTCAACGCCTACCTGCTGCTGCTGGTGTTCCCGCTTCGCTCGATGGGCATGTGGGTCGGCCAGTACCAGCGCGCGATGGCCTCCGGCGAGCGCGTGTTCGAGGTGCTGGACGAGGATCGCGACGTGGTCGAGCGGCCCGGCGCGCGGCCGCTGCCTGACGGGCCGGGAGCGCTCACGTTCCACGACGTCAGCTTCGGCTACGAGGCCGGTCGCGAGGTGCTGTCGGACATCGAGCTCGAGATCGCGGCCGGACAGACGGTCGCCCTGATCGGACCCACAGGCTGCGGCAAGACCACGCTGACCGCACTGATCCCCCGCTTCTACGACGTCGAGCGGGGCAGCATCACGCTGGACGGGCTCGACGTGCGCGACGCCACGCTCGACTCGCTGCGAAGCGCGATCGGCATCGTCGGCCAGGACACGTTCCTGTTCTCGACCACCGTGGCCGAGAACATCGCCTACGGCTCGCCGGAGGCGACCCCGGAGCAGATCGCCATGGCCGCGGTGCGCGCCCAGGCCCACGATTTCATCATGGACCTGCCGGACGGCTACGACACGCGGGTGGGCGAGCGCGGCCTGTCCCTCTCGGGCGGCCAGCGGCAACGGATCGCGATCGCGCGGGCGCTGCTGATGGATCCGCGGGTGCTGATCCTGGACGACGCCACGGCGTCGGTCGACGCCAACACCGAGGCCCGCATCAAGCTCGCGCTACGCGAGGTGATGCGCGGCCGAACGACGCTGATCATCGCCCACCGGCTGTCGACGATCTCGCTGGCCGATCACGTCGTGGTGCTCGACCACGGCCGCATCGTCGCCCGCGGCGAGCATGCCGGACTGCTCGAGGAGAGCCCGGTCTACCAGGAGATCTACCGCCACGGCCTGGTCGAGCGGACGTTCGTGCAGCTCGACCCAGACGGCGCGCCTATCGAGAAGGAGGACGTGGCGTGAGAGCGGTCGGCTTCGGTAGCCACATCAGTGCCCGCGGGGCGGCCGCCGCCGGGCTGGGGCTGCGTCGCACGGTGCATCGCGTGTCGCAGCTGGTGCTCGACCGCGACCACGATCGCGGGGCCGGTGGTGGCCAAGCAGGCGATCGACCGCGGCATCACGCCGGGGGACTTCGGCGCGGTCGAGCTGTGGGTGGCGGTGTTCGTGGCGGTCGCGATCGCCGGCTGGCTGTTCGGGGCGGTGCAGAGCTACCTCACCACGTGGGTCGGCGAGCGGGTGCTGACCGACCTTCGCAGCGACCTGTTCGCTCACGTGCAGGAGCTCGACCTTGGGTACTTCGAGCGCACCCGGGCGGGGGTCGTCATCTCTCGCCTGACGAACGACATCGAGGCGCTGAACACGCTCGTCACCGATGGGCCGACCACGCTGGTGCAGAACACGATCACGCTGTTCGGCTCGGCGCTGGTGCTGATCTACCTCGACTGGCGGCTGGCGCTGGCGACGCTGGTCGTGTTCCCGGGCATGTCGATCGCCACCGGCATCTACCGCCACTACTCGGCCCGCGCCTACCGGCTGACGAGGGAACGGCTGGCCGACGTCACCGCCAGCCTCCAAGAGGACATCTCCGGCGTGCGGGTGGTGCAGGCGTTCCGTCGCGAGTCCGACAACTACCGCCGCTTCGTGGCGGTCAACGACTCCTACCGCGACGCCAACGTGCAGACGGTGAACGTGAGCGCGATCTACTTCCCGTTCGTGGATCTGCTGTCGGCGACCGCGATGGCGGTGGTGCTGGGATAC
>VBJV01000315.1:2901-3558 GCA_005879785.1 Chloroflexota bacterium
GCTGACCAACTTCTTCGAGCCGGTGCAGCAGCTGTCGCAGTTCTACCAGACGTTCCTGGCGGGCACGGCGGCGCTGGACAAGGTGTTCGACGTGCTGGACACGCCGGCCGGCATGGTCGACGCGGACGGCGCGCTGGTGCTGCCACCGATCGCGGGCGAGGTGCGCTTCGAGGACGTGCGCTTCTCCTACCGCCAGGACACGGCCGAGGTGCTGCACGGCATCTCGTTCACGGCCGCCGCCGGCCAGACGGTGGCGCTGGTCGGCCATACCGGCGCCGGCAAGTCGACCATCGTCAAGCTGCTGGCTCGCTTCTACGACCCCACCGGCGGCCGGATCCTGATGGACGGCAACGATCTGCGTGACGTGACGATGGACTCGCTGCGCTCGCAGCTCGGCATCGTGCCCCAGGAGGGCTTCCTGTTCGCGGGCACGGTGCGCGACAACATCGCGTTCGGCCGGCCGGACGCGTCGATGGAGGACATCGTCGCGGCCGCCCAGACGGTGGGCGCGGACGAGTTCATCCGGGACCTGCCCGAGGGCTACGACACCCAGATCGAGGAGCGCGGGTCGCGGCTGTCGATCGGCCAGCGGCAGCTGGTCGCGTTCGCGCGGGCGCTGCTCGCCAACCCCAGGCTGCTGATCCTGGACGAGGCCAC
>VBJV01000315.1:3569-4137 GCA_005879785.1 Chloroflexota bacterium
CCGCCGCACGGCCGTCGTCGTCGCCCACCGCCTGAGCACGATCCGCCGCGCCGACCTGATCGTGGTGCTGGAGCACGGATCGGTGATCGAGAGCGGCACCCACGAGCAGCTGATCGCACGCCGCGGCCGCTACTTCTCGCTGTACGACGACTGGGTCGAGAACGTGGCCTGAGCGGCGTAGGGCTCACCGCTTTACATTCTGCTTACTCAAGCCGTGTTGCACTTCTTCCGATATACGCGCCAGTATGGGTCGTCCGCGTTGTGCTGTCCTGTTGGCTCTCGCCGTGCTCGCCTGCGCCCTCCCGGCGCAGGCGGGCGCGGCGACGAGCCCGACCGATGTGTCCAGCTCGTTCTGGGCCGGCGCGCAGATCCGCTGGTCGGTCAACCAGGGCTGGATTCCGGCCCGCGCTGACGGCACGTTCCGACCTGCACGGGCCGCCAACCGGCTGGCCGCTGCCCGCGTGCTGGCCGCCGCCAACCAGTTGATCAACAACGAGCCGGCCCAGGCCGATCCCTACGCGCAGGCGGTCGACGCCGGCTGGATCCCGGCCGGAACCGGCCCCGGGGA
>VBJV01000096.1 GCA_005879785.1 Chloroflexota bacterium
ATCAGCGTGGACTCCAGCGCCTTCACCCGCTCGGCCCGATCCGTCATCGTCTGCGAGTAATAACGAAGACACAGATAGAGGAACGGCACCACCGTCAGTGAGAGGAGTCCGAGCGTCAGATCCAGAGACACCAGGATGACGAACATCACTCCGAGGTTGAGCACCGCCAGCGCCAGCGGGAACACGCCTCCGATGACGAGGTCGTTCACGCAGTGCGCGTCGGCGTCGAGCCGGTAGACCGAGTCGGCCGTCCTGGTGAGGATGTGATGCCGCAGCGGGAGCGCCTGCAGATGCTCGAGCAGCTTCGCCCGGAGGGTGTAAACGATGCGCTGGCCCGTGTCCACCTGCAGCTGGGTGTCGATCATGCGCACGAGCTCGTGGGCGATCTGCACGAGCAGGCCGGCGACCACGACGATCACGAGCAGCGTGACGGGGCTGGCGCCGGCCGTCGAAGGAATGAGAACGGCGAACCAGTGAGGGACGGGACGGCCGCCCAGCACGCTGTCCACGAGGATCTTGAGTGGCCAGGGCGACAGCGCGGCCAATCCGATCTCCGCGATCGCGAGGATGGCAATGGCCACGACGCGTGTGCGGTACGGTCGGAGGAACGAGAGGGTCCAGCGGGCCACGTCAGCCTCGGGATAATGTTGTTTCGGCTGAGCGGCTCACGCGAGGCGCAAGCGGGGGCGGCAGCGGCAGCGGCAGCATGCCCGCGCCGGTGGCGACGCGCGCCACCGCTCGATCCACGGCGGCCACCGCGCGCACGGCCTGCCACGCCGAGCGCGCAGCGATCACCGTTATGGCGATGACCGAGACGATCATGCTCGCTGAATGTCCGTGAAGCGCCATGGAGGCGCTCGTTCCTCCGGCCAGCAGCAGTGCCACCGTGAGGGCCCGGACCGTGCCGACGAAGCTGGGACGAAGTCGCGCTCTCGCGCGGAAAAGGCAGCTCCCCCGTTCGTGGTCTTCGACGAGCGTCTGGACGTGCAGCCATCCCCAGCGGCCAATGGTCAGGCTGAGATCCCGGTCCGGACGCCAGCCTTCGTCGACGTGCACGAGCTGCGCGGGGCGAGCGGCGCGGAGGACCCCGACGAGCTCGGTGAGCAGCGTCGTGTGCGAGGTGTGCGATTCGCTCCAGAACGACCGTTCGGTTCTCCCGCCCGTGAGCAGACGCGCGGCCGCGCGCGCGTCGCGGGCAGCCGGCACGGGCGCCTTCCACGGACGGCGCGTGACGTGCTGGGACGCCACGCCCTGCGACAGCGACAGCCCGCGCAGATTTCCCCGCAGGCGCGCGATGGGTTGAACCAGGTGGAGCCACGCGATGAGCGCCCGGTACAGGTGGCGGCTCCGCGCGCGCGACCGGCGGCCGATCGCCGGCAGGGCGCTGAGATCGGACCGCCAGGCAAACGTCGCGCATCGGCCCAGCGTCGCCGTGCAGCCGAGCAGGCCGGCCGCGAGGAGCAGCAACGGCGCGTTCACCTCCATCGTCTCACCGGTGGAGAGCACCAGCCAGGGTGCGTCTATCCCCATCAGCTCACCGATGATCCCGGCGATGAGCAACACCAGCGACGCGGCCATCCACACCGGCGAGTGCGGGAGGAAGTGCCAGCTGTGCGTCCGTGTGCTGTAGACGGACGGAAACGCCGCGGTGCCCCACACCCCGGTGTTCACGCGTCGTCCGGCAGCGGAACGCAGGAAGGGGAGCGGACTGTAGATTCGGCCATGCCACAACATCCGGCCCCGGAGGAACTTCTCGGGGTGATGCGCGTCGAGCCACGTTTCCGCCTCGCCATAACCGACCTGCTGGCGCCAGAACGCGGCGACGCTCCCGCGGTGATGATGCCACACGAGCGCCGACGGCGCGAATCCGACGCGCAGTCCCTTGGCCTGCAGCCGCCAGCAGATATCGACATCGTCGCCGGCGCGGAGATAGACGGGATTGAACCCGTCGATCGACAGCAGCGCGTCGCGGCGGAAGGCCATGTTGCAGCCGGGCACGTGCTCCGCGATGCGGTCGTCGAGCATCACGTGCGTGGGCCCGCCGGGCGAGCGCGCCACGCACTGCGCGACCCACGGGTCGTCGTGTGGAACGACGTTCGGGCCACCCGCGCCGGCGACGTCGGAGGCGAGCATCGGCTGAACGAGGTACGTGAGCCAGTCGGCATCGACGCGCACATCCGCATCCGTGTAGGCGACGATCTCGCCCGTTGCGGCCGCGAGGCCAACGTTGCGGGCCGCGCTGAGCCCGCCCTTCGGTACGTCGATGACACGCACGCCTGCATGCTGGCGCGCAATCGACGGGGTGGCGTCCCGCGATCCGTCGTTGACGACAATCACTTCGACGCTCGGGTAGGTCAGGCCGGCGAGCGATGTGAGGCAGTCGCCGATCGTGTCGGCCGCGTCGTGCGCGCACACCACCACCGAGACCTTCGGCCAGCGGGCGCGCTCGTCGGCCGGGAACGGCGCCTCCGCGAATACCTTGCTGACCGCCGCCAGCACCGGCTTCGCATGCCGCGCCTCGTCCACGAGGCCGAACGCCCAGTCGTCGACAGGACGGCCGCCACGCCACCACTCGTCGGTCCACGAGTAGGCCACCGCGCCGCAGGCTCCTTCGGTGAAGGCGGCACGGAGGTGCATCGCGGTGATTCGCGCCTGCCCGTCCAGACCCTCGCGCACGCTGTCGCCGCCGGCTTCCGCCAGGAGAAGCGGTTTATGGCCGGCGATGTGCTGCAGCCGGGCCAGGTACGCACGGAGATCCGGCTCTCGATGCAGATAGACGTTGAAGGCGCAGACGTCGAAGCAGTCGAGGTCGAGGTGTTCGGTGGGCGGGAAGTTCACGTAGGTGAGCAGGCTGTCCGGGGCCGCGGTCTTGATCTCCTCGTTCAGCTCCCGCAGGAACCGGTCGATGCGGCGCCGGCCATGCCAACGCACCACGCCTGGTGGAATCTCGTTGCCGACCGCAAACAGGAGCGCTGCCGGGTGCGAACCCAGCCTGCGCACGGTGGCCGCCGCGTCTCGCCGTATCTGTCGGACAAGCTGGGGGTCATCGAGAAACGGGGTGTGCTGGGGCCATTCCAGCCCGACGATTACGCGGAGCCCGTGCTCGATCGCCCGGTCGAGCACGCCGGGGGGCGGCACGGTGTACGTGCGGACGGTGTTGATGCCGGCATTCGCCATCAACGAGAAGTCCTCCGCGATCCGTGCTGGTGAAGGGAACTGTCCACCCTCGCCATTGGGCGCGAAGGTGCCGTACGCCACCCCCTTCACGAGAAAACGCCGGTTGTCCACGCGGAGAAACTTGCCGTCCACGTGCGGTGCCGTGTGCTCGACGGCTCGGATGGGTCCGGAAGTCATCACAGTGGTGATCGGCTGGTGAGCCCGGTATCTCTTGGTGCGCTGCGCTCGCGCACATCCGTACGCCTTGTGTGCGTGTTTGTCCGAAGAGGAGGTCGCCGCAACCGGTGGCCGGGGAGCATTCGATCATCCACCCATTACGGGCGCGACCGAACGAATGATACTACAGAGTCCGGTGCTGCCCGGCGTCGGACGCAATCGTATATAGTGGCCCTGGATATAGAAGCTCCATCAATAAAGAAAGACCGGGTCCGGGCACATGAGCTCACGCGTCTGGTACTGCGCCGTGGTCAACAGCGACCAGATGGCCGCTGGCCAAATCATGGCGATCCGTAAGCAGTTCGCGGAGACGATCGAGGCCGCCGGAGACCCCGAAGGTGCTTGCCTGTTCGTGGTCAATCATGCCACCGCCGATGGCGCGGAGTCATCGAGCACCGATGAGGCGAGGCCTGAGGAGGCCGCGTCCGTCTTTTTCTCACCGGCCTCCGTCTGCGCCATTCCCGACCTGATCGTCGTCTGCGGCGCGGCGCCCAGTCCGCCGCCGGCACGAGACCGAGCCGAGCTGCTCGTCGGCAAACAGCGCGACTGGGATCAGCTGCCGCGCTCGACGCACTAGTCCCGGAGCTTGCCGGAGCTCACTCAAGTTGATATTTGTAGGACCGGCCTTTACAGCCCGCCTCGAGTTGATATTTGTAGGGCCGGGCCTTTACGTCCCGCCTGGCGCCCCGTAAAGGGGCGCCCTACATCAAGATCAAGGACGGCGGGCCTATCGCGTCAGGCTCCAGCGGGTCAGATGAGCCCGGACTGCCGGAGAGTGGGGAGCAGGTCCTCCTGCAGAACCTCCAGCAGACGCTCGATGCTGAGCGCGTCGTGCTGTTCTCGTCGCCTGGATCCGTTCGAGAGCTCGGCCTGGAGCTGTCGAACACTCGAGGACAGACGGTTGACCGCGGTACGAACGCCCTCACCGCGCGCACAGGCGGATTCGATCTCGCGCGCTGACGCCCTGACATGGTCCTCACCATCTCCCTCGCGCAGACGCTGCGCGAGCGCGAGGACCTTCCGGACTGCATTTTCCGTCGCTGGGGTGGGATGGGGCGCGCTCACGACGGGATTCGCGATCAACCCAGTTGAAGGTGAGTGAGAGACGCGAACGCCCGGGGATCGCCGATGTCGGGAACGACGCGGATCTCCAGCCTCTCGACATCCGGCAGGTCCACCCGGTAATCCTCGATTTCACAGGTGGCGCCCGACGGGCTGAAATTGAATTGCTGGCGAACGACCTCGCCATGCACCTCGCCGCGCCGGGCCGACCAGCGGATGGTGAATTGCTGTGTGCGGCCCGCAACCTTCTCGACGAAGACCAGACGTATCCGTCTGAGGTGATGCGGCTGACGGAAATGCAGCTCGATGACCTGCTCGCCGGGTTCTGCCGCTCTCCAGTGCGCCTGCGTATCAGCGGACAGCGCGTGGTCGATGCGGTGCATGTGATCTTCCGACGACGCACGAGCATGGGCGAGGGATCGCAGGTCCAGCCACGTCGGGGCATCCGGTTGCACGCTGTTCGTGCGCTTCACGGCTTTCCTGGGTACCACTCCGCCCGCCTTGGCGCCGATCACCGGAGGTCCCGCATGCGACCTCAATTCTGACCTCGTTTGAGGAGGATCGGGGCGACCTCGTCGCGCAGCGCGGCCAGCAGCTGCTCGATGACCGCGGAGCTCGCATCGTCACCGTGCGCCGTTCGTCCCTGCTGGAGCATGTGGATGGCGTTCACGAGCCGGCGGAACCTGGCATGTCGCTCAGCCGTCGAATTTGCTTCGATCAACTCACACGCGGATCGGCGAACCTCGGCTGAGGATGTCCCCGACGG
>VBJV01000099.1 GCA_005879785.1 Chloroflexota bacterium
CGGACGTCGGCACCATTGGCTGGCTGGTCGACGGCGCCGCGATCACCAATCAGATACCGCTGTGCCGCTGCTCGTACGGGCCGTATGCGCGGGCCATGGTGCGCGTCTGCAAGGAGGAGTCGTTCCATCAGCGGCAGGGCTTCGAGATCCTGCACACCTTGTCGCACGGCACGCCGGAGCAGCACGCGATGGCGCAGGATGCCGTGGATCGCTGGTGGTGGCCGTCGCTGATGATGCTCGGACCGCCCGACGCGGAGTCGACGCACAGCGAGCAGTCGATGGCCTGGCGCATCAAGCGGTTCACCAACGACGAGCTTCGTCAGCGCTTCGTCGACATGGTCGTGCCCCAGGCAGAGGTGCTCGAGCTGACGCCGCCCGATCCGGCGCTGCGCTGGAACGAGGAGCGCGGCCACTACGACTTCGGGGAGTGCGACTGGGCGGAGCTCCGCCGCGTGGTCGGCGGTGACGGCCCGTGCAACCGCCAGCGTCTGGCGCATCACGTGAGCGCACACGAGGAAGGCGGGTGGGTCCGCGACGCGGCAGCAGCGTACGCGGCGAAGCACGCCGCGGTCGGAGTCGCCGCCGCATGAGCGAGAGTCCACACGAGCCGCTGTGGGAGGTGTTCATCCGCAGCCGGCGTGGCCTGTCGCACAACCACGTGGGCAGCCTGCACGCGGCGGACGCGCAGATGGCGCTGCGCAACGCGCGCGACGTGTTCACGCGGCGCATGGAGGGCGTGAGCATCTGGGTAGTCCCATCCGCTTCCCTCACCGCGTCGTCGCCCGAGGAACGGGACCCGTTCTTCGATCCTGCAGCAGACAAGGCGTACCGCTATCCGACCTTCTACGACATCCCCAAGGAGGTGCGCCAGCTGTGACCGCGGTGGCGGTTGACCCGGCCGGGGTGTACACCCTGCGCCTCGCCGACGACTGCTTGGTGCTCTCGCACCGGCTGGGGCAGTGGTCGTCGCGAGCGCCGACTCTAGAAGAGGACGTCGCGCTGACCAACATCGCGCTCGACCTCCTCGGCCAGGGACGCGCCATGTACGCGCGGACGGCGGAGCTCGATGGCACCTGGCGCAGCGAGGACGCCTATGCGTACCTTCGCGACGAGCGCGACTTCGTCAACTGTTTGCTGGTCGAGCAGGAAAACGGTGACTTCGCTGCGACCATCGTGCGCCAGCTGCTGTACTCGACATACCAGCTCGAGGTATGGAGAGCGCTCAGCGATTCGCCGGATGCTCAGGTCGCCGCGATCGCCGCCAAGGCGGTGAAGGAAGTCATCTACCACCTCGACCACGCGACGCAGTGGACGCTGCGGCTGGGCGATGGCACCGAGGAGAGCCATCGGCGCATGCAAACGGCACTGGACCACCTGTGGCCGTACACGGCTGAGCTGTTCGAGAGCGACGAGGTGACCCGCGACCTTGTGGAACGAGGTCAGGCCGCGGACCCGGAGCGGCTGCGCGCAGCGTGGGATGTGTCGGTGGACCGCGTGCTGCACGACGCGACACTGGAGCGTCCGTCCGCGTCGTGGGCGCCGACCGGCGGCAGGCGGGGCCTGCACACCGAGTCGTTCGGATACATGGTCGCCGAGATGCAGCATCTGCACCGCGCGCACCCAGGGGCATCGTGGTAAGCGACGTCGAGCAGATCCGCCGCGTCGCCGCCGAGGTTGTCGACCCCGAGATACCGGTGCTCACCATCGACGATCTCGGCATCCTGCGCGAGGTGCGCGTCGACGGCGCCGGCCACGTGGACGTGGACATCACGCCGACGTATTCGGGGTGTCCGGCACTCGATGTGATCCGCGCCGACGTGGCCCGGTCCGTACGCGACGCAGGCTATCCCGACGTCAAGGTCAACGTCGTGCTGTCGCCGGCATGGACCACCGACTGGATGTCAGACATTGCACGGCGCAAGCTGCACGACTACGGCATCGCGCCGCCGCGCGAGCGTGATGCTCACATGACGCTGCTCAAGCTCGCCGTCGAGTGCCCGCTGTGTGGCTCGGCCCACACCAGCGAGGTGTCGCATTTCGGCTCGACGCCGTGCCAGGCGTTGCTGCGGTGCGCTGGATGCGCCGAGCCGTTTCCCCATTTCAAGGAGCACTGAGCCGGTGATCGCCGCGCCCCCGGAGGCGCCGGCAAGGCACCGGCGGGCGACCCTGCACCCATTGCGCGTCGCTGCGGTGGAGCCGCTCACCGACGGCTCGGTGGCGATCGAGTTCGAGGTGCCGCCGGAGCTGGCTGGCGACTTCGAGTTCGTGCAGGGGCAGCACGTCTCGCTGCGCTGCGCCGAGGCCGGGGACGACATCCGCCGCAGCTACTCGATCTGCACAGCTGCGGGATCCGGCACGCTGCGGGTCGCGGTCAAGTGTCTGCCCGGCGGCGTCTTCTCAACGTACGCGCGCGACCGCCTCCGACGTGGCGACGTCGTCGAAGTGGTGACACCGACTGGGCGGTTCAACACGGCGCTCGACCCGACGCAGTCACGCAGCTACGCAATGGTGGCCGCCGGCAGTGGCATCACGCCCGTCATGTCGATCATCGCCACGGTGCTCAGTCGCGAGCCGTTGAGCAGCGTCACGCTGCTGTACGGCAACCGCACGGTGGGCGACATCATGTTCCTCGAGGAGCTCGAGGATCTCAAGAACGAGTATCCCGAGCGCTTCGCGCTGTACCACGTGCTTTCCCGCGAGGAGCAGGACGTGGAGCTTTTCCACGGGCGCCTCGACCGCGACCGGCTGAGCGTCTTTCTCGATGCCCTCGTGCCCCCCGGCAATGTCGACGAGTGGTTCCTGTGTGGACCGGGTCCGATGATCGATGCGGCCAGGGCGCTGCTCGTGGAGCGCGGCGTCGACGCAGCGCACATCCACTTCGAGCTCTTCCACACGGAGAGCGTCGAAGCGGGGCGGCGCGCCAGCGCCGCCGCTGCGGCGATGACGAAGCCAGCTGCGGGAGGTACCGCGTCTCAGCCGGCCGAGGTGACCATCATCCTCGACGGCAGGCGCTCCACCTTCTCACTCGATCGCGAAAGTGCTGGACGCCGCACTGCGCGTGCGCGCCGACGCACCCTACGCGTGCAAGGGCGGTGTGTGTGGCACGTGCCGGGCCAAGCTGCTCAGCGGCAGCGTGGCCATGGAGCAGAGCTACGCGCTCGAGCAGCACGAGATCGAGGCCGACTTCGTACTCGCCTGTCAGTCGCATCCCACCTCCGATCGTGTGGTCCTCGACTTCGATCAGTGAACTCCTCAGTATTCGATCAACTCTGCACTTCGTGACTGGAGACGTCCCCAATGAGCTGGAACCCCTACGAGAACCTTCCGCCAGCCGCCACCTTCTCACTGACCAGCAGCGATCTGCGCGAGGGCGAGAAGTTGGCGATGCCGCAGGTCAGTGGCTCCTTCGGTGCCGGCGGCCAGGACGTTTCCCCGCAGCTCTCCTGGACGGGATTCCCTGCAGCGACGCAGAGCTTCGTGGTCACCATGATCGACCCCGATGCGCCCACGGTTGCCGGCTTCTGGCACTGGGCCGTGGTGAACATTCCGGGCAACGTCACCGAGCTGCGTGCCGGCGCCGGCGACGAGGGCGGCTCGGGGCTCCCGCAGGGCGCCTTTCACATCCCGAACGACGCCAGGACGGAGTGCTACCTCGGCGCCGGGCCGCCGGAGGGCAGCGGGAGGCACCGCTACATCTTCGCGATCTTCGCTCTCGCTGCCGAAAGGCTCGAGATCGACAGGGGAGCGACGCCCGCCTGGCTGATGTACATGGTGTTCGACGGCACTCTTGGACGGGCCTTCCTCGAGGGCTGGTACGAGAGGTAGGCGCGGACTGCTACGTCCTGAACTGAGCTGTGCGCTTCTGCCGGCGCGCGCCCACCCCCTCGACGACGTCGGGCCCGGTGAAGCCGAGGAACTCGAGTGCCAGCGAGGCGTCGAAGATTGGCCCTGCCGCGCGGAGCCAGTTGTTGAGCGCGTACTTGGTCCAGCGAATCGCCGTCTCCGAGCCGGCAGCGAGCGTGCGCGCCACACTGAGCGCGCGCTCGTGGACCTCCTCGTCGGGGACGCAGAGTGACACCAGGCCGATGCGCTCCGCTTCCTCGCCGCTCACCGGCTCGCATGTCAGGAGGTGATATTTCGCCTTAGCCAGGCCGCACAGCAGCGGCCAGACGATGGCGGCGTGGTCGCCGGCCGCCACACCCAAGCGTGTGTGGCCGTCGATGAGCCGCACCGAACGTCCCACGATGGACACGTCGGCGAGCAGTCCGACGACGAGTCCCGCGCCCACCGCGACCCCGTCCATCGCCGAGACGATCGGCTTGCCGCAGTTGATGACGTTGTAGACCAGATCGCGGGCCTCCTGGAGGACACGCGCGCGAGCGCTGAAGTCAGCGACGATCTCGTCGACCAGGTCCAGGTCGCCGCCGGAGGAGAACGTCCCGCCGGCGCCGCGGATGACCACCGCGCGCGTGTCCGGATCGCGGTCGATCGTGTTCCAGACAGTCGCCAGCTCGCGGTGCATGTCGGCGCTTACCGCGTTGAGCTTGCCGGCGGCAGTCATGGTGATGACCAGGATGCCGTCCTCGGGTCGGTCGAACCCGAGGCTGGGAAAGGCGCTCGCGTACTCCGTCACCGACGCGCGTTCACGAGCCCGTGAAAGCGGGCTTGCGCTTCTCCTGAAAAGCCGAGATGCCGTCCTGATAGTCGTGCGTGCGCGAGGCTCGCCCCTGCGCCGCCGCCTCCGCAGCGAGCACGTCGGCGAGCGAGGGAGCCTCGTCACTGATACGCCGAACCATGCGCTTGGACTCGAGGAATGCAGCCGTGGGACCTCGCGCGATGCCGGCCGCCAGCTCGCGGCATCTGCGCACCAGGTCGGCGCCGGCAACGCTGCGGTTCACCAGCCCCCAGTCCGCCGCCTCCCGTCCCGACAGGAGCCGCCCGGTGTAGATGAGCTCCAGCGCTCGATGTGCGCCCAGCCGCGCCACGAACGCCGCATGCGCGCCGCTGTCGAGCACCGCGCCGATGCGGGCGAACGGCGAACCGATGCGCGCGTCGTCGGCTGCGTAGACGATGTCGCACGCCAGCGCCAGCCCGAGGCCGGTGCCCAGGCACGCGCCCTGAACGGCGGCGATCGTCGGCACGGGCAGGCCGGCCATGCGTTCCATGAGCGGGTTGAAGACGTCGCGGAGGATCGCCTCCCCGTCCTCGTGCAGCGGATCCGCGTCGGCGAGGTCGCGCCCGCTGCAGAACGCGCGTCCCTCGCCGCGCACCAGGAGCGCTCGGGCACCGCCGGCCTCCACCGCGTCGAGGCTCTGCATCAGCTCGCGCACCATGGCGCCGTTCATGGCGTTCATCTTGTCCGGGCGGTTGAGCACAAGCTCGGCCGCGTCCGCCGCGGTGGTCAGGATGACGGTGCGCGGCTGGTCAGATTCCGGCATACGCCGGCCGCTCCTTGGCGGTGAGGATCTTCAGCTGGCTGGCGCACACCGTGGTGCCGTTCTGGTTGAGCACGTCCCAGCGGTACGTGACCAGGCCCGTCTTCTCGTCGCGGTCAGTCTTCTCGATGACCTCGATGTCCAGGTACAGCGTGTCGCCGATCCATGTGGGAGCGAGGTAGCGCAGCTTGTCGGTCCCGTAGTTGGCCAGGATGGTCGTCGCATCGGCGGGCACGCCCAGACCGGTCGCCATGGCAAAGACCATGATGCCCGGCGCGACGCGCTGGCCGAACATCGAGCGCTCGGCAGCAACAGCGTCGATGTGCGGATAGAACCAGTCGCCGGTCAGCGCACACCAGCTCACGATGTCGGTCTCGGTGATGGTGCGTCCCCGCGTGCGCTGGGTCTGGCCGACCTCGAGCTCCTGGTACGTCCTGTAGAGCAGGAAGCGATCCATCCGTTGACACCTCGGACCAGCTGTAAATCAACCTTTCGATCGGCTGGCCCGCGCAGTCTACGATTGTGGCAACGGGGGTGTCAACGCGCTTCATGCCTTGACGAATCATCCGCACGTTGGGTATTTTGCAAAGCGCATGGGGCGCCCGCCACTCGCCGAGCGCAGTCCGTACGACCGTGATCGCGTCGTCGATGTGGCTGTCAAGGTGTTCACCGAGCGTGGCTACGACGGAACGTCCATGGCAGACATCGCACGCGCGCTCGGCGTGCACAAGAGCAGCATCTACCACCACGTCGCGAGCAAGGAGCAGCTACTCGAGGACGCGGTGAAGCGCGCGCTCAACGCCCTGCACGGCGTGCTCGCCGAACCGGGCGCCACCAGCGGTACCGCCGTGGAGCGCCTGCGCTACGTCGTCGAGCGGACCGTCGAGATCATGGTCCGCCAGCTTCCCGAGGTGACCGTGCTGCTGCGCATCCGCGGCAACACGCCGACGGAACGCTGGGCCATCGCGCGCCGGCGCGACTTCGATCGTGCTGTGCAGCGCATCGTGGCTGCGGCCATCGCCGAGGGCGACCTGCGCATCGACATCGACACGGCGCTGGTGACCCGGCTCATCTTCGGGATGTCAAACTCGGTCACCGAGTGGTACCAGCCGGGCGGCCGGTTGTCAGCCCGCGACATGGCCGGCGCCATCGAGGCAATCATCTTCGAGGGGCTGCGCCGGCGCGGCTGACCGCGGTTTGCGCGTCGCGCTCAGACGCGCTCGACGAGCGTGGCGATGCCCTGGCCCACGCCGATGCACATCGTCGCCGCTGCACGGGTACCCGCCGGCCGCCGTTTCAGCTGATGCACCAGCGTCGTCATGATCCGCGCGCCCGAGCAACCGATGGGGTGGCCGAGCGCGATCGCACCGCCGAGCGGATTGACACGGTCCGTGGCGATGGGCAGCTCCTGCAGGACGGCGAGTGACTGCGCCGCGAAGGCCTCGTTCAGCTCCACGATCTCCAGCTCGTCGAGCGACCAGCCGGCCCGCTGCAGTGCCTTGTGCATCGCCGGCACCGGGCCGATGCCCATGCGTCGCGGCTCGACGCCCGCCGTGGCTGTGGCCACGATGCGCGCGACCGGATGCAGCTGCAGACTCGCCACCGCCGCTTCGGTGGCCAGCAGGCACGCCGCTGCGCCGTCATTGAGCGGGCTCGAGTTGCCGGCCGTGACCGTTCCGTCCGGCACGAACGCCGGCGGCAGCTTGGCGAGCGCCTCGAGGTTCGCGTCGGCCCGCGGCCCCTCATCGGCGGTCACGGCTATCTCGTCGCGGCCACGACGCACCGTCACCGGCACGAGCTCGTCCGCGAACAGGTCGGCCGCCTGCGCCGCGACGGCGCGCTGGTGGCTGCGCAGCGCGAACTCGTCCTGCACGCCGCGCTCAATCTCGTACTCGCGAGCCAATACCTCAGCGGTCTCGCCCATGGACAGCGTGTGCTCCTCGGGCATGCGCGGGTTCACCAGGCGCCATCCGATCGCGGTGTCGAACACGCGCTGTTCGCGCGGAAACGGCGTCTCCGGCTTGGGCATGACGAACGGGGCGCGCGTCATCGACTCCACGCCGCCGGCGATCGCAACCGCGCCGTTGCCCGAGCGCAGCTCGGCGCACGCGCTGTTGATGGCCTGCAGTCCAGAGCCGCAGAGCCGGTTGACCGTGGCGCCGCCGATGCTCAACGGCAGTCCCGCCAGCAGCAGCGCCATGCGCGCCACGTTGCGATTGTCCTCGCCGGCCTGGTTGCTGGCGCCCAGCCACACATCCTCGATGTCGCTGGGCTCGACCTGCGGGTTGCGTCGCATCAGCTCGCCCAGCACAGTCGCGGCCAGGTCGTCGGCGCGCGCGCCCGACAGCGCGCCGCGATAACGGCCGACCGGCGTGCGGCACGCGTCGACGATG
>VBJV01000100.1 GCA_005879785.1 Chloroflexota bacterium
GGTAGTCGACGTCGAACAGGAAGTGCGCCTCGATGATCTCGAGCCCCTTGTTCATCATCGTCGCGGAGTCGAGCGTCACCTTCGGGCCCATCACCCAGGTGGGGTGGGCGAGTGCCTCAGCCGGCGTGATGGCCGCAAACGTGTCCAGCGGTCGCTCCAGGAAGGGACCGCCGCTGGCGGTGAGCACGAGCCGCTGCACCGACGCAAGGTTCTCTCCGCGCAGGCACTGCCACAGCGCGCTGTGCTCGCTGTCGATGGGGATGATGCGGGCGCCCGAGGCCGCTGCGCGGGCGCGCACCAACTCGCCCGCCATGACCAGGACCTCCTTGGTGGCGGTGGCCACCAGCGCGCCCGCATCGATGGCGGCGAGCGTCGGCCGCAGCGCGGCTGCGCCGGTGATGGCGACGCAGACCACGTCCGAGTCCATGGCGGCGATCTCGCACGCCGCCTCGAGCCCGCTGGCGCACCGCTCGGGCAGGGGTGACCCGGCAGAAGCGCTCGACGACGTCGCGGAGCGCCTCCCCATTGGCGCCGGCGACCGCGCCCACCAGCTGGAACCGGTCGGGGTAGCGAGCGATCACGTCGCACGCCTGCCGACCGATGGAGCCGGTAGCGCCCAGCAGCACCACGCGGCGGCGCGGCGCAGTGTCGGTCACGATCGCTTCGATGCCTCCGTCAAGCGCCATTCAGGCATGCCGGCGCTGTCGCCTCGATTACGCCAGCGCTATCAGCTTCAGATAGCAATATACGACCGGTCCAACCAGCACCAGGCTGTCGATCCGATCGAGCAGCCCGCCGTGGCCGGGGATGAGCCCGCTCGAGTCCTTCGCCCCGGCGGCCCGCTTGAAAGCCGACTCGACGAGGTCGCCGCCCTGGGCGGCGACCGCGGTGAGGGCACCCAGGCCGACGCCCGCGGCGGCGGACAACCCCACCAGCGCCGGCCCGGCCAAGGCGCCGACCAGGATCGAGCCGGCCGCACCGGCAACCGCCCCTTCGAGCGTCTTCTTCGGCGATATCGACCTGAAGAAGGGGCGCCGGCCCGTGGCGCTGCCCACGAAATACGCGACGGTGTCCCCCGCCATCACGG
The DNA here is from genome assembly GCA_005879785.1 of Chloroflexota bacterium. Lineage (GTDB taxonomy): Bacteria > Chloroflexota > Dormibacteria > Aeolococcales > Aeolococcaceae > CF-165. Next base: position 1,088 of record VBJV01000100.1, read on the forward strand.
CCAGGACCACGAGCGCCACGAGACGCAGGCCGAAGTGGGTGGCGTCGATGACGTGCCAGCGGTAGATGCCGGTGAAGAACCCCAGGCTGAGGCCGATGTAGACGCCGCCGGCGACGGCATTCGCCCAGCCGCTGAAGGACACCCCGGCCAGCAGGGCGACCAGCAGCCCGACGGCCAGTGCCGCCACCAGCGGCCAGGCCGCGTCTGCGTAGGCCGGCGGAAAGACGAAGCGAAGTGCCAGCCAGATCGTCAGCGGGTACAGGAGCCAGGCTGGGGGCGCCGGCGCCACCTTGGCAGCCAGCCCGGCGAACTCCCAGGCGCCGATGACCGCCGCCACGCCGACCAGCGCCGCAAACGCCGGCACGCCGAGCCACAGCGCGGCGGCAACCAGCGCGAGGAGGAAAGCCCCGGAGACGACCCTCAGGCCGAGGTTCATCCAGCCGGTGTGACGTGCAGGAAATCGATCAGCTGCGCCGACTGGCGTTCGCGAACCGCGCCGAAGCGCCGCTCCCGCGCCGAGTACGCGTAGAGCGCGTCGTTCAGAGCGTTCTCGCCGAAGTCGGGCCAGAGGGTGTCGGTGACATACAGCTCCGCGTACGCCGCCTGCCAGAGCAGGAAGTTGCTGATGCGCATCTCGCCGGCGGTGCGGATGATGAGATCGGGATCGGGAAGCCCACTGGTGTACAGGGCACGGCTCAGCGTCTCTTCGTCGAGCTGGCTGAGGTCGAAGCCTGCTGCGGCCAGCTCGCGGACCGCGGCCACGATCTCGCCGCGGCCGCCGTAGTTGATGGCGACGTTGAGGATGGCGTCGGTGTTGTGGGCCGTGCGCGCTTCCGCGCCGGCGACCTTGTCACGCAGCCGTCCGCTCAGCCGGCTGCGGTCGCCGAGCACACGGATCTGGACGCCGTTCTGATCGAGCTCGTCCACCTCGCGGTCGATGGTCTCGCCGAAGAGCTGCATGAGAGCAGACACCTCGGTCCGAGGACGCGACCAGTTCTCGGTGCTGAACGCGTAGAGCGTGAGGATGTGGACACCCGCCTGGTCACAGGCCTCCATCACCGGGCGGATGGTGCGCACGCCGGCGCGGTGGCCCGCCACCCGGGGCAGGTGTCGCTGCCGCGCCCAGCGCCCGTTGCCGTCCATGATGATGCCGATGTGCCGCGGCAGGTCCGGCCGGGCCGGCAGCGGGATCGCGGCGGGAGCGGGTGGGCGAAGCATTCGGTGGACCTCGAGGACAGAACGCCGCGTGCTCGTGCCACGTTTCGCAGCCGGGCGGCGGACGGTTCAGACCTCGAGGATCTCAGCCTCCTTCTTCTGAGCGGCGTCGTCAACCTTGCCGATGAACTGATCGGTGATCTTCTGGATCTCGCCGATGGTGGTCTCGACCTCGTCCTTGCTGACGTGGCCGTCTTTTTCCACCTTGCGCAGGTGGTCGACCTCGTCGCGACGGATGTTGCGAACCGCGACACGTGCCTCCTCTGCGCGCTTGTGCACCAGCTTCACCAGCTCCTTGCGCCGCTCCTCGGTGAGCTGCGGGACGGCCACGCGGATGACATTGCCGTCGTTGCTTGGGTTCAGGCCCAGCTCACTCTTTTGAATAGCCTTCTCGATGGCTGACATGGCGTTGCGGTCATAGGGTTGGATCACGAGCAGGCTGGGCTCCGGCGCGCTGATCCCGGCCAGGCTCTGCAGCGGCGTCGGCGAGCCATAGTAGTCGACGTGCAGGCGCTCCAGCAGCGCCGGTGACGCACGCCCGGTGCGTATGGTCATCAGCTCGCGGTGCAGCGCTTCGACGCTCTTCTCCATCCGCACCTGCGCGTCGGTGAGCCGCTCCCTCAATGCCGCCTGCGCCTCGTCGGCGCGCGCCCGGTCAGCCGGCATCGCTATCGCCCTTGGCGTCGACGCGGGTGCCGATCTCCTCGCCGAGGACGACGCGCTCGATGTTCCCCTCGGCGAGCAGGTCGAAGACGATGATCGGCATCCGGTTGTCCATGCACAGCGTGAGCGCGGTGCTGTCCATGATGGTCAGGCCGCGGTTGAGCACCTCGAGGTATGTGAGGTGCGTGAGACGCACCGCCGATCGGTCCTTGAGCGGGTCCGCTGAGTAGATGCCGTCGACCCTGGTTGCCTTGAGCAGCGCGTCCGCCCCGATCTCCGCCGCGCGCAATGCGGCGGTCGTGTCGGTGGTGAAGAACGGGTTGCCCGTACCGGCCGCCAGTATGACGATGCGCCCCTTCTCGAGATGCCGTATGGCGCGACGCGGGATGAACGGCTCGGCCACCTGCTGCATGGTGATCGCGCTCTGCAGGCGGCACTGTATGCCCAACTGCTCGATGGCGTCGCGCAAAGCCAGCGAGTTGATGACCGTCGCCAGCATGCCCATGTAGTCGCCGGTGACGCGGTCCAGGCCGTGCACGCTGGCCTCCAGCCCGCGCACGATGTTGCCCCCGCCGACGACGATGGCGAGCTGCACGCCGCGCTCCTGCACGTGCCTGATCTGCTCGGCGATGCGGCGCACCGTGTCGTGGTCGATGCCGTACGTTCGGTCGCCGAGCAGCGCCTCGCCGCTCAGCTTGAGGACAACGCGATCGAACACCGGAGTGCGCCCATCGTGCGCGCGTGTCGTGGGTTGTGCGACTCCCACCGCGCTGATCTCGGCGCTCACCGCCCCGACGGCTGCGCCAGGCCGTCTCCCGGTTCCCAGTCCTCGCCGACTGCGAAGCGCACGAAGCGCGCAACCGTGATGTTCTCCTTGAGGGCGGCCACCACCTCGGTGACCAGATCGCCGATGCGCTTCTTGTCGTCCTTGATCCAGGGTTGTTCGAGCAGGCACACCTTCGAGTAGAAGTCGTTGAGCTTGCCCTCCAGGATCTTGTCGATCACGTGCTCGGGCTTGCCCTTGACCTGCTCGCGGTACACGGCCTTCTCGCGTTCGACGAGGTCGGCGGGCACGTCCTCGCGCCGCAGGTACCGGGGGGCGACGCCGACGATGTGCTGCGCGATCGTGTGGGCCAGGTGTTTGAAATCGTCGGTCTTGGCGACGAAGTCTGTCTCGCAGTCGAGCTCGACCAGCGCGCCGACCCGGGCCACGCCGCCCGAGCTGTGGATGTACGCGTGGACGAGGCCCTCGTTGGTGGCCCGTCCCGACTTCTCCGCTGCGCGCGCGATCCCCTTGGCACGCAGCCAGTCGTTGGCCTTCTCGAAGTCCCCGTCGGTGGCCTCGAGCGCGCGCTTTGCGTCCATCATGCCGGCGCCGGTCCGATCGCGCAGCGCCTTCACCATCGTGGCGGTGATCGCGGCCATCAGCTGCCGCCCCCCACCGGCTCGGGCTGGGGCTGCGGTTCCGCAGCGGCTGCGGCGGCTGCGGACGCTGCGGCCGCGGCAGCGGCATCGGCATCGCGCTGGCTCTGCTCCTGCTCACGCCGCTCCTGCTCGCGCTGCTCGACGAGCTCGCGCTCGCCCAGCAGCTGCAGCCCCTCGCGGATCGCCCCGCCGATTGCCGTCACGATCAGCCGGCAGCTGCGAATCGCGTCATCGTTGCCCGGGATCACCACCTGGATGTTCTCGGGGTCGCAGTTTGTGTCGGTGATGGCCACAATCGGAATGCCAAGCTTGTTGGCCTCGCTGACCGCGATACGCTCCTTCTTGCAGTCGATGACGAACAGCGCTCCGGGCACGCGCTTCATGTCGGCCATGCCCGCGAAGCTCCGCTCCAGGCGGTCGAGATCGTCGCGCGCGTCGTTCGCCTCCTTGGCGCTCATGCGCTCGAAGTCGCCGCGCTCGCGCATGGTGCGCAATTCGGCGAGGCGGCGCAGGCGCCGCTGGATGACCGCGAAGTTGGTGAGCATGCCGCCCATCCAGCGGTGCGTGACGTACGGCTGGGCGGTGGCCTGACACACTTCTTCAATGACGTCCTGGGCCTGTTTCTTGGTGCCGACGAACATGAGCTTCTGCCCGCCGGCGACCAGGTCGCGCACGTAAACGCACGCTTCGTCGAGCTTCTTCTGCGTTTGCTCGAGGTCGATGATGTGGATGCCATTGCGCGCCGTGAAGATGTACGGGCGCATTCGTGGGTTCCACCTGCTGGTCTGGTGGCCGAAGTGGACTCCGGCTTCGAGCAGCTGGCGGAGTGTTGCAGCCGGCATGCCGCGTCTCCTTGTTGTGGTTATTGCCTCCGTCCGGGGTGAGCCGCGGG
>VBJV01000104.1:0-5234 GCA_005879785.1 Chloroflexota bacterium
TACCGCAGATCAAGCTCATCCAGCCAACGCCGCCTGCTCATCGAGCACCCCCGACCACGACGCCGCCCAGTTCCGTTGCGCGAGCGCGTAGCGTTCGACGAGCTTCCGTCGCGCCGCCTGAACGTCGCCTCGGCGCCACCACGCCCGTGGATCGCCGTACACCGTTTCCAGGGTCCCCGCCGCCGCCTCTGGCGAGTCCCAGAGGATGCCAGCGGTGCGCAGACCGCCGAACGCGTCTTCGGCCTCATCCCGCACCTCCCATCGGCTGGGATCCCAGAAGAGGATCGTGGGGACGTTGGCAACCAGCGCTTCCAGCAAGGTGGTCGACAGATTGTCGATCACGACCATGCGGCAGTGTCGCAGCCTGCGGCGGAACGGCGTGCCGTCGTCGTGGCCGACATCGGGGAAGCCAAGCGCCACTCTGCCGCGCACATCGTTGCCGAAGTCCGCCGCATGCCCGCGGAAGAGCACCGAGCTGCGCCGCTCCTCCGACAGAGCCGCCAGAAACCTCCCCTGCCACTCGAAGTACTCCTCAAGGTGGCTTCCCATGGGCGTGGACTGGAACCGGTAGAGATAGCGAGGATAGGCGTTAGCGACGAAGAGAATGGCGGGGCGTAATCTGCTCAGATGTGGGTGGCGGGCCGCCGACAGCTTGATCGAGGGCACGTTGGCCAGTCCCGGCGTGCCGGGGTCCGCCCATCCCCAGACCAGGAACGTGTCGGCGACACGCGCCTCGTGCGTTTCCAGTGGAATCGCCCGGCAGACACCATATCCCCCGCCGTGCTGCGCCGCGACGAGGCGGCGGCCGCGCGCCGCCGCCTCCGCCGCCAGGAACTTGAACGGCTCATGGCCGAGCCAGCCGTTGGCCGATACGAGCACGTGCGGAAGCGTACTCACCCTCCTCAGCGTGTCGCTTCGCGCTGCGTGATAGTGCTCGAGATAGAGCGTCGGAAGATGGCGCGGGAGCAGACCGATTAGGATCCGCTCGAACTCGTTTGCCGAAGGCAGCAGTGCAAGTTCGCGCCGCTGCTTCTCAACCCTCAGATCGCCGAGCGAAAATGTCCATCGGGGCGCGGCCCGCCAGGGCACGGCGAGGAGCCGCGTCGCCCACGCCAGCCGGTACGTTTGCCGGTTCGTGCCGTCAAGGTCGAAGAGGGCGACGCCGCTGCACGGTCGGCCGCTCCTCCGGACGCTACCGAGCACCCGGTGCCCGACGCGTAAGATCCTGCCGTACGCGTCGTCACGCCGCCGCTGCCTCACGGCGGGCACGAAGGAGCGCGACGGCCAAGCCTCGAGCTCGCGCGTGGGAAACCTCAGCCCGAGGGCGGTGAGGATCTCGCTGAAGATTTGGTGGTTGTACGGATCGCCGCAGATGAGGTCGATGAACTCAAGGGTGTCTCTCGGGGTGCGGAACGACCGCTGGTCCAGAAGGATGGTCCGCGGCTCCTCACCGGTGCGGTTAAGCGCCTGGACGAGGTGGACGTAGCGGTCGTACACGACGTGGGCGACGTGGATGAGCCACGGGCCGAGGAGGATCCGCCAGTAGCGCCTGGAGTGCTTCACCTCGTGCGCGGCGTTAAGGTAATCGGTCAGGTCGCCAAGGAGGCGCTCGACGTACTCGTCGAGGTAACGGGCGGCGTCGTAGTAGCGCTGGCGATTGTCCCACGGGCTCGGCATGACCTGGTGCGGCGGTTCCGGGGCTCCACGGCCCGGCGGCAAGCACCACGATCCAAGGAATAGGATGGGTTCGCGCGTGTTCCAGAATTCCCTCAGTGCTGTAAGCCCAAGGAACACGCCCGACTCCTCAATAGGTCTTCAGGACTTCGACCAGCTGGTTGCCAGGACCGAGCACGGGGATCAAAAAGATGCGGTGGCGCTGGAAAAGCTCCTGCGCCCGGCCCACCTCCTCAGGAGGAAGCCAGACGAAGTTGAGGTTCATGACCTCCCGCACCGGCGTGGACAGTAGCCGGTGATTCAGCAGTGCCTTGCGGATGTCGCCGTCGCTCAGCGTGCCCACCACGGCCCCACCGGCATCGACCACGATCACGCTGCGGTGGTTGTTGGCCTCGATCGCGGCCAGCGCAGCCTCGATGGTGGCGTCGGCCCTGATCACGAACTCTCCGAGGAGGCTGTCGTCCGCCATTGGGTCCGTTCAGTATCGGAGCTGCTTGAAGAGTAGGGTCTCGTCGATCTTGGCCGAGGCGAGGATCTCCACGATCAATTCGCTGGCGTGGCCGTCCCCGTAGGGGTTCACCATCCCTCGGAGGCTCGTGCGGAACGCCGGTTCCAGCGCCCGGCGGACGGCCTCCGCGATGCGTTGCTCGTCGTGCGGCACGTCGATGACGTTGCGGCCGCGGATGCGGCCATCTTGCCGGCGCCCGACGTTAACCGCGGGCAACTCGAAGCTCGGAGCCTCGAGCAGTCCACTCGACGAGTTGCCGACGATCACGCTGGCCAGGCGCATAAGGCCGCCGTACAGCGCCCGCGCGACGTTCCGCTCGATGCGGAGCCATGGTCCCCGGAACGCGTCGACCGCGCTCCGCACGAGAGCGCTCCCGGCGTCGTTGTTGGGGTAGATGAGAACGGTCTGCAGCCGGAGCCCGGCGAGCGCGCGAAGCGAGACCGCCATCTGCTCGGCGGCCGTTTCGGCCTGCTCGGTCACCGAGTGCTGCAGCAGCAGTATGGTCGGCCGCCTGGCGTCGAGCCGGAAGCGCGCGACGACGTCGTCCGCAGGGGCAAACTCGCCAGTCAGGAACTCGTCGAGCTGGGGCGCGCCGACCACGTGGATGCGGAACTCCTGCTCGCCGCTCCGGATCAGCCGCTCCATAGCATCCTGGTTCGCGGCAAAGTGCATGTGCGCGAAGCGCGCGATGGCGTGTCGGGTCATGCCGTCGATGTTGCCGGAGCGCTCGCCCGCTTGAATGTGGGCGACTGGGACGTTCATGTGGGCACCGGCGATGGCCGCCATCAGCTGCTCGCCACGGTCACCGGCCAGGAGGATCATGTCCGGGCGCCCGTTGTGGATTGCGTCGGTCATCGAGAGCAGGAACACGCCGAGCGACTTCGACATGCTCGTCGTCGTGCTGCCGTCGAGCGCCATGTACAGCTCGTGACCGATCCGGACGTCGTCCTCCGCGAAGAGGTTCACGCTGGCGCCGAACTCCGGCAGCAGGTGCATGTTGGTGACCACGAGGTCGTGCTCCAGGTCGCTGCGGGACTCGATGAGCCGGAGGATGCGCCGAAGATAGCCGTACTCGCCCCGCGAGCCAGTGACCACCATGATGCGCCGACGTCTCACCGGAGCTGTTCCCACCGGATCAGTGTGTTGCCTGCGATGTCGCAGGCGGCCGTGCGTCCGATCACCTCGCCGAGACGCTTGGATGGAATGCCGATTCCGGGCCGCTTCGTCCACACCATCTCGTCGGTGATCACCTCGCTGGCGCGGATCGGCCGGAGCGACACCACGCTCCGGGTGGCCCACGCGCGGATCTGCTTCTCACGCTCGTGCACGCGCTTCGCGCGACCGGAGGCGCGCTCGATCTTCCGGATGCCGTCGACCAGCGCGTGGAGGTCGTGCATGTCGATGGACACGCTCTGGTCCGGGCCCGGCTGCAGCTTGTCCAGGATGATGTGCTTCTCGATGATCCGCGCCCCGAGGGCTACCGCCGCGTAGCACGTGTAGAGGTCCGGCGTATGGTCCGAGTGGCCAATCGTGAGCTCCTGATACCGGTCCATCAGCGTCTGGACGACGCGGAGGTTGATGTCCTCGTAGACGGGCGGGTATTCGGACACGCAGTTCATGAGGGCGAAGGTGGCGCCGACGGCGCGGAGCGCAGCCACGGTCTCGTCGATCTCTTCGAGGGTACACATTCCCGTCGAGAGGATCATGGGCTTCCCCAGGCCAGCGATCTTCACGAGCGACGGGATGTCGGTTAGCTCTCCGGAGCCGATCTTGAAGACCTCGATATCGCCCGTCTGGGCCAGCTCGCTGGCGGCCGCGTAGCTAAAGGGTGTGCACATGTAGCTGATCCCGATCGAGCGGCAGTACGCCATGAGCTCGGCGTGCTGATCAATGGTCAGGGCACACTTCTTGAGGAAGTCGTAGAGCGGCTCCCTGAAATTGTCCGACATCGGGATGTCGGGCAGCATCTCCTCGTCGGGCAGATGGTGCTGGTACTTGACGGCGTCAGCTCCCGCCAGCTTGGCTCGCAGCGCCATCTCCCTGGCGACGTCCATGTTGCCTAGGTGGTTGTCGCACGCCTCCGCGACGATGAAGACCGGTTGATCCCGCCCGATCAACCGCGATCCCACCTTGATGGTCATCTGGCGCTCCCCCTGCCTGGGGCACCCGTGCCGCGGAGGAGCAGCAGGGCGCGGGCTAGCTCGAGCTGCCCCGGGTCGTCGATGTCGAAGCCGTGGCTCCGGTCGATCACGTGGATCGCCGAGGTCTCGTCGTGGAACAGACGCCGTGCTCTGAGGAAGCGAGGCGTGGCGATGTAGATCGCGCCGTCGACGAAGTAATAGACCGGAAACGCCTGCCGGCCCGCGCGGCCCAGCGAAGGGTGGAGCACTGCAGGTTCAAGCCGCTCGCCCCGAACGCGCACCATCTCGCACGGATGCTGCAGAACCGGGCTCACGCTGAGGAGCGTCTCGCGGCTGCTCGCCTGGTGCGCGTTGATGGCCGCGTCGATGTCGCTGCCATCGCGGAAGGGACACGTCGGCTGCAGCAACACGACCGCATCGGGGACGTAGGCCTCCTGGCATGCGAGCCAGTCGAGCGCGTGGAGGACGACATCCACCGTGCACGCCGCGTCGGTGGCGAGCTCCGCCGGGCGCGTGAATGGCGCCTCCACACCCAGACCCAGCCCCAGCGCGATAATCTCAGCGTCGTCGCTGGAGAGCAGCACCCGACCGAGCCGACGGCTCTGCCGCGCCGCTTCGATCGTGTACTGGATGAGCGACCGGTCTCCCAGCCGTACCAGGTTCTTCCGCGGAATCCCCTTCGATCCCCCCCGGGCGGGGATGAGACCAAGATACCTACAGCTGCTTAGCAATCTCGCGCACGCTCGTAATCACCCGGTCGAAATCGGCGTCCTCCATCCTCAGCATGATCGACAGCGCGATTGCCCGCTTGAGGAGCGCATCGGTCCGCGGCCAGAGGCGCTCGCAGTTCGCCAACGCCGGAAAGTCGCCGAACAGGTGGCGCCAGGTGCCAGCGTAGTGCCAGATGAGCG
>VBJV01000104.1:5241-5754 GCA_005879785.1 Chloroflexota bacterium
TGAGCGCGTCGGGGAGGTTTTTAGTGCCTAGGCCCCGATCGCTGAGCTTGCGCGCGAAGGTACGAGCCGCAGCCTCGTTCGGGAGGAAGAAGATCAGGGAATCGCCGATCTCTCCCTTCTCATCGTGAAGCTGCCGGAACTCGAAGCCGCAGCCGGCTATACCGTTCTTGATCACAGCCTTGTTGGCGCGCTGCCGGGCGAGAATGAATTCGAGCTTCTTGAGCTGGGTGAGCCCGAGGACCGCCTGCACCTCAGTCATGCGAAAGTTGAAGCCGGGCCGCGATCGCGTGTCCCGTCCCCGAGGCAGTGTCGGATCGTACTCGTGGCCGTGGTCGTGGTACGCGCGGGCGGCCTCGAACAGCTCGCGCCGCGCCGTTACAACCATCCCGCCCTCACCGGTTGTGATGTTCTTGGCGAAGTCGAAGCTCAGCGTGCCGGCGTCCCCGAGCGTGCCGAGGTGACGGCCGTGATAGGTGCCGCCGAACGCCTGGGCAGTGTCCTCGAGAACGACAA
>VBJV01000316.1:0-1329 GCA_005879785.1 Chloroflexota bacterium
TCATCGGGCGTCTCAGGCCGTCTCAGTGGCGCGATGCTCGCCGCGCTTCCGGCGCTCGGTTGTCTTGGTGCGCTCCTCCGGCTGATCAGCCGCCGTTGCGGGCCTGGAACCGTCTTCAGGCTTGCGCAGTGACTCGCCGCGGAGCTCGATGCGGTGCGCGTTGTGCACGAGACGATCGAGGATGGCGTCCGCGATCGTGGGCTCGCCCAGTGCGTCGTGCCATTCACTCACCGGGAGTTGGCTGGTGACGATGGTGGAGCGCAACTGATAGCGATCCTCGATGATCTCGAGCAGATCGGCTGCCTGCTCCGGCGCCAGCGGCCGCAGCGCCAGGTCGTCAACGACGAGCACGTCGATCTTCGCCCAGCGCGTCATCAGTCGCGGTAACCGACCGTCGGCACGCGCCAACGCAAGTTCACTCAACAACCGCGGCGCTCGCAGGTACAGCGCGGTGTGCGCACGCCGGATCGCGGCGTTCGCCAGCCCAGACCGGTGGCGCCGATGATGAGCACGTTGCGATGGCCGGTCACCCACTCGGCTTCGGCCAGGCTGAGCACGACGCTGCGGTCGAGACCGCGCGAGCGACGGAAGTCGATGTCCTCGACGCAGGCGCCGATGCGCAGCTTGGCGACCTTGAGGTAGCGGTCGAGGCGGCGGTTGTCACGGTCCTGAGCCTCGCGATCGACCATGAGGCCGAGGCGATCCTCGAAGCTGAGCGCGTGGTAGTCGGCGCGTTCCTGTTGCTCAGCAAAGGCGCGTGCCATGCCGGTGAGATTGAGAGCGCGGAGCTTGTCCAGGGTGGGCGTGGTGAGCATGCGGTCCTCCTCGTCAGCGGTAGTAGGCGGGGCCGCGCACGTTGTCGTGACGGCGCACGGTCAGGCGTGGTGGCGATGCCGGCAGCGGCTGCGCGTCGAGGCCGCTCTTGAGGATCGATTCGACGCTGCGGTAGCTGTACGCCTGGATGGCCAGAGCCCGCCGGCAGGCGGCTTCCACGCGCTCGCTGCCGTAGCGATGCCCCAGCCGGATGATGCCGAGGCAGGAGCGAAAGCCCTGCTCCGGGTGCGGTCGTGTACGCAGGATGTGCTGCGCCACCTGCGCCGTCGCCGGCCCCGTCTCCGCCGCCCAGTTGAGGATCCGCCCCGGCGTCCATTCCCGGTAGCGGCGATGGGATTCCGGCATGTGCGCCGGATCCGTGGTGTACCCGCCGCGCACGAAGCTGCGCACGTGGCTGGCAACGCGGCGGCCGCGCAGCAAGATCTCGACCACCGTCGCCGTGAGCCGCACGTCGCAGCGCTCGTGCACCAGCTGGTACGGCACCGAGTAGTAGTG
>VBJV01000316.1:1363-2653 GCA_005879785.1 Chloroflexota bacterium
CAGTCGGCGTACTCGAATCGCTGCGCCGGCAGCGGCCGCATCACCGGCCGTTCCAGCTGCTCGAACAGCGAGCGCCGCGAGCCGTCAAGCTTCTGGAAGGGCTTGTCGTTGAGCCGGTCGAGCTTCTCCCGGACGGCCGCCTTCGCTGTGGCGTAGTCGAAGAACGTGATGTTGCGCAAGCTCGCGAGCAGCCACCGTTCTCCGAGGAGCACACCGGCCTCGGCCTTCGCCTTGTCGCGCGGCTTGCGGACGCGCGTGGGCAACACCGCACCGCTGTAATGGGCGGCGAACCCTTCGTACGTGCGGTGGATCTGCGGTTCGTAGCGGCACGCCCGGGTGACGCCGGTCTTGAGGTTGTCGCACACCCAGAGCTCGGGACAGGCGCCGAAGTACTCCACGGCGTTGACGTGAGCGCTGATCCAGTGCGGCATCTCCTGTGACGGGAACACGTCGGCGAACGTGTAGCTGGAGCCGCCCATCACCGCGATGAAGAGCTGCGCCTCGTCGACGGCGCCGGTCGCTGAGTCNNNNGCCGGCCTTGTGCTGCTGGCGCATGACCACGTCGACGCGCTGCTCCCAGCGGCGGTACAGCTCCACGAACTGGGTGTACTGGTACCCGTCGGGCTGGCGCTCCTTGTACTCGAGGTGGAGCAGCTGCAGGGTCACGCCCTTGCGCCGCAGCTCGCGATGCACCTCCGACCACTCGGGCAGCGGGCGCTGCGCCGCCCACATCGGCCGCGCCGGCTGCACGAACAGCCGCGCCTCCAGCGCGCGGTCGTCCAGATCGTCGGGCAAAGGCCAGTTGACGCCGGCGCGCCGCGCACGCGTCACGTAGTCGGCCACTGTGGTGTACGGCAACCCCACCACGGCTCCGACATGGCGGCGGCTTCGCCCCTCGCCCAGAACCAGGCGGAGGACCTCGCGGATCTTTCTCATGGCGGCACGGGGTCGGGGCATCGGCATCGCTCCTCGGACGTCTGCTGGGACTGTCCGAGCAGGATGCCTGCTCCCCGGCTCAGCTCACGCCGCCGCCGACCCCTCGCTCAGGGTGATCGAAAACTCCGAAATGCCTGATCGGATTCGACCGAAACGGCTGATCGGATTCCTCCGAAATACGCAGCGGTGGTCCATCACTTCATGGGTGCCGGGCAGACGAACACCTGGCCTCCGCAGCGCATCTCTGCTGGTGTGTACACCGTGTCATTTGGAGGCTGTGCGGAGTATGTGTCGCTAGCCTGGGTGAAGCCTGATGGGTCCCTCATATTCGGTCTCCATTTGCACGACCATGAG
>VBJV01000105.1 GCA_005879785.1 Chloroflexota bacterium
AGATGGAGGAGTTCAGCGGCACCCTGCCGGTCGAGACGCTGCAGCCGCCGTACCACCTCTTCCGCCGTGACATCGAGTCCTCGATCCTCCCGTACACCCGTGCTCACGACATCGGCGTGCTCGTCTATGGCCCTCTCGCACACGGGCTGCTGAGCGGCGCCATGAGCGCCGACACGAAGTTCGCGCCCGGCGACTGGCGCGCGAAGAGCGACGTGTTCAAAGGCGACCTCTATCGCCGAAACCTGCGCATCGTGGACGCCCTCGCGCGTTTCGCCCAGCTGGAGCTCGGCACCACGGTCAGCCGGCTCGCGGTCGCCTGGACACTCGCCAACCCGGCGGTGCACGTCGCGATCGTGGGCACGCGCAACCCGAGGCACGTCGACGACGCTATCGCGGCGGCCGACCTGAATCTCGATGAGCAAGCGATGCGGCGCATCGACGAGATCGTCGCCGCGGAAGTCGCTGTGGGCGGACCAACGTCCGAATCCGTATGAGGAGGACAAAACAATGAATCCACGAGTAGCTGTTATCGGGACGGGGATCATGGGCGCCGGGATGGCCGAGCGCCTGCTCGACCAGGGCTTTGCCGTCGACGTCTGGGATCGCACCGGCGGCGCCACCGCACGGCTGGCAGAGCGCGGCGCAACCGCACACGCTCAGCCGGCCGAGGCGATTCGAGTCGCTGACGTTGTTTTGACGATGCTGCCGACCGGCGACGCGGTCAGCGATGTGATGCTGGGTCAAGATGGACTTGCGGCGATGCGGCCGGGCGGCATCTGGGCCCAGATGGGCACCATCGGCGTCGAGGCGACGGAGCGGTTGATCAGTGAGGTCGCCAATCGCCAACCGGATGTCGACTTCGTAGACGCGCCGGTGTCGGGCACACGAGAACCAGCCCGGAACGGTCAGCTCACCATCATCGGTTCGGGTCCGGATCGCGCGCGCGCAACGCTCGAGCCGGTGTTCAAAGCCCTCGGCCAGCGTGTGCTCTGGCTGGGCGCAGCGGGGCTGGGGATGCGTCTCAAGCTCGTGCTCAACACCTGGCTGGCCTTCGAGATCGAAGCCGCCGCCGAAGCGAGTGCCACAGCGCATCGGCTTGGAGTTCCCTACAGCGCGTTGCTCGCGGCGGTGCAGGGCGGGCCTCTGGCTTCCGGCACGGCGCTGGCCAGGCTCGCCAAGATGGAGAGCTCCGATCACAGCCCGCAGTTCCCGCTCGAGTGGGGGCTCAAGGACCTCGACCTGACCGCCGCTGCCACCGGGCCGGAGGCGATCCCCGTGGCTACCGCCATCGCGGATCGATGGCGAAGCCTTGTCCGTGAAGGTTATGGCCGCCTCGATGTGAGCGCCGCCCGGCTTGGGCTGACGAATGATGCCGGGGTCACCGTCGCGCGATGACAGGCGCCGGCGTCGTCTTCCTGACGACGTTCCTCGCGTCTGTTGTGGAGGCGATCGAGATGGTCACGATCGTCGTCGGAGTCGGGGCGACGCGGGGCTACCGCTACACCCTCCTGGGCGCCGCGGGAGGCCTCCTGGTGCTGGTCGTCGTCATCGCGCTTGGCGGCGTTGCGCTCGCCGCGATTCCCATCGGCCCCTTGCGGCTGATGGTTGGAAGCTTGCTTTTGTTGTTCGGCCTTCAGTGGTACCGCAAGGGAATTGTTCGCGTGGCGGCGCGGGGCTTTGCCGGGTATCACGGGCGAGAGCCTCTAGACGGACCTCCTGAACCGGGCGGCGTCGATTGGACGGCCGCTTTTCTTGCCTTCAAGGGCGTCTCGCTGGAGGGGCTCGAGATCGCGATCATCGTCGTCTCGTTTGGCGTCAGCGCGGGCCAGCTGGGGATATCGATCGTTGGCGGCGCGGCGGCAATCGTCGTGGTCGGAGCTATTGGGTTCGCACTCCAGGGGCCGCTCGAGCGCATACCCCGCAGCTTCCTGCAGCTCGTGGTCGGGACGATGCTCACCTCCTTCGGCACGTTCTGGGCTCTCGAGGGACTCGGCGTGAACTGGCCGCAGAGCGACGCCGACATCGTGTTGTTGCTGATCTTCTATGGGTTGTCCGCGATCACCTTTATTGGTCTCGAGCGGCGAGCGCGGCAACAGCTGCTGGAGGTCGTGCGGACATGAGCGTCGCAATCGGTGTCGGTGTTGGGGTCGCGAAGTTTCTCTACCACTACATCGTCGGGGATGACCTGACAGTCGCGATGGTGATCGTTCTCGCTCTCGTGCTGACTGGCGTGCTGGTGGCGAACAGCGTCAATGCGTGGGGTCTGGTGCCAGCGCTGGCGGTGGTGATGACAGGCGTCAGCCTGTGGCGGCGAAGGGTCACCTCTTGACGCTGCTCGATCTCTCCCGCTGGCAGTTCGTCGCCACGGTCATGTTCCACATGACATTCCCGGCGATCGCTGTGGGGTTGGCGATCTGGCTGTAACCCGGATCGGTGCGCAGCTCGTTCCGCGTGCTCTCGCGTCAGATCCGGGTTTGGCGAACTTGCGTGTCGCCGCGCGCGCGGCGGTGGTGCAGCCGCTTGTCCTGGCTTTCGGGTTGCTGGTTCTGCACAACACCCAGATGACGCTCTTCATGGTGTTCGCGGTCTTCGGGCTCCTCGTCTTTGCCCACTTCCGGGGTCGTGGGCGCGACCGCCTGGTTGCCCACGTCGTAGCGACGCTGGTGGGAGCGACGTTGGTGGCGGTGGGGAGCCTCGTTTCGCCGAATCCGTTGACGGCGGCCGTGGTCGCCTTGCTCGTCGTCTTTGTTGTGGAGTTCGCCGGGGTCTTCGGCGGCAACGTGGTTGGAGCTCAATTCACACTGCTGTTGGCATTCGTGCTGTCGGCTTCGGTACCGGCTCCGGTGAGCGCGATTCCGCAGCAGGTCCTCGGTTGGTTGGTCGGCGGCTGCATCGCGACCGCATCAGCGCTTCTCCTGTGGCCCCATTACGACCGTGACGTCGTTCGCGGTAAGGCGTCTGGTTCGCTGCGCTCGGTGGCCGCGCTGATCGCCACCGCTCGCGTCAACCCTGCTGCGAGCGACCAGCATGAAAATGCCGCCGAGGCGGTGGCCGACCTGAGGGCGGTTTACCGGCAGACCGCCTATCGAGCGGGAGGCCCAACTCTCGGACATCGGGCGCTGGCCCAGCTCATCACGGAGCTCGACCGTGCACGGTACTTTGCGGCCGCGCTGGCCGGCCAGCCGGCGGCCGCGAATCCGCGCTTACCCCAAGGCGACATGCTGGCTTCGGCAGTCCTGTCGGTTTTCGAAGCCGGCGCCGAAGTTCTGAATGGCGGCCCGAATCCCGATCTGAATTCTCTTGAGCAGGCCAGGGCTGCCCATCGGACGGCGCTGGACGCCTGGGCCGGTGCCCAGCTTCGTGCGGGTGCTTCTCCAGAGTCCGTGCTCGATGGCCTCGATTACGACCACCCGCTCCGCGTCCTCTCTTATGTCGCCCTCGCGGTCGGCGCCAACGCGGCGATCGTCGCCGGGAGACACCTCGAGCCGGGGGGCGTACGCATCCCATACGAAGCGCCAGTTCAGGCGGGTTTGGAACCAACTCTCCGCCGCATGAGTCGCACCCTGACGACTCACCTCTCGTGGACCTCCCCGCTCCTGCATACCAGCGTCCGCGCGGCCCTGGGTCTGGCACTTGGCGTTTTGGTCGCGCGCCTATTCGGACTGGAGCATGCCTTCTGGGTTGTGCTGGGAACAATGTCGGTGCTCCGGTCGAACGCACTCGCGACTGGACGCACGACTGTTCAGGCGCTGGCGGGGACCCTGCTTGGTTTTGCTGTGGGTGGTCTCTTCACGCTGACGTTCGCCAACAATCCATTCGCGCTGTGGATCGCGGCGCCGGTGGCCGTGTTTCTCGCGGCCTACGCCCCTTCTGCGGTTTCATTCATCGCCGGTCAGGCCGCGTTCACGGTGCTGCTGCTGATCCTCTTCAACCTGCTGGCGCCGGCCGGATGGCAGGTGGGGCTCGTCAGGATCGAGGACGTTGCCGTCGGCTCTGCGATCGGGTTGGTCGCGGGGACGCTCCTATGGCCGAGAGGCGCGCGATCGGACTTTGCCAACTCCCTGTCGGGTCTTTATCGACTGGTTGCCGTGCACCTCTCCGAGGCGCTCAACCTTGTGCTCGGCAGCGGGAGGGCCGAGGCGGTCAACGCCACGCGTGCGCAGGTCTGGCAGGCGAGGGAGAAAACGGGTGAAAGCTTCGACCAGCTGCTGGGAGAACAGAGCTCCAGACACCTTTCGCCCGACGTCGCCGGGTTCATGGTGGCGGCCGCCGACGACGCGGTGACGATGGCGGACAGCTTTCAGGTCGCCGTCGAGATGGGCTACGTGGCTACCGGCTGCGCCAGTGGAGCGCAGCAGCTCGACAGCGGCGCGGCGGCGCTGGTCGCGTCCTGGTTCATGCTCGCTGAGCGAATCGAGGGAGTCGGCGCCGTCCGGACCGTGCCCCTCCATCGCGAGGAGCTGCGGCAGGCCGCGCTGGATTGTCTGACAGCCTGGAAAGGCGAGTCCCCGCAACGCGGCGCGGCAGCGATTGCCATCGCCTGGACGCGTGAGTGGATCGAGGTGCTGGGCGCGCTCGTGGGGGACCTGGAGCAACCCGCCGCAAATGTAGCGGCCAGCGCTGCGGCTCCCTGGTGGAGATGAGGGGAAATCACCCGCACCGGGTGATGCCGGCTCACCCATCCGCGCACGAAGCTTGCAACATGATCACAAAATCTGACGTTGAAAAATCGACAACCGCGGCAGTACGGCGCGCCTGGGCGCCGCGCTGGTGGCTGATTTTCCCGATCGGTCTGGTGCTCTGGGCCGCGACTGTCGCCGACGCCCTTTACACCTATAACTTGATCCTCCTGCCGACGGTCGTGCTGTTGGGCAGCTTTCTCGTCCCGGTCACCGGTGTCGCCTGGTACCTCGACCACGATGCGAGCCCGGCGTTGTCGCCAAGGCGCATCGTGTCCGCGTTCATCCTCGCCGGAGTGCTGGGCGCGCTGGCCGCCTCGGTCCTCGAATACTGGCTGGTATTCGGCCCGGGCCTGTTCGGGATGTTGAAGGTCGGGCTCATCGAGGAGCTCGTCAAAGGTGTGTTGATCGTTCTCTTCGCGCTGGGGATTCGCTCATACACGACACGCGACGGCATGGTCCTGGGAGCGACTGTTGGATTTGGCTTCGCCGCCCTGGAGAGCAGCGGTTACGCGCTCGCATCGCTG
>VBJV01000106.1 GCA_005879785.1 Chloroflexota bacterium
CGACGGCCCGCGGACCGCTGGCCCACGCTGCCGCGTCCAGCCCTGGGTTCGGCCAGCCCACCCCGAGCGGTATCGAGGGCGACGGCTTCGAGCAAGACGTGGCGCTCGACGACACCAACGCCAACCAGCACATCGTCTACTCGTCCGCCCCGGTGGGAACCACCACAGGCATCAGCAACATCTGGCGTTCTCTCGACGGCGGGCAGACGTTCAAGTTCATCCCGGCAATCATCTCGCCCAATACCGGGGGGCACAGCGTCACCTGTCCCGCGGGCGGCGGCGATTCCGAGCTGGCTGTGGACAGCGGCGGCCATCTGTATTTCGCCGACCTATACCTGGGCAACTTCAGCGTGGCTCGCAGCGACGACAAGGCGACCTCGTGGGCCCCGACACCCAGCTGCAATGCTGTGCCGACCGATGCGGTGGTCGACCGCCAGTGGTACGCGACGCAGGGCGATCCCACCAGCGGTGGCGCGCTGTTCCTCACTTACGACCGCTTCGTGCAGAGCGTCAGCTCCTGCCCCGGCAACACGCAGGTGGGTGGCAATGCGCTGGTCATCACGCGGTCGCCGGCGCTCGGTCAGGCGGGTGCCACCGCGGGCAATGTCTTCGACCCGTCGCTGGTGCTCGACTGCGATGAGGGGATCATGGGCAACGACGCCTTCTTCGACTACACCGGGGTCACGCCGGGCGGCGGCCCTGAGGTGTACGTCGTTCAGGACAACAATGCCCTGAACAAGATCGAGATGAATCGCTGCGACGTGGTCGCCCAGACGGTCACCAACCCGGTGGGACTCACCAACTGCGTGAACAATGTCGTCTCCAGCTTCCCCACCGGCATCACCGGTGGCAACTTCGCGACCATGTCCATCGACACCCAGGGCAACCTGTTCACCGTCTGGGAGCAGGCGCCACAGTCCGGCGGCAATGTCACCGGCAACACGCAGCTCTTCTTCGCCACCTCCAGCGACGAGGGCAACACGTGGTCGGTGCATCAGCTGCCCACCCCCGGCCTGAACCAGGATGTGATGGCGTGGGCGGCGTCCGGCGACCCAGGTCGCATCGACGTGGCCTTCTACGGCACGCCGGCACCCTGGGTCACCGGCGACACCAGCGGCCCGGACAGCATCAGTGGCTTCTACAGCCTGTACCTGGCGCAGACCCTCGACGGCGGCACCACCTGGACGGTGACGCTGGCCAGCGAGCACTTCATCCATCACGGCACCATGCAGACGTTGATCGGCGGCCAGAACGGGGACCGCGATGTGGGCGACTTCCTGAAGGTCGCGATCGGCCCGCAGGGTGAGGCCAACATCAGCTACTCGGACGACAACAACCTGAACCAGGGCGGCCTGGATCCGCAGGCGTTCTTCGTCCGCCAGAACGGCGGACCCGGCGTGTACGCCAACCGCGACAACGGCCTCGGCCCCGGCGTGGTCAACCTGCCGGCGGCGCCGACCGGTCCGTGCGTCAGCGACCCCAGCGGCGACGCCACCCTGGACGCCGCCAACACGGTCGGTCCCAGCAATACCAACCTCGACATCCTCTCGTACTGCATGTCGCTGGCCGACCCCACCGACTACCAGATCACCATCCACGTGACCGACCTCAGCTCTCTGGGTCCGGATGCCACCGCGGGCGGCAGCACCAACATCTGGCAGGTGCAGTGGCACGTGCCCTCGACCAGCGATCCGGTAGGTGGCGCACTGTTCATGGCGTACGCCGAGTCGGTTGCGGGCGGAGCCGTGACTTGCTGGGTGGGTCAGGCGTCGCAGCTGAACGCCGAGATCACGTATCCGGGCACCACGCAACTGCCTGCGGCGAACTGCATCGCCGATCAGTCGACGGGCACGATCAGCATCAAGGTGCCCACCGCGGACGTGACCGAGCCCAACCCCGTGAGCAGCACGCTGTACGCAGTGGCCGCATCCACGCAGACCATGACCGGCGACGCCGAGACGCCGGCGCCGCAGAACGTGCCGGGGGTCGGCTACACCGGCGGCAAGCTGCCGGCTGTGATCGATGCGGCCGCGGCTTTCGACCTGAACCCGTCCCAGGTTAACGTCCCCGAGCTGCCCTGGGCGCCGCTGGCGGTGGTCACCGGCGTGCTCGCAACGGCCGTGCTGAGCGGTCGCGTGGTGCGCAGGAGAATGCTCGCGCTGAATTCATAGGGCATTAGCGCACGCCTCGGGGCGCGTTGAAGATCGGTGGGGTGGCCAGCGGGATTCGAACCCGCGACCTCCAGGGCCACAACCTGGCACTCTAACCAGCTGAGCTATGGCCACCTCGAACCGCCGGCGGCGGTGAGGCGATTATTTCATCCAGGGCTCAGCGAACCTCCGCGAACCCGGCCGCACTGAAGTCTCCGTCAAACGCCAGCGCACCGCGGATCCTCTTGCGGCGCATGACGGCGAAGCTCGTCGCATCGACAAATGAGTACGCACTCTCGTCGTGCCGTACAAGCCAGCCCCACGCTTCGTCCTCGGTCGATTCATCGACATGCACGGAGACGAGCGTGACCAGCCGCTCGGCAGCCTGCCTGAAGTCGCGCGCAGCGCCATGCCCCGCCCGCCGCCGTAGGAACGTCCACGTCTCCCCCATGACGTGGTTCGTGGTCAGCAGCGGGCCCGGGTGCGCAGACCACAGCGAGCGCGCATCGGCGTGGTGTTGGTCGTCTCTGAATTGGAGTGCCACCCAGAAGGACGTATCGACGAACGTCATCTGTCGCTCAGTCAGCCGTATACGACCTTGTCGATGTCCCCGGGCTCTCCCGCGTAGCGGCCGATGAGCCCAGCGAGCGGGTCCTCGCGACCCTCGAGCTCAGCCCCCATGCCCTGCGCGACCAGACGGCGGATCAGAGCCGCCTTCGACATTCCGATCTTCACGGCCTCACTGGCAAGCGCGTCGTCGATGCCTTCGTCCAGGTAGATCTGCACTCGCCTCATCGTTTTGTAGTATACAGCACATAGTACAGCGTATACACCAATTGCGTGGGGGAATGTTCAACCTGCGCCGTAGACTCGCGATGGCCCTGCCCCCGTAGCTCAGTGGATAGAGCTGCCGCCTTCTAAGCGGTCGGTCCCGGGTTCGATTCCTGGCGGGGGCGCGCCGGCGAGACGATCAGCGGTCTCTACACTTGCACAAACTGTATCACCAATTCAGCTATATGTCGGCGCTATTGGCAGTTCGGCGATCAGCTCAGTTTGGCGGGCTCAGCTGTCGGTGAGTTTGGGGAATCCCGCGATGCCACCGAAGGTGTAGGTCCCTACCCAGCTCATGCACCAGGCATCTGACTGGCCGCTGCAGCTGCTGCCGGTAGGCGTGGGAGCCGGCGGGCAATTGTTGCCGATCGAGGTGGCCGGAATGCCGGCGGTGGAGCTCCTGATGTTCACCTGGAGTTGGCCACTGCTTTCGTTGTAGGTGGCAGGTACGGCGAACGGCGTCGTTGAGTTGTGGTTCACGTAGATAGTGCAACCATCCAGCGAGTCGATGAACGTGATGCCGTTCTGCGGCACCCGCAAGACCAGCGCTTCGGTGTTGGGCTCCGTAGCTTCGACGCATGAGGTGACCGCGGTTGGACAGTCGTAGGCACTGGCCGACCAATGTCCACCCGTGATAACGGTAAATGGCACCGCGAACTGATCCTTGCAGGGCGCGGGCGTCATTGCGCCCACAGGGCCGTTGTCGAACGCCGGAGGCAGCACCTGGAGGCTGTACGGCGCCGCAGCGCCACTCCGCGTATTCGGGGTCTTGATGGCTACGGTGCTGTGGCTGCACATCACCGACGGGGCGCCGCTGACGCCGGCAGGAACCACGAAGGTCGTCTGGCCCGCGGAGCCGATGGAGATGCTGTTGTTCGGGAAGAGGTGGTCCCCGGCGTCAGCCGCAGGGGACGTCGACGCGGCGTGCGCGAACAACGCGGTGAGCCCCACGGTGCCTAGCCCAGCGACAGCTGCCAAAAGCCCACTGGTTTGACCGCGTTTCACGAGATGCCTCCCTGAGCGTCGCACCGTCCGTCCCGGCCCGCTATGGTACACGTCGGCCGAGCTCGACACGGGACCAACCGCGACGCTGGTCCGGCCACACGCGAGGTGCATTCCACGCGTTCGGTGCGCCTAACAAGTCTCCGCAACTCTTTACCGTTTTCGGATAGCGGCCCGACCGCGCCGATCGGTAAGGTCCGCAGCGCTGAGGCTCCCCAGCATGGCGCGTCTTCGCGTCCATGGGTCTGCGAAACAGGGGTGCGCTGTGCCGCACGGAGGCGACCATGACCAGGTCCAATCGCGCGTGTCAACTGATCGTCGCAGGCATGCTGACCGGCGGCGTCTTCGCAGCTGTTCCCCCCGCAGTCGCGGACGCTGCGCCCGCCTGTCCCAAACTCGGCGCCACGCAGTTGACCCAGTCACAGCTGTTCACACCAACCGGTGGCCACACCGTCGAAGTCTGCACAGGCCGGGTTAGCAGCTTCGATGGCACACCCGTGCACGTGGACGTCACGCTGCCGACCACGGCGTACGTGACGCCCGGGACCACCACACCGGCGAAGTCGCCGCTCGTCGTGATGCTGAGCGGGTGGAGCAACGACGTCTGCCAGTTCGAGTCCACCTCGTTCAACGGCACGGCCGTATCCGGCTGCAAGGACTTCATCTCCTATCCCGGCTACCACTGGAACAACGCCTGGTTCGCCTCGCAGGGGTACGTCACCCTGACATACACACCGCGCGGCTGGTACGACTCGTGCGGCAGGACCAGCAGCGGGTACAGCTACACGTCGGATGCGGCGTGCAAGGGACACACGTTCAAAGACCCCGATTGCAGCACGGCCAAGAACCAGCAGAGTTGGGTCCACCTCTTCGACCGCCGCTGGGAGGTTCGCGACGCACAGTACCTGAGCGGGTTGATCGTGGATGCGGGGTTCGTCGATCCCGCGAGCCACCTGGGGGTCGATGCCTCGAGGGTCATCACCACCGGTGATTCCGGCGGCGGCGGGCCCACCTGGGACCTCGCCTTCTCCACCGACAAGGTCCTCGAGGGCTGCTCGACGTACTCCTCGCTGATCAGCGAGGTCTGGAAGTCGCCGCATGGTGTGGCGCTGCACCTCGCCGCAGCGATTCCCATGTTCACCTGGACCGACCTGGTGGACGCCCTGATGAACAATGGA
>VBJV01000045.1 GCA_005879785.1 Chloroflexota bacterium
CGAGCTCGCCCAGGCGCCCGCCGCCGGAGCGGCGGGTCACGAAGTGGACCACCACGGCCTCCGCAGCGTGGGCGCTGGCGTCGTTGCGGAGGATGGCCACGGGGATCGCCGCCAGCGCGTAACTGCCGACGCCTGTGGCCAGGACGCTCACGGTCTGGGTGTCGGGACCGGGGGTGGCAGTCGGGCTCGGCGTGGGGGTGCTCGGCGTGGCGCTCGGCGTGGCACTGCGCGATAGCGTCGCCGGGCCGCACCCGAGCAGACCGACCAAGGCCACGGCGATCGCGCCCAGCGCGCAAAGGCGATGCACGTGCTCATCGTAGGGCGCCTCGGAGCGGCTCCCGGCACGGTGCCGTCACGGCGTCATAATTGACACGGCCGTCAACTTCTGATCGCCGCAACCGGAGTGGTGTGCCATGCCCTTCACCGCCGAGCACGATGCTCTTCGCGAAACCGTCCGCGACTTCGTCAGCAAGGAGTTGCGACCGCACGCCGAGGAATGGGAGGCGGCCGAGCATTTCCCCAACTCGGTGTTCGAGCGCATGGGCGAATTGGGCCTGCTCGGCCTGCGCTATCCCGAGAAGTACGGCGGCCAGGGCGGCGATTACTTCACCGCCATCGTCCTCGCCGAGGAGATGGCCCGCTGCCGCTCGGGCGGCGTCGGCATGGCCATCACCGTCCAGGCGGAGATGGCGACGCCGCCGATCTTCAAGTGGGGCACCGAGGCGCAGAAGCAGAAGTACCTCGTCCCGGCGATCAACGGCACCAAAATCGCGGCGCTCGGCATCACCGAACCGGACGCCGGCAGCGACGTGGCCAACATCCGTACTCGCGCCGAGCGTGTCAACGGGCACTGGCGCATCAACGGCAGCAAGCTCTACATCACCAACGGTGTGCGCTGCGATTACATCCTGCTGGTCTGTCGCACCGGCAAGCAGGAGGACGGCGCCCACGGCATCACGCTGTTCCTCGTGGACAAGGAGCTGCCCGGCTTCACGGTCTCGCGCAAGCTGAAGAAGCTCGGCATGTTCTCCAGCGACACCGCCGAGCTCTCCTTCAACGACGTCGAGGTCGGCGACGACGCGGTGCTCGGCGAGGTCGGTCAGGGTTTCTACAACCTGATGTGGGAGCTGCAGGGCGAGCGCCTCATCGGCTCCGCCGGCGCCATCGCCGGAGCCGAGGTGGCGTTCGAAGAGACGCTGCAGTGGTGCAAGCAGCGCGAGGCCTTCGGCAGGCCGATCGGCGCCTTCCAGGTGAACCGGCACAAGCTCGTCGACATGTACACCGACATCACCGTGGCCAAGAACTTCGTGTACAACGTCGCCGAGAAGTGGAACCGCGAGGAGTACCCGGTCAGCGAGATTTCGATGACCAAGCTCGTGGTGGGACGGGTCACGTCCACGGTCGCTGACACGTGCCTGCAGCTGTTCGGGGGCTTCGGCTACATGGCCGAGGCGGGCATCTCGCGGTACTTCCGTGATTCGCGGCTCATACGCATCGGCGCCGGTACCGACGAGGTGATGAAGGAGATCATCGCCAAGACCTCGCTCGGTTTGTAACACCGGGCGATCACCCTGGCGTTCCGAGGAACACCACGAGCAACGGGCACGGATACCGGGGGCGGCTGCCGCGTCGCGAGACTAGACTGAAGTCCGTGACTCGCACGGTCTTCCGCGGCGGGCGCGTATTCGACGGCAGCGGAGCGGCACCCCGCGAGGCGGACATCGTCGTCGAGGACGGCGCGATCCGCGATGTCGGCACCGGTCTTGACGCAGACAGCGCGGTGGACGTGTCGGGCCGCACCGTGCTTCCCGGCTTCTTCGACTGCCACGTTCATGTCGCGCTCAGCCACATCGACATCTGGCGGATCGCGCAGACGCCGTTCTCTCTGCACTTCTACGAAGCTGCGCACAACCTCGAGGCGACGCTGCGCGCCGGCGTCACGTCGATACGCGACGCCGGCGGCGCCGACCTGGGCATGAAGACCGCGGTGAACACCGGCCTCATCCGTGGCCCCCGGATGCAGATCGCCATCCGCATGCTCTCCCAGACAGGTGGCCACGGCGATGGAACGCTCCCGTCCGGGACGTGCCTGGTGCTGCGCCCGGACTACCCCGGGATGCCGTCGGGGATCGTCGACGGGCCCGACGAGATGCGCCGCCGCGTCCGCGAGCTGGTCCGCGAGGGAGCCGACGTCATCAAGGTGGCCACCTCGGGCGGGGTGCTGTCACCGCGGGACAGCCCCAAGCACGCGCACTTCAGACCGCTTGAGCTCGAGGTGCTGGTGCAGGAGGCGACCGCCGCGGGGCGTTTCGTCATGGCCCACGCGCAGGCGACCGACGGCATCAAGAACGCGATCCGCGCCGGCATCCGCTCCATCGAGCACGGCGTCTACCTCGACGATGAGGCGATCAAGTTGATGCTCGATCGCGGCACGTATTTGGTGGCCACGCTGGTGGCTCCCCTGGGTGTCATCGACGCTGCCGAGCAGGGAGTGAGCTTTCCCCCGGGAGTGCTCGAGAAGGCGCACGATGTCGTCGATGCCCACCGCCAGTCGTTCCGCAGCGCCGTCGCGGCGGGCGTGCGCGTCGCCATGGGCACCGACAGCGGTGTCACGCCGCACGGGCGCAACCTTCGTGAGCTCGAGTTGATGCGGCTGGGCGGCATGGCGCCGGCGGATGTCCTGGTGGCGGCGACGCGCACATCAGCGGAGCTTCTCGGCGTTAGCGACCGGGTGGGCACGATCGAGCCCGGCAAGCGCGCCGACCTGGTTCTGGTCGAAGGTGACGCATACGACCTGGCCACGTTGCCCGACCGCATCCGCGGCGTCTACCTCGACGGACGCCCTGTGTTCGAGGCGACGCCAGAGCGGGCAGCAGTCACCGTCTGACCAGCAGCGTCAGGTATGCGGCCATAGGACGGCGATGCCGTGGGTGCGGAGCAGGGCGTCCACGGCGCGCGCCCAGTCGACGCGCTACTGGGCGCGGCCGTACGTGGCCTGGATGTAGTCGTACGTGGGCAGGTCGCGGCTGAGCCGCGGCAGGTCCGGCCGCTGCGGGACGTCGACGGCGGTGATCAGCTCGCGCTGCTCCAGCTCTTCCAGCGCCAGCGTGAGCACGGAGATCATCGAATCGACCATCTCCGCGTAGTCCATCTTGGCGCTCTGCAGCGCCACCGGGTCGCGTCCGTCCTCCGCGATTCGGGTGCGCTGCGCGACGGTCTCGACGTACACATCGACGTCACCGAGCAGCGCGCATCCGCTCTGCGGTCCGCCGACGACCACCCGGTGCGCATCGACGCCGACCGTGAAGGTCAGCGGCTCCGGCTCAGCCGGGCGACGGCGAAACAGCGGCATGCGGAGCGGGGAACTCACTGCGCGTGAAGAGGGCATGCAGTGGAATGCCTGCTGCCTCGAGCGCTTCGCGCCCGCCCTCCTGGCGATCGACGACGCACACGGCCTCGACGACGACCGCGCCGGTCTCGGCGACGTGCTGGTTGGCGGCGAGGAATGTTCCGCCCGTGGTCAGCGTGTCATCGACGAGCAGGACGCGCATCCCGGCGCGCAGCGGCGGACCCTCGATTGCCCGTCCGGTGCCGTGCTCCTTCGCGGCCTTGCGCACGATGAACGCGCAGAGCGGCGCGTCGCCTTCGCCGCTCAACGCCGCAACCGCGGCTGCGATGGGGTCGGCGCCGAGGGTCAGCCCGCCCACCGCCGCGACCCTGAGCTCGCGGCAGCGCTGCAGCACCAGGCGTGCGACCAGGTGGAGGCCGCGGCCGTCGAGCGTCACCTGCTTGCCGTCGATGTAGTAGTCGCTGCGCCTGCCGCTGGTGAGCACGAAGTCGCCGTGTGTGAAGGCGCGCGATGCGAGCAGCCCGTGCAGCTCCGCTCGCACCGCGGCGAGGTCGCCGCTCACGATGCGGGTGCTTTCCAGCGCAGCACCGGGTGTCGGGCCGCGCCGACCTCATCGACGCGCTCCACCGGCGTGGCGTGTGGCGCCGCCTGCACGAACGAGAGGTCGCGCGCCGCCTCGTCGAGGATCGACGCGCAGATTGCGGCCAACTCGTCCAGGGTGCTCTTCGACTCTGTCTCGGTGGGCTCGAACATCAGCGCCTCGGGCACCGTCGTCGGGAAATACACGGTCGGCGCGTAGACGCCGAAATCGAGCAGGCGCTTGGCCACGTCCATGGCACGCAGCCCGGCCACGGCGGAACCCTTGGTGGTGGCGACGAACTCGTGCAGGCAGGGCTGCGTGACCGCCATCGGCAGCAGCGGCGCGATGAGCGTCTGCAGGTACCTAGCGTTGAGCACTGCGTCACGTGCCACCTCGGGCAGCGTGTTGCCGTACGCGCGGATGTACGCGTATGCGCGCACCAGCATGCCGAAGTTGCCGTAGAAGGAGCGCACCTTGCCGATGCTCTGCGGCCGCTCATCGTCGAAGTAGAAGCGGTCGCCGTCGCGTTCCACGGTTGGCGTGGGCAGGAACGCCGTGAGCCGCTCGGCGACGCCGACCGGCCCGGCGCCCGGTCCGCCGCCGCCGTGCGGTGTCGAGAACGTTTTGTGCAGGTTGAGGTGCACGACGTCGAAGCCCATCTCACCGGGGCGCGCGACGCCGACCAGCGCGTTCAGGTTGGCGCCGTCGTAGTAGAGCAGCGCGCCCCGTTCATGGGCGAGGCGCGCGATCTCGAGAATGTCGGTCTCGAAGACGCCGAGCGTGTTCGGGTTGGTGAGCATGATCGCGGCCACATGCTCGTCGAGGTGCTCGCGGAAGTCGGCGAGGTCGATGGTCCCTTCCGCGTTGCTCTGCACGGTGACCACATCGAGACCGCACGCGGCCGCCGAGGCCGGGTTGGTGCCGTGCGCCGAATCAGGGATGAGGACCTTGGTGCGGGCGAGGTCACCGCGGTCTGCGTGGTAGGCCTGGATCATGCGCAGCCCCGTCCACTCGCCGTGCGCGCCGGCGGCGGGCTGCAGTGACATCCGCGCCATCCCGGTGATGTCGGCGAGCATGCGCTCCAGCTCCCACATCAGGCGGAGGGCTCCCTGGACGTCGGCCTCGTCCTGGTACGGATGCAGGTTGGCGAAGCCGTCGAGCCACGCGATCTGCTCGTCGACGACCGGGTTGTACTTCATCGTGCACGACCCCAGCGGGTAGGCACCGTGGTGCAGGTTGTGGTTGCGCCGTGCCATGCGCCCGATGTGACGTGCCAGCACGGGTTCGGGAACCGCCGGCACCTCGGCGGGGCGAGCGCGCAGCATCGAACCCGGCAGCAGGGCCGCCAGGCCGTCACCGGGCACGCCGGCGGCGGGCAGCAGCGGACCCCGTTCGTAATCGGTGCTGAGCTCGAACACCAGCGGCTCTGCGCCGGCCCAGCGCGCCTCCACGGCCGGCGCCTCCGGTGCACTCATGCCGTCGCCACCGGCACGCGCTGCTCGGCCGCGTCGAGCGCTACCCGTTTGGCCGCGGCCACGTAGCGTTCGATCGAGTCCGGCGAGGTCAGCTCGGTGCAGCACACCAGCACGTGGTCGTCGAGCGCGCTGTCGATGTCGCCGAGGGGAAGCCCGGCGATGATGTGGCTCTCGCGCAGCGCCCGCGCGAACTCACGTCCGTCCACGGGCGTGCGCAGCACGAACTCCCAGAGGAACGGCGTGTCCGGGTAGGCGAGCGAGAACCCCTCGATCTCCGCGAGTCGCGCCGCGAGATGATGGGCACGCAGCGCGCTCACCTCGGCGATGGTGCGCATCCCGCCCGCGCCCATGTACGCCATGTACACGGTGGCGGCGAGCGCGATGAGCGCGTGGTTGGTGCAGATGTTGGAGGTGGCGTGCTCGCGGCGGATGTGCTGCTCGCGCGCCTGCAACGTCAGGGTGTACGCGCGCCGTCCGGAGTGGTCGGTGGTCATGCCGGCGAGGCGGCCGGGAATACGTCGCAGCAACGCCTCGCGCACCGCCATGAAGCCCACGTGCGGTCCGCCGAACGAGGCTGGGATGCCGAGGGGCTGGCCGTCGCCGACGGCGACGTCGAACCCGGCGTCCCCCGGCGGCACGAGCGCCGCGCACGCATGCAGGTCGGTGCTGCAGATGGCGAGCGCTCCCCGGCTGTGCGCGATCTCCGCGATCTCCGCCAGCTCCTCGAGTGTGCCCAGGAAGGACGGATGTTGCACGAGCACCGCCGCGTGCTGGTCGTTGAGCGCGCCAGCCAGCGCTGCGGGAGACGTGCGCCCACCCTGCTCGGCGATCACGTCGATGTCGATGTGCCTCCCCTCGGCGAACGTGTGCAGGACGCGCAGCGTCTCCGGGTGCGCGCTGCTGGTCACGGCGATGCGCGTGCGCTTCGTGGTCTGAACGGCGAGCACCATCGCCTCGGCGGCAGCCGTCGCGCCGTCGTACATCGAGGCGTTGGCAACGTCGAGACCGGTGAGCGCGCAGATCATGGACTGGAATTCGAAGATGCTCTGCAGCGTTCCCTGCGACGCCTCGGCCTGGTATGGCGTGTACGCGGTGTAGAACTCCGGGCGCGAGATGCTCGCGCGCACGATGGCGGGACTGAAACGGCGGTACACGCCGGCGCCGAGGAAGCTGCGATAGGTGCTCAGCGACCGGTTGCGGGCGGCAAGCCCTTCGAGCAGCACGACGAGGTCCTGCTCGCTGAGCGGCGGCGGCAGGTCGAGCGAGGGATTGCGCAGCGCGGCGGGGATGGCGGTGAACAGGTCCGCCGCCGTGCTCGCGCCGACGCGCGCCAGCATCGCCGTGCGCTCGGCGTCCGTGTTCGGCAGATAGGCCACGATCCAAGTATGCCGATGCCGCTGCAGCCGTCGCGGTGCCCGTGCGCCGGTGGTTTGGGCGCACGGGGGCACTGGTATGCTGCCAAGGCATGTCCAAGCGAGTGAGCACCATATCCATCGACGACATCGTCGCCGCCATCGAGACGGCGCGCGACAAGGTCATGGCCGACGAGGTGAAGAGCCTCGTCAAGCTCGGGCTGCCCAAGACGGTCGCGTACAAGATGGTCGCCGAGCGCTACCGGCAGAAGCCGGAGGGCGAGGAAGGCGAGGCCGACGCGGGGACGCCCTGGCCGGACATGTCCTGAGGCGGCCGACCTCAGTCGGTTGAAGCTCCGCGGCGGCGACGTCCGCGCAGATACCAGGCGGCCAGTCCCAGCACGACCAGGACGGCGATGCCGATGGCGACCTTGCTGATCGGGCCTGAGACGCGGGTGTAGTTGGCCCCCACGCCGTAGCCGAGGGCGGTCAGCGCCGAGCACCAGACCAGCGCCCCGGCGAAGGTCAGCACGACGAAGGGCGCGGGATGGACCTTGGCCAGCCCGGCCGGAAACGAGATGTACGTGGTGACCACGGGCAGGAACCGCCCGAAGAACACCGCCGGGTAGCCGAACCGGGCGAACCAGTGGTCGGCGAGGTCGAGGTGCGAGGCGGAGATGCCGACCCGGCGCCCGGGTCCGAGCAGGAGCGGCCGGCCGAAGCGGCGTGACAGCGTGTAGGCAATGAGCGATCCGACCAGGTTCCCCGCGGCGCCGGCGATGACCACGCCGACGACGTTGAGATGCCCGGCGGCGGCGAAGATGCCGGCCACGGGCATGACCACCTCGCTGGGGATGGGGATCCCGCAGGCGTTGATCGCCATGAGGACGAGGATCACGGGGATCCCGCCGCCGCTCACCCAGGTGCGTATGAAGTCGCCCATCGGGCGCTGATTCTGCCCGAGCCCTACGCTCTTGCGGCGATGCCCACCTCCAGGCGCCCCGTTCCGTCGGCGATCCCGCCGCTGCCGTCGCCCTTCGACCCTGCTGCCGAGCTGGACTGGGGCGCCGCCGTGTACGGCCGGCGTTTGCTGCGCGAGCACCTCGACCAGTCACACGACAGCGCCAGCCGGCGCACCAAGGTCATCACCGCACACGTGCGGCGGCTGCGACGCCTGCTGCCCGAACCGCCGGCGCGCGTGCTCGACGCCGGCTGCGGCCCGGGCTTCTACGCGCTGCGCGTGGCTGCGCTCGGCCACGACGTCGTCGGCGTGGACGTTGACCGCGCTGCGCTTCGCCACGCTCGCGCACTCGCGCGTGAACGGCGCGCCGGCGGGCGCCTCGCATTCCGCACGGCCGACCTGCGAGAGCTCGACCTGGGCGCGGCGCGGTTCGACGCAGCGCTGCTCATCTACTACGTGCTGGAGAACTTTCCGCGACGCCAGCAGCCGCGCGTCCTGCGCCGTCTGCGCCGCGTGCTGAAGCCCGGCGGCCGTCTGATCGCAGAGCTGCGTCTTCGGCCCGACCGGCCACCGGGACGGAGCGACTGGTGGGACATCGTGCCCGACTCACTGCTCAGCGATCGCCCTCACCTGCTGCTCGGCGACAGCGTGTACGACACCCGTCGCAACTCCTTCGTAATGCGCGAGGTCGCGGTGTTCGACGATGGCACGACCGCGGTGCTGCAGACCAGCGGCTGGCTGTGCCCCTTGGCGTCGATCCCCACGTTGTTCGCGCGCGCCGGGTTCCGCGTGGACGCCATCCACGACGGTTGGAGCAGCCGCCGGGCCACACCGCTGTCGGAGACCGTGCTCGTGGTGGCGACAGCGTCCGGCTGAGGCAGGCCGGTACCATGGGCGCCCCGGCGCGCGCCGGAGCCTCGCCCATGACGACGCCAACGCCTGATCGGATCCGCAATGTTGCTGTCGTGGGTCACAGCCACGACGGCAAGACCACGCTCTGTGAAGCGCTGCTGCACACGGCGGGAGCGACGCAGCGCATGGGTTCGACCGACCAGGGCACCTCACTGTTCGATCACGAGCCCGAGGAGCAGCGGCGCTCGATCAGCATCATCGCCGCCGTCGCCCACTGCGACTGGAACGGGACGCGCGTCAACCTGATCGACGCGCCGGGCTTCCAGGACTTCGCCGGCGAAGTGGCTCAGGCACTGAGCGCGGCGGACGGCGCGCTCCTGGTGATCTCGGCGACGGGCACGGTGCCGGTGGGCGCGGAATTGGCCTGGGAGATGATCCGCGCGGCCGGCCTGCCCGCGGTCATCGTCGTCAACAAGATGGACAAGGAGAACGCGGCGTACGAGGCGACCGTGGATGCGCTGCGCGACGCCTTCGGCCGCAAGCCCATCGCCGTGGCCGTGCCGCTCGGAGCGGCCGAGGCCTTCAGCGGCTATGTCGACCTGGTGGACGATCGCGGGTACACGTTCGACGATCGTGGCCGCGCCAGGGAGACGCCCGTGCCCGAGGCCATGACTGCCGAGATCGAGCGCGCGCACTCGGCGCTCATCGACGCCGCCGCGGAGTCCGATGACGCGCTGCTCGAGAAGTACCTGGAGGGAACCGAGCTGACCGACGACGAGGTGCGCGCCGCCCTGCATGCCGCGACGGCGAACGGCATGCTCGTGCCCGTCGTGTGCGCGGCGGCGAGCAGCGAGCAGGGCGCCGCGCTGTTGCTCGATTCGCTGGTGCGATACCTGCCGGCGCCCGCGGAACGGGTGCACAAGGGTGTCGACGCCAAGGGCAACGAGGCGGAGATTGCATGTGATCCGGCCGGGAAGCTCTGCGCGCAGGTGTTCAAGACCACCGTCGACACGTTCGGCAAGGTCTCGTACTTCAAGGTCCTGCGCGGGTCCATGCGCGGCGACAGCCATCCGGTGACCGTCCGCCTCGGCGTCGAGGAACGTTTCGCGCAGCTCGGCCAGCCCAACGGCAAGGCGATCGTCACCGTGCCCGAGGTGATCGCCGGCGACATCGGCGTGGTCACCAAGCTGACGCACACGGAGACGGGCGACACGCTGTGCGCGAAGGACGCGCCGATCACGCAGCCGCCGATCGTTCCCCCGCCGGCGTCGTACGCCGCTGCCATCGTGGCCAGAAGCAAGGGCGATGAGGACAAGATCACGAGTGGCCTGAGCCGCCTGGCCGAGGAGGACATCGCGTTCACCGCGGACCGCGATCCCGTCACCAACGAGGTGCTCGTCCACGGACTGGGTGACGTGCACCTCGACGTTGCGCTGGAGCGCCTCAAGCGCAAGTACGGCGTCGACGCCACGCTGCAGCCACCGCGCATCCCATACCGCGAGACCATCACGGGCACCGCGCGCGTGGCGCACAAGTACAAGAAGCAGTCGGGCGGCGCGGGTCTCTACGGCGACGCCACCATCGAGATCGAGCCGCTACCCCGCGGTGGTGGCTACGAGTGGCAGGACAAGATCTTCGGCGGCTCCATCCCGCAACAGTTCAGGCCGTCGGTGGAGAAGGGTGTGCGCCAGACCATCGAGCACGGTGCGGTGAGCGGGCATCCGATCGTCGACGTCAAGGTCCGGCTGGTCGACGGCTCGACGCATCCCGTGGACGGCAAGGACATCGCGTTTCAGCTGGCCGGAGCCATGGCCATGCGTGAGGCCGTGCAGAAAGCCAGCCCGGTGCTGCTCGAACCGATCATGGACGTCAAGGTCGTTGTTCCCGAACGGTTCACCGGCGACGTGATGGGGCTGCTCAACTCCAAGCGCGGCCGGGTTGCCGGGATGAACCCGCTCGGTGACGGCCGCGCCGAGGTCGGCGCCCTGTTGCCGCAGTCTGAGATGTACACGTTCCCGATCGAGCTCCGCGCCATGACGCAGGGCCGTGGCCGCTACTCCATGACCTTCTCCAACTACGAGGAGGTGCCGGCGCACGTGGCGCAGAAGCTCATCGAGGCGCACGCCAAGGAGCACGCCACCGCCGCGGTGTGACATTCGATGCACACTGCAGTGAGCATCACAGACCCCGCTTTCGACGGAGGGACGGCCCGTGGGTGAGATGGTCGAATTTCCGAGCAACGGACACACCAGCGCCGGCTACCTGGCCACGCCGAGCAGCGGCCGTGGCCCGGGCGTGATCGTCATCCAGGAGTACTGGGGGCTGGTGGAGCACATCCGCGATGTCTGCGATCGGTTCGCTGCCGACGGCTTCGTGGCGCTCGCGCCCGATCTCTACCACGGCACCACGGTGTCGCTGCGCGAGCCCGACGAGGCAGGCAAGCAGCTGATGGCGCTGCAGCTCGACGTGGCTGCCCGAGAAATGCTCGGCGCTGCCCGCTGGCTGGCAGACAGCGAGCGGACCGCCGGTGATGAGGTGGGCATCACGGGGTTCTGCCTCGGCGGCGCGCTGGCACTCCATGCTGCGTCGCTCAGCGAGGTGTTCGGCGCCGTCGTGCCCTTCTATCCGTACCTGCCCTACTTCAAGGCGACCGGCCAGCCGCAGACGGATTACACGCGGATCCGCGGCGCGGTCCTCGGCCACTTCGCCAGCAACGACGGGGCCTACACGAAGGAGCAGGTCCAGGAGCTGGAGACGCAGCTCCGCGACGCCGGGCTGATCGTTGAGCTCTTCTGGTACGAGGGGGCCGACCACGCCTTCTTCAACGACGACCGCCCCGAGGTGTACAAACCGGAGGCGGCCCAGCTGGCCTGGGACCGGACGGTGGCCTTTTTTCGGACTCACCTGGCCACGACGGCGGCCCCGGTCTGAATTCAGCTCCAATTCAGCCAGGGTGTGGTTAGAATGCCCCCAACCTCGCCGGGGGGCAGCGCCCGCCGACCTGAAACCCACCACCCAGAGGAGCTGACATGGCCACCGGCTACTGCCTGAAATGCAAAACCCAACGAGATATCAAAGACGCCCAGTCCATCACGATGAAGAACGGCAAGCCCGCCGTCACCGGGACCTGCCCTGTGTGCGGGACCAAGATCTTCAAGATCGGTAAGGGCTAGGCCGCGCCCCTCTCGAGGCTCGGCGCGCGCCGGGTCGTCTTGGCGGTCGCCCTGGCCTCGGCCGCCGTGCTGCCGGCGGAGCACGGGGTGTCGGCCGGCGGCAGCCCGCCGGTCAAGCCGCGGCAGCATTTCACGGCCGGCATCAACGGGTCGCCTGGCGTCCCCAACCCGGCCACGATCCTGATGGCCTGCTTCGGGCCGATCCTGCCCGGGCAGACCGGCCATCCGTTCGGCGGCCAGACCATCGCTGTCCGCAAGGTCACCCGCAAGACGCCGGGCGCCGGCTACACCGGCACCCGGGCCACATCCATCGGCGGGTTCTTCGGCCTCCCGCCGCCGGCTGCGCCTCCTGCCTCCACGTTCGTGAGCTTCATCCGCTACGGGCAGCAGGAGATTCCGACCAGCCTGGTGCTCCCGTGCGCCGGGCCGGGCCAGGTCACCTTCATCGGGTTGCCGCTGGACCCGTCCGAGCGCGACGTGGCCGTGCCGGTGGTCTTCGTCGGCCAGCCGTAGCTGAGCGCCCCGCTTCGTCGAGTTCGGACGCGCTCGAAGGGTATGGCGTGTTTGATCCGTTACACATATAGTCGTTGTGTTGCCGCGCGGACGGAGCCGGGGAGGCCGTGACGGCACGGAGATAGGAAGGGCGGGCGCGAGGAAGGGGGGCGCAGGTGAGGGGAGGAATCGGCCGGGCACCGGACGCAGCAGCCATGCGCGAGGCGCGCACGAGTGTCGTCATCCCGATGCTGAACGAGGCGCGCAACCTGCCGCACGTTCTGCCCAGGGTCCCCGAGGCGGCGTTCGAGGTCATCCTCGTCGACGGCGGCTCGCGCGATGCCAGCTGCCGCGAGGCGCGCCGCCTGCTGCCGGACGTGCGCGTGATTCCGCAGACCCGTCGCGGCAAGGGCAATGCGCTCGAGTGCGGTTTTCGCGCAGCCCGCGGCGACGTCATCGTCTTCCTCGACGCGGACGGGTCCACCGATCCGGCTGAGATTCCGACGTTCGTCGCTGCATTGCTCGACGGCGCGGACTTCGCCAAGGGATCGCGCTTCATGCGCGGCGGTGGCAGCAGCGACATCACGCCGCTGCGGCGCCAGGGCAACCGGGTGCTGTGCGGGATCGTCAATGGGCTGTACGGCACCTCGTACACCGACCTCTGCTATGGCTACAACGCGTTCTGGCGCAGCCTGCTGCCCGCGCTGGGTGTCGCAGACGACCCGCGCGCGGCGGCCGCGACGGCGCCGTGGGGCGACGGCTTCGAGGTGGAGACGCTCATCAACGTGCGCGTCGCGAACTCGGGCCTCAAGGTCGTCGAGGTCCCCAGCATGGAATACGAACGCATTCATGGCGTCAGCAACCTGAACGCCGTCCGCGACGGCCTGCGCGTCCTCGGCGTCATCGCTCAGGAGCACCGCCGGCGCGCGGCTGCGCGCAGCTCGGCGGCGCCCATGTTCGCGGTCGACACGACACCTCACGCATGCGTCGAGCATCTCTCGGTCCCATGCACGTGCATGGCGACAGCGGCGGCATGAGCGCATCGGTCGCACTCGCGACTCGCATCGATGCGGAGCCGCCATCGGTCTCCGTCGTCATCTGCACGCACAGCGAGCGCCGCTGGACGCTGTTGTGTGATGCCGTCGCATCGATCGAGCACCAGAGCCATCCCGCGGACGAGATCATCGTCGTCGTCGACCACAAC
Organism: Chloroflexota bacterium; assembly: GCA_005879785.1. Taxonomy (GTDB): domain Bacteria; phylum Chloroflexota; class Dormibacteria; order Aeolococcales; family Aeolococcaceae; genus CF-165. Next base: position 13,439 of record VBJV01000045.1, read on the forward strand.
CCGGCGCTGCTGCGCCGCGCTCGGGGGGCGTTCGCGTCCGCGCTGGTGGTGGCCAACGACGAGAGCGCCGGTCTGGCCGGAGCGCGCAACACGGCGTTGCGGTCGGCGAGTCGCGACGTCGTCGTGTTCATCGACGACGATGCCGTCGCAGATCGCCGGTTGCTGCAGCGGCTCCTCGAGCCGTATGCGGAGCCTCACGTGCTCGGGACCGGCGGCGCCGCGGTGCCGCTCTGGCCGGCCGCGCGGCCGCGCTGGTTCCCCGCCGAGTTCGACTGGGTGGTCGGCTGCAGCTACACCGGCATGCCGCTGACCACGGCACGCGTGCGCAATCCGATCGGCGCCTGCATGTCATTCCGCAGATCGGCGTTCGAGCGAGCCGGCACGTTCAGCAACGGCCTGGGCCGGTCCGGCGCCGACCGGATGGGCTGCGAGGAGACCGAGTTCTCGATCCGCCTGCAGCGCAGCGTGCCGGACGGTGTGCTCCTCTACGTGCCGGGCGCGAGCGTGCAGCACCGCGTCGATCCCGACCGCGCCCGCTGGCGATATTTCGTCGGTCGCTGCTACGCGGAGGGGCGTTCCAAAGCGCTCGTATCCAGCGCAGTCGGCAAGCACGATGCGCTGTCCAGCGAGTGGGCGTACGTGACCAGGGTCCTTCCGAGCGCTGTGATGCGCGGCGTCAGGCAGGCGCTGTCGGGTGAGCTGAGCGGCCTGCTGCGCGCTGCTGCAATCGGCGCGGGGCTTGCGGCGACCGCCACCGGCTACGCCGCCTCATCGCTGTCGCCGCGGCATGCGAGGAGCTCCGATGGCGGTCGCTAGCTGCCCCGAGCGCACCCGCATCGCACCGCCGCGCGAGGCGATCCACGTCATCCCGATCCTCATGTATCACTCGATCGCCGAGCAGAGCGAACCGTACCTGCGTCGCTGGACGGTGACGCCCGATGCCTTCCTCGAGCACGTCACCGCCATGGTCGAGTCGCGTCGCACACCGCTCACCATCACCCAACTCGCCGAGGCGCTGCGCGGCGCGCGCCCGCTGCCGGCGCGCCCGATGGCGATCACCTTCGACGACGGCTACCGCGACACGATCGCGGCTGCGAGCATGCTCGCCGGCTGCGAGATCGCGTCGACGACATACATCACGACGGGTTTCCTCGACCGCGCCGGCATGCTGACCACGGCGGACGTCGGCGAGCTGAGCAGCTGCGGGCCGCTCATCGAGGTCGGCGCCCACGGCATCAGCCATCGCCGGATGGACGAGCTGGCGGACGACGAGCTCCGCGCCGAGGCATCCGGCTCGCGCTCGGTGCTCGAGGAGATTGCCCAGGCGCGCACGCTGTCGTTCGCATATCCGCACGGCAGTCACGACCACCGGTCCGTGGCCGCAGTGCGCGACGCGGGGTACACCTCCGCGGTCGCGGTGAAGAACGCGCTTTCCCACAGCGGCGACGACGTGTTCGCGCTGGCGCGAGTGACCATCGAGGCGCACACCTCCACGGCCACGGTGCGCGCCGCGCTCGACGGCACATTGCGGATGGCGCCGCGCGGCGAGCTGTGGCGCACGCGAGGGTACCGGCAGCTCCGGCGCTGGCGGCGCGCCGCAAGGTCCCGGTCCTCATGAGTCAGAGCCCCGTCCTCGTCCGCCAGCTCGAGCTCACCGCGGGCAGCACGCACGTCGCGGTGCCCCAGCGTCTCGGCGGACTGCAGTACCGCTCGTTGCAGCTGCTGGTGCGCCTGCACCGCCAGCCGCTGGGGATGATCAGCACGGGCCTGCCCAGCGGCGGCCTCGACAGCGCGCAGCTCTCGGCGATGATCTGGGAGCACTTCGGCGACGACATCGCCGAGCATATGCGCGCGGACGGCATGCCCCGTCCCTCCGGGCTGCCGCTGGACGGCCGCTTCGCCACCCGGCTGGCGCCCTGCCGGCACGAGGCGCGACGCGAGAGTGGCGGCCTTGCCGACGTGAGCGTGGTGGTGCCGACGTGCAACCGCACGCGCACGCTGATCCCCTGTCTGCAAACGATCCTCGCGTCGAGCACCCCGCCGCGCGAGGTGATCGTCGTCGAGAACCGGCCGGCATCGTCACAAACAGCGGCGGCGCTCGAGGCGGCGTTCCCCGGGGAGGCGCGCATCCGCTATCTCGAGGAGCCCAAGCCCGGCACGTCACGCGCGCGCAACCGCGGCCTGGCGAACGCCCGCGGAGCGATCGTCGCCTTCGTCGACGACGACGTGCTGGTCGACCGTCACTGGCTCGCTCATCTCGCGCTGGCGTTCGTGGAGCAGCCGCTGGCGTCATGTGTGACCGGTCTCATCCTCCCGCTCGAGCTGGAGACACCGGCACAGCTCTGGCTGGAGCAGTACGGCGGGTTTGCCAAGGGCTATCGCCGTGTCGTGTTCGATCACACCCGCCGCACCGTGGACCCGCTCTTCCCGTACACCGCCGGCCGTTTCGGGTCCGGCGCGAACATGGCGCTGCGCACGCGCGTGGCCCGCGACATCGGTGGGTTCGACGTCGCGCTCGGAGGTGGGACAAGCGCATCCGGCGGTGAGGACCTCGACGTCTTCCTGCGCCTGATGCTGCGCGGCCACACCCTGGTCTACGAGCCTTCGGCGCTGCTCTGGCACCGGCACCACACCTCGGTCCCGGAGCTGCGCTACCAGCTGCTGCATTACGGCAGGGGTCTCGGCGCGCTGCTCGCCAAACAGCTGGCCGGCACGCAGCGGCGTGACTTTCTCGGCCGCGTGCCGGTCGGGCTGCGCTACCTCCTCGATCCGGCCTCGCCGAAGAATGCCAGGCGGCAGAATGACTATCCGCGCCAGCTGGCGCTGCTGGAGCTGGTCGGCCTGCTCACCGGCCCGAGTGCCTACTTCGTCAGCCGGCGTGCGTCGCGAGCGCTGACGGCGCGATGACCCTGCCCAGGCCGCTCAACACGCGCGTGCAGCAGGCTCTGGCCGAGCCGCTGTCGCGAAGCGCCTACAGCCTCATGGCCAACGTGGTGCTGACGTCGATTCTCGGCCTGGCCTTCTGGCTGGTGGCAGCCAGGCTGGCACCGCCGGTGGAGCTCGGACAGGACAGCGCGCTGATCGCGGTGCTGATGGTGCTGACCGTTGTGTGCCAGCTCGACCTGGGCACCGTGCTGACGCGCTTTCTCCCGGTGACGCGACGGAGAAGCGCGCTCATGGTCGCCGCGGCGTATGCGATCAGCCTGGCGGCTTCGCTGCTCGTCGCGGTGGCCTTTGTGATCGTCGCGCCGGCGCGACGATCACAAAGGCCACATGTCGTTGTGGGCGGTGTTCGCCCTGCAGGACTACGTGCTCACCGCGCTGCATCGTGCGCCGTGGGTTCCCGCCGAGAACGCCGGTTACGGTCTGCTCAAGCTCGCCGCCCTGCCCGTGCTGATCGCCGCCGGTTTCGGCCATGCGGTCTTCGTGGCGTGGGTCGGCCCCGTCGTCGTGCTCGTGATCGTGGTCAACATCCTGCTCTTCCGGAGGGTCATCCCCGCACACGAGCGGTCGCCGCGCGAGTCCGCCGGCCACGCTCCACTGCGCGGCGCTCCCCTGCTGAGGTTTGTGATCCCCGACTACCTCGCCACCATCTTCAACCAGCTCACCACGTGGCTGCTGCCCGTTCTCGTCGTGGTCATGCTCGGCAGCCAGGCGAACGCGTACTTCTACATCGCCTTCACCGTCGTCACCGCGTTCAACCTCCTCTTCGTCAACGTGAGCACGTCGCTCATGGTGGAAGGAGTCATGGACGAGCGCAGGCTGGCCGCGCTGACCAGGCAGGTGGCGCGGCGTTTCCTGCTCTGGCTGGTGCTCGGCGGCGTCGTGCTCTACGCGGCCGCTCCGCTGATACTCGCTCCCTTCGGTCCCGAGTACGCCACCGGCGCCGGAGGCGTGCTGCGCCTGCTGGTCATTGCGGGCGGCTTCAGAGCGGTGATCTCATTGTTCACGGCGATCGCGCGTGTGCGGCGCAGGACCGGCTGGCTGCTCGCCGCGTATGGCGGGCTGGCCGTGATCCTCCTGCCGCTGGCGGTGGTCCTGGCCAGGCCGATGGGCCTCGACGGCGTCGCCCTGGCCTGGTTGATCGCACACGCCACGGTGGCCGTCGCGGTGCTCGTACCGATGCTGCGGCTGCTGCGCACGCCCGGCGACGCGCCGCAGGCCTGGTCGTCGCAGCCCGTGCCGCTGCTCGCTGCCACGGCGGTCGCGGCCGGGGATCGCTGATGCGTCGCTGGAGCAGGCTGCAGAGCGACGGCGGCCGCACGGCGCTGTACGGACTGGCCGCGCTGCTGTGCGTGCTCACGCCGCTGCTGCTGGCGACCGGTGCGCCACCCGTGCTGCGCGGACCGGTGACGCTGCTGTTCTTCTGCCTGGCGCCCGGGTGCGCTGTGGCTGCGGTCGTCCGGCTGCGCAGCCCGGCCGCGGAGATCGCGCTCGTCGTCGGGGCCAGCCTGGCGAGCGTGACGCTGCTCGCGCAGCTGATGCTCACGATCCATTTCCGCAACCTCGGGATTGCCACCGTGCTGCTGGCGGAGCTGAGCTTCGTGGCGCTCATGCGTCATTTCTGGATCAGCAACGGGCGCAGCATGCCGCGCCGGGCCGCAATGCGGCGTGCGCGGGCCCGCGCCAACGCGCTCGTTGTCTACACGCTGCTGCTCACCGCGGCGATCGCTCCGTGGATGGGATCGGTGCGGCCCGCATGGGGTACCAGGCCCGCCCGCCGGCCGGCGGCGAGACCACGCGTGGTGCCACAGGCAAGCGAACGCCGACGGGTGACACGCGCGCAGCTGGTGCACCCGCTGGCGCTGTGCGCCGCGTTCGTCGTGTGGCTGCTCGCGCTCCCGCAGGTGACCGTCGGCTCGTTCTCCGGTATCGGGCTCGTGGCCACGCTGCCGGTCACCTACTACGTCGCTCTCGGCCTGCTGCTGGCCGGCTTCGCTGTGGCCGTCATGAAGCTGCAGCCGCGGCAGTGGATCCTCGCCATGTACATCGCGCTGCTCGTTCTCGTGCTGCACGGGACCACCGCGGCGCTGTATCCGGAGCCGCGCTACACGTGGCTCTACAAGCACCTTGGGGTCATCGACTACATCGCCGTGCACGGCACCAACAACGTCGCCGTCGACATCTATCAGAACTGGCCTGGATTCTTCGCCCTGAACGCATGGTTCAGCGCAGTTGCGGGCTGGAAGCCCATCAACTACGCAGCCTGGGCACCGGTGTTCTTCGAGCTCGCCAACGTCGCCGCACTCGTGTTCGCCCTGCGGGGGCTGACCCAGCAGATGCGGCACATCTGGATTGCCTGCTGGATCTTCGTCTGGGCCAACTGGGTTGGACAGGATTACCTGTCCCCACAGGCCTTCGGTTTTTTCGAGGGCCTCATCGTCATCGGTGTCGTGCTGCGCTGCTCGCCGCGCAACGGGCGAACCGGCTCGTGGATCGGCGCGCGTATGGCGCGCTTGGTGATGCGGCTGAAGCGGCGCGTGATCGAGGGACGCAGCGTCACCGAGTCGCGTCCGGCGGCGCCCCTGGTGCCGCTGGCGGCGCTGGCGGTGGGCGGCGTGTGCTTCCTGGCGACCGTGGTCAGCCATCAGCTCACGCCCTTCATGCTCTGCGCGCTGGTCGCCGCCCTGACCGCGCTGCGCTGGTGCCGTTCCGCGTGGATACCGCTGCAGATGACGCAGGCCGTGGTGGCCTGGCTGCTGCTGGCCTGGCCGTTCGTGTCGGCGCACTTCCAGCTGTTCAGTCCAGATCTGGCCACAACTGCCGCGCCGCCCGGTGCGTCGTACGGCGAGGCTCCAGGGGCTGCGCTGGTGCGCCTCAGCGAGAGCCTGGTCGTCGCACTGGTCGTTGCGCTGGCGGTGGTCGGTGCGGTGATGCGGCTCAGGGCCCGGCACTGGGACATCGCGGTGGCCGCTCTGGCGGTGGCTCCGTTCCTGGTGGGAGCCGCCCAGTCGTACGGCGGCGAGGCGATGCTTCGCGCCTATCTCTTCGCGCTGCCGTGGCTCTGCTTCCTCGCCGCAGCCGCGGTCCTGGCCGGTGCCGGCGCGCTCGCGCGTCTGCGCCTGCAGGCGCGACGGCGCATGGTCCTGGCGGGCGTGACGCTGGCCGTCGGCATCCCCTTCCTCTTCGCCTACTACGGCCACGAGTCGGTGAACTTCGTCACTCCCGACGACGTTGCCGTGAACCAGTGGACGGGCGCGCACGCGCCGGCCGGTTCCATCGTCGGGTTCGTGGCCGCCAACTCGCCGGCGCGCCTCGACGCGCGCTATGCGGACATGAGCGTGGGCGACCCACCCACCACGCTCACGCTCGACAGGGCGCTGCTGGGCCATCGCTTCGGGCCTCGCGACCTCTCGCACGTCGAGCAGCTGCTGGCGGCGCCGCACGGCAGTGCCCGGTACCTGGTGCTGAGCCCCAGTCAAGCCAACTACCTGCGTTACTACGGCCTGGTCCCACCCGGGTGGACGGGCCAGCTCGAGGCGGCCCTGGCTGCCTCCCCGGACTTCAGGCCGGTGTTCGCCAGCGGACCGGCGAAGGTGTACCAGCTCGTCGCGGAGTTCCCCGATGGATGAGCGCGCCCGCCGGCTGGTGCGGCACGGCTACCGCCGGCTCGCGCGCTCGCCCATGCGGCTGGCGTGCGACTCGCGGCTGGTCACCCGCTTGATGATGCCCTTCCTGGAGATGAGCGCCACCGATGTGCTCGGCGTGCTTCAGGCCTGTGCCGGGGCGGGGATACAGGGCTGGATCGGAGGCGGCTGGGGGGTCGACGCGCTCATCGGCCGCCAGTCACGGCGGCACGGCGACCTCGACCTGATCATCGCCGACGACCCGTGGATCGTCGGTACCGCGCATCGCGTCATCTGCAGCCTGGGGCTGGAGTATCTGATGGAGCGCCGCACCGCGACGCTCGTGCCGCGGCGGATGCGCTTCGCCGGCGAGGACGGGCGCAGCATCGACCTGCTGCCGGTCGACCTCGAGGCGCCGCCGTTCGACCACTCGGACGCAAATGCCCCGCCGTTCGCGATGGGCCTGATCGCCGGCCGGCCCGTGCCGTGCCTCAGCGAGCGCCTGCAGCGAAGGCTGCACGCCGGCTACCCGCACCGTCCCGTCGACGGCAGGGACCTGGTTCGCCTCAACCAGCACGTCTCCGGGGCTGCCCCCGCGCCGGCTTCAGGCAGCGCCCAGTGAGCCCCGTGGTGTCGGCGCGGCGCGTGGCCGGCAACACTTCGTCGGGCGGCCACAGCGTGCTTCTGGTGCCCATTACGCTGCCTCGGGGCGTGCTCCGGCAGCTGCCGGGGATGGCGCGTCACGTCTGGCCAGCGGTGCCCTTGCACGTGACGCTGCTGTACCCGTTCGTTGCGCCCCGAGCGTTCGATGAGGACCTCATGTCCTCGATCGAGGCTGTGCTCAGCAGGCATCCCTCGTTCACCTTCCGGCTCGCCAGGCTGGCCACCTTCCCCGGCATCCTGTACCTGCAGCCGGAGCCTGCGGAGCCGTTCGTGGCAGTCATCAGCGACCTGGAGCGGACCTGGCCCGAGTACCCGCGCTACGGCGGGCTCTTCGACGCAGCAGTTCCCCACGTGACGATCGCCAAGGGCTGGCGCGCCCGCCGCCCGCACGCACGGGTCGCCGCGCATCTGCCGCTGAGCTTTCGGGCCGGGCACGTCGAGCTCTGGCACAAGGGCCAGTGGTCGCCCTGGCGTCTGGACCGCCGGTTCCCGCTGAGTGGCTGAAAGGGCCTCCGCGCGGCGCCTTGACGGCTAGCGGCGGACGGCGCCGCGGCGCCTGACCACGGCCAGGACGATCAGCACGTTCACGACGGCGATCAGCGAGAACCAGGAGAAGGGGACATTGGCGGGCAGCGGACTGCCGGCCTGGCCGATCGACAGGGATCCGGGGACGACGGGTGGCTCGACGACCGCCGAGAGCGGGTCGCGATCAGCCGTGACGGTTGGGCGGCCGGTCCCGGCGGGCGCGGCACCCGCGCCAGAGGCGACCGCCTGCGGGGCGCGAACGGCCGTCGCCACGGTGAGCACAGCCGCCGCAGCTTGGTGCTGCCGGCTGGTGTGGGCGTGAATGGAGCCGGCCGGGGCCAGCACCGCAGTGGTGATGGCGAGGACGCCGCTCACGGCGGCTGGCGCCGGGGCGGGCGGCCCGAGGACAGTGCCGGTCGCCGCGGGCAGCTTCGTGCCCTTCACGTGGTGCGCGTCCACATGCTTGGGAGCCTCGATATGCACGTGGATTGGTGCTGTCTGGTGCACGTGAACATGCAGCGCGGCGGCCGCCGGGCATGGCGCCATCGCCAGGGCGAAGGGCACGGCGAGGCCGAGCGCGAGCGTTCGCTTGCGGAGCCGATCCGTTCCTGTGCTCATTTCCCCCACTCCCGGCTGGCAGCAGATGCTGAGGGCTTTCGCGGGTCCCGCCACACGCGCCTACAACACTAGAAAGCGTCAAACAGCCCAAAACTTGCGGGTCAACGCAGCCGGAGCGGCGTCACGCGTCGAAGGAACCGGCCGCGCCCACACCCGCGAAAGAGGCAACTCGATCGCCGTCGTCGAGCCGCATGATGATCACGCCCCGGGTCTGGCGGCCGGAGATGCGCACCTCCTCGAGGGGGATGCGGATCACCTGGCCGTTGGTCGAGATGACCATCAGCTCCTCGGAGAGGTCCTCGACCACGCGCATGCCGACGATCTCGCCGATCTTCGGAATCGCCGTCTGATCGACCGTGTACACGCCCTGGATGTTGCGGCTCTTCACCGGGTAGTCGGTCATCGGCGTGAGCTTGCCGAAGCCGTTCTCGGTGACCACGAGCACGTGCCCGTTGGGATTGACGATGTCGAAGCCGGCGACCTCGTCGCTCTTGCGCAGCCGGATGGCGCCGACACCCATGGTGTCGCGCCCCATCGGGCGCACCTCTTTCTCGGTGAAGCGCGAGCCCTTGCCCTGGCGCGTGACCACGAGCACCTGGTCGCCGCCCGACGACCGGCGCACCCAGTTGAGCTCGTCGCCGTCCTGCAGGTTGATGGCGATGAGGCCGTTGCGCCGCACCGACGCGTAGGCCGCCGCCGGCGTCTTCTTGATCTGGCCGAGCTTGGTCACCATCACCAGGTACTTCGCCCTGCTCGACCTCGATCAGGTTGATGACGGGGATGCCCTTCGCCTGCCGTTTGACGTCGGGGATCTCGTGCGTGCGGATGCGGAAGACGCGCCCGCGGTTGGTGAAGAACAGCATGTCGCTGTGCGTGCTCGCGGTCGTGGAGTGCTCGATGTAGTCCTCGTCGGTCGAGCGCCGCGCACCCACCACGCCTTTGCCGCCGCGCCGCTGCGACTTGTACGCATCCAGGGGCAGCCGTTTGACGTAGCCGCGGTGGGTGAGGGTGACGAAGACCTGCTCCTGCGGGATGAGGTCCTCCTCGTTCATCTCCACCTCGTCGAGGCGGATCTCGGTGCGGCGGGGCGCGGCGAACTTCTTGCGCAGCCCGGTGATCTCGTCCTTGACGATGCCGTCGATGAGGCGGGGGTTGGCCAGGATGTCCTCGAGCTGCGCGATGCGCTTGATCAGCTCCTCGTATTCCTCGCGCAGCCTGCCGCTCTCCAGCCGGGTGAGCCGCCCCAGCCGCAGGTCGACGATCGCCTTGGACTGCCGTTCGGTCAGCTCGAAGCGCTGCTCCAGCGCCGCCTGCGCCGACTTCTCGTCGCTGGCGCCGCGGATGATCGCGATCACCTCCTCGATGTGGTCGAGGCACTTGATCAGCCCTTCGAGAATGTGGGCGCGATCCTTGGCGCGCTCCAGCTCGTGCCGGGTGCGCCGTGTCACCACGCTGCGGCGGTGGTCGATGTAGTGCTGCAGCAGCGCCTTCAGGCCGAGCACCTGCGGGCGCCCGTCGACGATGGCCAGCATCAGCGCGCCGTAGGTCATCTGCAGCTGTGAGTGCTTGTAGAGGTTGTTGAGCACCGTGTACGGCCGCGCGGTGGGTTTCAGCTCGATGACCAGTCGCGTCTTCTGGTCGCGGCCGGATTCGTCGCGCAGGTCGGCGATCCCCTCCAGCTTGCGGTCGTTGACCAGCTCGGCGATGGTCTGCACCAGGCGAGCCTTGTTCACCTGGTAGGGGAGCTCGTGCACGATGATCTGCTCACGCCCTGACTTCGACTCCTCGAAGTCCACTCGCGCACGCATGACGATGCGGCCGTGGCCCGTGCCGTACGCGGTGGCGATGTCGCGCGCGTAGATGATGCCGCCGGTGGGGAAGTCGGGCCCGCGCACGATGCGGATGAGGTCCTCTGTGGTCGCCTCCGGGTCGTCGATGAGGCGGATGGCCGCGTCGCACACCTCACCGAGGTTGTGGGGCGGGATGTTGGTGGCCATGCCCACCGCGATGCCACTCGCTCCGTTGACGAGCAGGTTGGGCATCAGGGCAGGCAGCACCAGCGGCTCGCGCACGTCGGGATCGTTGGAGTAGTTCGGGCCGAAGTCGACCGTTTCCTTCTCGATGTCCTCGAGCAGGCTCATGGCGATCGCGGTCATGCGCGCCTCGGTGTAACGCTGGTGCGCGGGAGGGTCGCCGTCGACGGAGCCGAAGTTGCCCTGACCGTCGACGAGCGGATAGCGCATCACCCAGTCCTGGGCCAGGCGGACCAGGGTGTCGTACACGGGCGCGTCGCCGTGCGGGTGGTAGTTCTTGATCACCTCGCAGACGATGGCGGCGCACTTCTTGTAGCGCGCTCCGGCCGTCATGCCCTGGTCGAGCATGGCCCAGAGGATGCGCCGCTGCACCGGCTTGAGCCCGTCACGCACGTCGGGCAGGGCGCGGCTGATGATCACGCTCATCGCGTAATCCATGTAGGAGGCGCGCATCTCCTGCTCGAGCTCGATCGGGTGGATCTGCCCGGGTTCGAAGACGGCCATTACGCCGACACTCCGGTGGGCTGCGCGGGTTGCGGCGACGGCGTCTTCGACACGGCGCGCGCGATGACGCCGGAGACGCCGCGTTCGCGCGCGCGCGCCGCCACGCGGATGGCGTTCAGCGTGGCCTCCGCATCCGACCGCCCGTGGGCGATCACCACCTCGCCCGCCACCCCGAGCAGCAGCGCGCCGCCCAGCTTGCCGCCTAACGACGTGCGCGCCTCGCGGCTGATGCTGGCGAAGAGGAACTCCCCGACGCCCTCGGCCACCTTGAGCGCGATGTTGCCGGTGAAGCCGTCGGTGACGACTACGTCACACGCGCCGCGGAAGATGTCCTTGCCCTCGACGTTGCCCGTGAACTGCACCGGCATCGCCGCGATCAGGGTGTGCGCAGCCTGCACCAGCTCCGAGCCCTTCTCGGATTCCTCGCCGTTGCTGAGCAGCGCGACGCGAGGCGCATCGATGCCCAGCATCTCGCGCGCGTACACGTGTCCCATGAGCGCGAACTGGGCCAGCCATTCGGGCTTGCAGTCGGTGTTGGCGCCGACGTCGAGCACGAAGGTCTGCCCGGACTCGCTGGGGAACGACGCACCGATGGCCGGCCTGGCGACGCCGGCGATGCGCTTCAGGGCGAACAGCGCGGCAGCCAGGGTGGCGCCGCTGTTGCCGGCGCTCACCAGCGCGCCTGCCTTGCCGCCGGCCACCAGCTCGGCGGCGCGCACGATCGACGAATCCCGCTTGGCGCGCACCGCGCCGGCAGGATGCTCGTGCATCTCGACCACCTCGCGCGCGTCCACCACCTCGAGCTGCGCGCCGCCCAGCAAGGGGTCGATCTGCTCGCGCTGGCCGACCAGCGATACGGCGATCCCCTCGTGCGCGGCGCGCAGCGCGCCCTGCACGATCTCCGCCGGCGCGTTGTCACCGCCCATGACATCGACGGCAACCGGCAGCGGCATCAGATGTCCAGGTTGCGCACGCTCTTGGCGTGCGTCTGGATGAAGCGCTTGCGGGGCTCCACGTCGGACCCCATCAGCCGGTCGAAGATGTCGTCAGCCTTGAGCGAGTCCTCCACCGCGACCTGCAGCAGCACGCGCTTGGCCGGGTCCATGGTGGTGGTCCAGAGCTCGTCCGGGTTCATCTCGCCGAGGCCCTTGTAGCGGGAGACCTCGGAGTCGCGGCCGAGCTCCTTGACCTTCGCATCCCGCTCCGAGTCGCTGTACGCGTAGACGGTGCGCTTGTTGCGACCCTTGCTCTCCACCTTGTACAGCGGTGGCTGGGCCAGGTACACGTGCCCGTTCTCCACCAGCGGACGCAGGTGCCGCCAGAAGAAGGTGAGCAGCAGCGTGCGGATGTGCGAGCCGTCGACGTCGGCGTCGGCCATGAGCACGATGCGGTGATAGCGCAGCTTCTCGAGGCTGAGCGTCTCGCCGAAGCCGGCGCCCAGCGCGGTGATGAGGTTCTTGATCTCCTCGTTGCCGAGAATCTTGTCCGCGCGCGCCTTCTCGACGTTGAGGATCTTGCCGCGCAGCGGCAGGATGGCCTGGTTGCGCCCGTCACGCGCACCCTTGGCCGAGCCGCCCGCCGACTGTCCCTCGACGATGAAGATCTCGCAGTGGGCCGGGTCGCGCTCGCGGCAGTCGACCAGCTTGCCGGGCAGTGCCGACGATTCGAGCAACCCCTTGCGCTGGACCAGGTCGCGCGCCTTGGCCGCCGCCTGGCGAGCGCGTGCCGCGGTGAGGGACTGCTCGATGATGCGCCGTCCGTCGCCGGGGTTCTCGTCCAGGTACTGCATGAGCGCATCGCTCAGCACCATGGAGACCTGGCCGGCCACCTCGCTGTTGCCCAGCTTGGTCTTGGTCTGACCCTCGAACTGCGGCTCGAGCAGCTTCACCGATATCACCGCGGTGAGCCCGTCGCGCACGTCCTCGCCGGTCAGGTTGGGGTCCTGCTCCTTGAGGATGCTCGCCTTGCGCGCGTACTTGTTGAGCGTCGCCGTCAGCGCGCTGCGGAAACCGGTGACGTGCGAGCCGCCCTCCTCGGTATGGACGTTGTTGGCGAAGGCGAGCACGTGCTCGGTGAAGGCGGTGTTCTGATACTGCAGCGCGATCTCGACGACGTTGCCTTCGATCTCTCGCTCGACGTACATCGGCCGCGCGTTGACCACGTTGCGGTTGGCGTTGAGGAACCTGACGAAAGACTGGATGCCGCCCTCGAAATGGAAGGTGTGCGTCACCGACCGCGCCTCGTCGCGCAGCATGATCGTGATGCCCTTGTTGAGGAAGGCGTAGTGGCGCAGCGTCCCGGCCACCGTCTCCCAGGAGAACTCGATCTCCGGGAAGATCTGCGGGTCCGCCCAGAAGCGCACGTACGTGCCCTGCTTCTCGCTCTCGCCGCTGGCCGCGACCGGCCCGTCGGGCACGCCGCGCGTGTACGCCTGGTGGTGCACCTGCGAGGCGCGGTACACCTCGACCTCGAGGCGCTCGCTGAGCGCGTTGACGACGGAGAGGCCGACACCGTGCAGACCGCCCGACACCTTGTAGCCGCCGCCGCCGAACTTGCCGCCGGCGTGCAGCTTGGTCAGCACCACCTCGAGGTCGAGCACGGACACGGACCGGTCCGCGTGCAGGGTCACGATGATGGTGTCGCAATAGCCGGCGAGTGCCTCGTCGATGCTGTTGTCGACCAGTTCGACGACGAGGTGATGGAGGCCGCGCACATCGGTCGAGCCGATGTACATGCTCGGCCGGCGGCGTACTGGCTCGAGCCCTTCCAGGATCTGGATCTGCTCGGCGCTGTACGTGTCGCGACGGCGCGCTGTGTCGGTTATCGGTGCTGCTCCGGGATGACGTTGGCGGCTTCTGGCAGTGGTGAGCGAAACCCGTTTCTCCAGCGCGGGAATGCGTGAAAAACGGACACTCGGAACGCTGTCCATTCTACCATTTCCGGGCCCATTTCAGACCCCTTGGAGACCTCTGGGCCGAGGGGGTTAGCATCACTGCTGTGGACGGCATCGCAGGCGGCGTGCTCGCGTCGGGCCGCTGCCGCGCGGGGTAGTCCGTGGCGCTCGAGGAGTACCGGCGCAAGCGGGACTTCACGCGCACTCCGGAGCCGAGCGGCGAAACCGCCGCCGCGAAGCGGCGCGGCCGGTCGGCCTGGGACTCACTGCCGCACGGACGGCGGTTCTGCGTGCAGCGCCATCGCGCCACCCGGCTGCACTTCGACTTCCGCCTGGAGCACGACGGCGTGCTGCTGTCGTGGGCGGTGACCCGCGGCCCGACCCTCGACCCTGCTATCAAACGCCTGGCGGTGATGACCGAGGACCATCCCGTCGACTACGGCGACTTCGAGGGCGTCATCCCGTCCGGATACGGCGCCGGCACCGTGCAGCTGTGGGACATCGGCACGTTCGAGTGGGTGCGCGAGTCGGCGGAGAACTACGAGGCGTCGTTCAAGAAGGGCGACCTCAAGCTCAGGCTGTCCGGCCAGAAGCTCAACGGCGAGTACGCGCTGGTCAACACCGGCGCCCGCGGGGCGCAGTACGGCGGCAGCCGCGAGCCGGCCCGCAACTGGCTGATGATCAAGAAGCGCGACGAAGCCGTTGTCGAGGGGTTCGACGCCAACAGCCTGGATGTTTCAGTCAAGACTGGCCGCAGCCTGGACCAGATCGCCGCGGACGAGGGCGGCGATCCTCGCGAGATGCGGCGAGCGGCGCGGGCCCAGCCCGGCCGCTCCTCACCCGCGCGGCCGGCGGCGCGCGCCCAGCCGCGGCCGGCACCCGCGCCCATGCTGGCCACCCCGGTCGCCGGACCGTTCTCGCGAGAGGGCTGGCTGTTCGAGCTCAAGTACGACGGCGTGCGCGCGCTGGCCTCCATCGCCGGCGACGAGATGCGCATCGTGGGCCGCAGCGGGCGCGACGAGACGGGCCGGTACCCGGAGCTGCGCTCGCTGGTGCGCTTCGTGCGCGCGCGCGACGCGGTCCTCGACGGCGAGATCGTGGCGCTCGACGAGCGCGGCGTACCGTCCTTCGAACGCCTGCAGTCGCGCATCAACGTGACCCGCGCCGCCGACATCGAGCGCGCCGCGCGCGAACACCCGGCGGTGTATGTGGCCTTCGACCTCCTCGAGCTCGACGGCCGCGACCTCGCGCGCACCGCGCTGCGCATCCGCAAGAAGACGCTGCGTGACGTGATCACGCCATCGCCCGTGCTCATGTATGCCGACCATGTCGAGAACGACGGCGAGCGCTTCTTCGAGGAGCTGCGGCGCAGCGGCGCCGAGGGCATGGTCGCCAAACGGGCGGACTCGCCGTACCAGCCGGGGATTCGCAGTCGCGACTGGCTGAAGGTGAAGGCGTGGCACACGCAGTCGTGCGTGATCATCGGTTACACCGCGGGACAGGGACGCCGCCGCGAGCACCTGGGCGCGCTGATTCTCGCGGTGTTCCGCGACGGTGCCCTGCGTCACTGCGGTCAGGTGGGCACCGGCTTCGACGCGCGCATGCTGCGCGACCTGCGTGACCGCCTCGGCGCGCTGCGCGTCGACGCGCCTGCGGTGGAACCGCCGCCACGCACGGCCGAACCGGCGACCTGGGTGAAGCCTGAGCTGGTCTGCGAGGTCCGTTTCGCGGGCTGGACCAACGGCGGGGTATTGCGCCACCCGGCGTTCGCCGGCCTGCGCACCGACCTGTCGCCCGCCGACACCGCGCCGGAACGCGAGATTCCGACGGATGCCGCGCTGGCCGATCCGGCACCGCGCTCCGGACACGCGCCGCCGTCCGATGCAGACGTCGACTCGGCGCTGCGCCGGCTGCGCACACTCCACGGCAACGCGCACTGGGAGGTGGCCGGACGCCGGCTCGCGCTCACCAACCTCGACAAGCTGCTGTGGCCGCAGGACGGCCTCACCAAGCGCGACATGATCGCCTACTACGTGCGCATGGCGGAGTCTCTCCTGCCGTACCTGCGCGAGCGCCCGCTGTCCATGCAGGTGTTCCCCGACGGCATCGAGGGCAAGTCCTTCTGGCGCAAGGACAAGCCGTCGCACGCGCCGGCATGGATCGATTCCTGGACGTACCACGGCGAGAAGACGAAGACGTACATCGTGGTCAACGAGGTGGCCACGCTGGGCTGGGTGGCCAACGCCGGGGTCATCGACCTGCACCCGTGGCACTCGCGCATCGACGCGCCGGACCAGCCGGACTGGGCCGTGTTCGACCTGGACCCGTTCGAGCCCGCGACCTTCCGCGACGTGGTGGACATCGCCAAGCTGGTCAAGGCGGCGCTGGACCACTTCCGCATGCGCGGCGTGGTCAAGACCAGCGGGCAGACGGGGCTGCAGATCTACGTCCCCCTGCGCCGCGGTCCCGACTACACCGTGGTGCGCAACTGGGTCGAGGAGGTCGGCAAGGCGATCGGCCAGGTGGCGCCCGACCGCATCACCTGGCAATGGGAGGTGGCTCGGCGCACCGGCAAGATCCGCATCGACTACACCCAGAACATCATCAACAAGACCCTGGCCGCGCCGTATTCGCTGCGACCGGCGCGCGGGGCGCCGGTGTCGACGCCGATCGCCTGGGAGGAGCTGGACGATCCCCGCCTCCGACCCGACCGGTGGACGATCAAGTCCATCGCGCGTCGCGTCGCCGAGGTCGGCGACCTGTTCCTCGACGCCCTGGCGGGCGACCAGGACCTCCCCAAGGGGGGCTGAAACCCCGGCGGGGCCAACCCGCATGCCTGCCTGAACCGCCCGCTTTGCAAATAGAATTCCTGCCAATGGCAGTGCTTCTCCTCAACGCATCACTGCAGCCGCTCAACGTCATCAGTCACCGCCGGCTGGTGGTGCTGCTGACCAAGGAGCGGGTCGCCTTCATGGACGGCGCTGCGGAGCAAGCCGCCGCCGAGGCCGTGGCGGGCCGCAGGCTGCCCGAGGGCGTGGTCATCGTGCGCCTGCTGCGCACCATTCATGTGCCCCGCAGGTTGCTGCGGCCGAACCGTCGCAACCTCCTGCTGCGTGACGACCACACCTGCCAGTACTGCGGTCACGTGGGGACATCCGCCGAGCTCACCGTCGACCACGTCAAGCCGGTCTCCCGGGGCGGCGCCGCCGACCGCTGGGAGAACGTGGTGATCGCCTGCAAGAAGTGCAACTGGCGCAAGTCCAACCGGCTGCCCGAGGAGGTCGGGCTGCACCTCCGTCGCAAGCCCGCTCCGCTCACGCAGGAGTACGCGCACATCATCTTCCTGCGCTACCCGGAGCTGAAGGCCGCGTACGATCGCCTGCTCGCGGTCGCCTGAGGAGGAGCACATGGCACAGACGGTCACCATCGCCGGCCAGCAGTTCAAGAAGCGCAACATCGTCGGCGTCTGGATCGGGCTGCCGCTCATCACGCTGGGCATCTACTTCTTCGTCTGGATCTACAAGGTCAACTACGAGGCGCGCCGTTCCGTGCTCGCGTTCATCCCCGGATTCCTCCTCATCGTGCCGCCGTACATCGCCGTGTACCGGCTGGGCAAGCGCATCCAGCGCATGGAGGAGGCGGCGCAGATGCAGAGCCGCGCAGAGCCCGTGCTCGGCCTCATCCTCGCCTTCCTGTACGGCGCGTACCTGCTCTACTACCAGAGCCACCTCAACGGCATCTGGGACCGCTACCTGCAGGTGCCGGTCACGCCGCCGCAGCCGCTCGCGCCCCCGCCGCCGATCACGGCCGCGCCGCAGCTGCCACCACCACAGAACGCCCCGCCGCCCCCGCCCATCGGCTGAGCGGGTCGGCGTTCACGCGCGGTTCGCCTGCCTATACTCAACGTCAAACAATGCCTCGATCGATGTGGCGCGGCGCAATCAGCTTTGGCATGGTGGCCATCCCCGTGCGGCTGTACCTGGCCACCGAGTCGAAGAGCCCTTCGTTTCGCCTGCTCTGCCCCAACGACCGAGCCCCGATCCGCAACAAGCGTTGGTGCACGGTCGAGGACAGGGAGATCGGCTGGAACGATGCGCTGCGCGGCTACGAAGTCGGCAAGGACGAGTACGTCGTCATCGAGGACAACGACCTCGACGAGCTGCCACTGCATACGACGCACACGATCGACATCGTCGAGTTCTGTCCCGACGAGGAGATCGAGGCCGGGCTGTACATGAAGAGCGCCTACTACCTCGAGCCCGAGGCGGTGGGTGGCAGGCCGTACAACCTGCTGCGGGCGGCGCTGGACAAGACGGGCAAGGTGGCGATCGGCAAGATCGCGCTGCGCGACCGCGAGCATCTCTGCCGGCTGGCGCTGCACGACAGCGGGCTGCTGCTCAACACCCTGTACTGGCCCGACGAGATCCGCAGCACGAAGGAGCTGTCGATCCCCGAGGACGGCGAGGTGCCCAAGCGCGAGCTCGATATGGCCGTGATGCTGGTCGAGAACCTGAGCGCGCACTTCGACCCGCAGCGGCACAAGGACGAATACCGCGAGGCGCTGCTGAAGGTCGTCGAAGCCAAGATGGCCAACCAGCCCGTGGAACGCCTGGCGGCGCCGGAACCGGCCAAGGTGACCGACCTCATGGCCGCGCTGAAGGCGTCGGTCGAAGCGGCTCAGGCCGGCAAGAAGGCCGCCGAGCCTGTCCGCCGCCGCAAGGCCTCCTGAGCCAAACACGCCAGGTGGGCGGGGCGGGCGCGTCGCGACGGCGGGCGGACCCTGCTGCGGATGCCCTGCCGCTCACCCTGCCCACGCCACGCGCGCTCCCCGGCCAGATGCGCCTGGAGGCTGCGGTGCCGTGCTCGCAGCCCTTCGACGACCTCGACTGGCGGTTCAGCGTGGACTGGGACGGGGCCCGAGCGCTGCTCATCGCCGCCGGCGGCGGGGCAACGCGGCTCCGTGGCGAGTCGGCCGTCGACCTCACCACGCGCTTCCCCGAGCTCACCGGCACCGCTGACGAGCTGGCCGCTCGCGCCGCGGTGCTCGACGGCGTCATCGCCGTGCTCGACGGTGACGGGCGCCCCGACCTGCATGGCTTCGGCCGCCGCCTGGCACTGGGCGGCGACGGCGCCGGGATGCTGCCCGTGGTGTTCCTCGCCACCGACGTTCTCCACCTGGATGGCGCGTCGACGATGGCGTGGCCGCTCGACCGGCGCCTCGAGGCGCTCACCGGCCTGGTCGGTCACAGCGATGCCGTGCAGGTGCCCGACCACGTCTCCGGCCGGGGTCGCGCCCTGGCCGAGGCGGCCCTGGAACGGGGGCTGAGCGCGCTGCTGGCTCGCCGCGGCGACGCCGCGTACCACGCCGGCATGGCCTCCCCGCACCGGCTGCGGGTGGCGCTGACCCCGACGGTCACCTGCGTCGTCGTCGGCATCGAGCATCGCCGGCACCGCCCGATGCGCCTGCTGCTCGGCCTGCACGAGGCCGGCCGCCTGGGCATGGCCGGCTGGGTCACCGGCCCGCACGACATGGTCATCGAGCGCTGGCTGGAGCGCGTCGCGGCACCGCTCGCGGGCGGGACGCCGCCGGCCGGCTTCGGCGCCGGGGACGCTGTGAGCTGGCTCCGGCCCGGCCTGACCGCGACCGTGAGCCACCACGGCAGCGAGCGCGACGGCACCCTGAGACGGCCGGTGCTGCTCGCCGTGCGCGACGACGTCGACCCGGCCTGGTGCATGCGGCGTGAGCCGGTGCCGCCACCGCGAGACGCCAAGTCCGGCGGCGGGTTCGCGCCGACCCTGCTGGTGCCCCTGCCCCTGGACGACGCGGTCACGGTTCGGCGCTGATCGCCTTCACGGCGGCGGATGCGAATCGCGGCGTATGCGATGATCGGCTCACCGCTTGCAGGAGCTCCCCGCATGGTGCGATCGGCCTGACGCGGCGGAGGGGTGACCGCGATGGCCATCCTCATGTGCCGTCCCGAGTTCTTCGGGGTGGAGTACGAGATCAATCCGTGGATGCACGTCGCGGTGAGCGTCGATCACGCGCTCGCCGAGGCGCAGTGGGAGCGCCTGCACCGAACGTACGCGGCGCTGGGTGTGCCCATCGAGCTGGCCGAGCCGGTGGCCGGGCAGCCCGACATGGTGTTCACCGCCAACGCAGCGGTCGTCTGGAAGCGCAAGGCGGTGCTCAGCAACTTCCGCCACGACGAGCGCCACGGCGAGGAGGAGCACTGGAACGCCGAGCTGGTGCAGCGCGGCTTCGAGGTGCACCGGCTGCCGCATGACATCGCGTTCGAGGGCGCCGGCGACGCGCTGTTCGTCGGGGACCGGCTGTTCCTGGGGCATGGCTTCCGCACCGACCTCGAAGCGCACGCGCCGGTGGCCGCGCTCCTCGGCGTCGAGATCGTCTCCCTACAGCTCGCCGACCCGCGCTTCTATCACCTCGACACCTGCTTCTGTCCCCTCAACGAGAGCACCGTCCTCTTCGCGCCGGAGGCGTTCGCCCCCGAATCCGCGGCCCGGATCCGCGACCTCGTCCCGCACGTGATCGAGGTGCCCGCCGACGTGGCCGCGGGCTTCGCCTGCAACGCGATGCCGGTCGGCGACACCGTGATCTCATCGCTGGCCGCGTCCCAGCTGGAGTCGCCGCTCGAACGGGCCGGATTCAGCACGGTGGAACTGCCCATGAGCGAGTTCATGAAGTCGGGCGGTGGCGTTCGCTGCCTCTCGCTGCCGCTCGACCTCGGCGCCTGACCGCTCCCCCCACCGGGTGTGCTTAGTGTGGACGCCCTGTGGAAAACAGCTCGCACACGTTTCCCAGCGCTCTCTGAGCAGACTCCCAGGAACCAGCGGGAAGATGGCAGCGTGAGCGAGCCGACGCGGGTGCTGGTCGTCGATGACGAGCGAGCCATCACCGACCTCGTCTCGATGGCCCTCAAGTACGAGGGATTCGCGGTGCAGACGGCTGACACGGCCAGAGCGCGCCACGCCGTCATGGACTTCCGGCCCGAGCTGGTGGTCCTCGACGTGGGGCTCCCCGACGATGACGGCTTCACCCTCGTGCAGCGCCTGGTCAGCGACGGCATCAAGGTGCCGGTCATCTTCCTGACCGCCCGCGACGCCACCGAGGAGAAGGTGCGCGGCCTCACCGTCGGCGGCGACGACTACGTCACCAAGCCATTCAGCATCGAGGAGCTGGTGGCCCGCATCCGGGTCGTGCTCCGCCGCCACCGTCCGGCGGGCGAGGACGGGGCGCGCCTGGCGCTGGCCGACCTGGAGCTGAACGAGGAAACCCACGAGGTGTTTCGCGCCGGGCGCCCCGTGGAGCTCACGCGCACCGAGTTCCGCCTGCTCCGCTACCTGCTGATCAACGCCGGACGAGTGCTGTCACGCACGCAGATCCTCGACCACGTCTGGGAGTACGACTTCGGCGGTGACGCCAGCGTGCTCGAGACGTACATCAGCTACCTGCGTCGCAAGGTGGATCGCGTGGAGCCGCCCCTCATCCACACCGTGCGCGGGGTGGGTTACGTCCTGCGCGTGCCGCGCACAGCGTAGATGTCGCTGCGGCTGCGGCTCCTGCTCATCCTCGCGCCGCTGTTCGTCGCCGGGCTTGTTGCTGCCGATGCTGGCACATACGTGGCGCTGCAGTCATCGTTGCTGTCGAGCGTGGACAACCAGCTGCACGTCGCGCACGTCAGCCTCGAGAGCGTGGTCCTGAGTCAGAACGGCGAGTTCGGCTCGCCCGGTGGGCGCCCCCACCGGCACGTTTGCCGAGCTGCTCGACAGCTCCGGCAAGGTGGTCGGCACGCCGGTGCTGCTGGGCAGCGACCTCATCGACTCGGCAACGCACCCGGTGCTGCCCTCGTCGCTGCCGGCGGACAAGACGTTTCTCACCGTCGACGGCACGGGCAGCGTGCACCACTACCGCATCTACGTGGACAACTCCGATGACGTCCCCGGCGACACGATCGTCGCGGCCATCCCGCTCGACACGGTGGACTCCACGCTCGGCCGGCTGCTGCTCTTCGAGATCGCGATCAGCGGCGGCATCACGCTCATCGTCGTCACCGCCACGTGGATCATGGTGCGGCGGGGACTGCGGCCGCTGGAACGCATGGGTGCGACGGCTCGCTCCATCGCCGCCAGCGACCTCAGCCGGCGGGTGACGCCATCGTCATCGGCCACCGAGGTGGGCCGCCTCGGGCTCGCCCTCAACACCATGCTCGGCCAGCTCGAGCAGGTCTTCGCCGAACGCGCCGCCGGCGAGCAGCGTCTGCGTCACTTCGTCTCCGACGCGTCGCACGAACTGCGCACCCCGCTCACGTCGATGCGCGGCTACGCCGAGCTGCTGCAGCGCAACCCGGACATGTCCCGCGAGGACTATGCGCTGGCGCTGCGCCGCATCGAGGGTGAGGCAGCCCGCATGGGAATCCTCGTCGACGACCTGCTGCTGCTGGCGCGGTTGGACCAGGGCCGTCCGCTGGAGCGCAACCACGTGGACCTCGAGGCGCTGGTCAAGGATGCGTGCGCCGACGCGCGAGCGGCGGACGGCACACGCATGATCAGCGCGCACGTATCGGCGCCGCTGCAGGTCGTGGGCGACGATCTGCGCCTGCGTCAGGTGGTGAGCAACCTGCTGCGCAACGCGCTGGTGCACACGCCGCCGGGGACGCCGATCGAGGTGGACCTCAGCGCGGCCGACGGCCGCGCCGTCATCGACGTCATCGACCACGGCCCGGGGATCCCGCCTGGCCAGAAGGAGCGCATCTTCGAGCGCTTTCACCGCGCCGAACCGGACCGCAGCCGCGACCGGGGCGGCAGCGGGCTGGGTCTGAGCATCGCGACCGCCGTGGTGGCAGCGCACGGCGGGCGGATCAGCGTGTCAGAGACCACGGGTGGCGGCGCGACATTTCGCATCGAGCTGCCGCGGGTTGGTGCGGTGCAGGCGGCAGACCGCTGATCTCAACCGCGCGCACAGTCGTCGTCGTCGGCCTGCTGACATCAGCGTGCGCGACGCCGTCGACGCCGCCGGCTCACTCCAGCGTCACAAGCGCGACCGCGACCGCGACCGCCGACCCGCTTGCATCGTGCGGTTCGCCGGTCGACTTCGCCACGCTGATGAAGATCACGCACATCAGCGGCGCTGACGACATCGCTGCTCAGTCCGATGGCACGCTGTGGGTGTCAGAGCCGGCGGCCGGGATGGTCACCCACATCAGCAGCGCCGGTGAGGTGCTGGCTCGAGTGGTGGACCCTGAGACGCCCGAGGGCGTGGTGGCGCTCGACGACGGTCGCCTGCTGGTCGCTGAGCAGACCAGCGACCGTATCGTCGTCCTGCATCCACCGTCACCGGAGCGCGCGACGCTGATCCAGCTGACACCCCGCCCCGGCGTGGACGGCGTCGACGGGCTGGGCTTCGATCCGGAGAACAGGCTGGTGCTGGTGCCCGACTCTGCGCAGGGGCGCCTGCTGAGCATCGCCGTCGATGGCGGAAGACCGTCGGTCGTGGCGAGTGACCTGGGTCGCGCCGTCGGTGCGGCCGTCTCACCCGAGGGCGACATCGCGGTCGCCGTTGAAGCGGCATCCGGTCTGGTCCTGGTCAACCGGAACAGCGGAGCAGCGACGGCTGTCACCGGCATCAGTCAGGCAGACGACGTGGTCGCTGCCGGACCCCTGCTGTATGTGTCCTCGCTGGAGGCGCACGAGATACTGGCGGTCGACCCCGGCTCGCGACGCTTCCAAGTGCTCGTCACCGATGTCGACATGCCACAGGGGTTGGCTTCGCTGCCTGGCGATCGCCTTGCGGTGATCGATTCGACGACCGGTTCGGTCGCGCTCGTGCCGGCCTGCTGACTCCGCTCAGCAACCTCTGAGGCAACCCACAGGAACGCTGCAGCCGCGGGCCGCACGCTGAGGGCATGTCCGACCAGCTGCTCTGGTACACGACCCGCGCCGCCGGCGCGGTGTCGCTGATCCTGCTCAGCGGTGTGGTGGTGCTCGGCCTGCTGGCCAGGGCGCGTGTCGAGCGCTCGGGGTGGCCGCGATTCCTCAGCGCCGCGCTGCACCGGGACGTCGCGCTGCTCGCGCTGGTGTTCCTGGCGCTGCACATCGTCACCGCCGTGGTCGACCCGTTCACGCACCTGGGCATCACCGCGGCCGCCGTGCCCTTCTCGTCCTATTACCGGACGTTCTGGCTCGGGCTCGGCACCGTTGCGTTCGAGCTGATCCTGGCCATAACCATCACCAGCCTGCTGCGCCGCCTCATCGGCCGCCGCGCCTGGCGCGGCGTGCACTGGCTGGCCCACGCGGCCTGGCCGGTCGCTGTCGTGCACGGGCTTGGCACGGGGACCGACGCCCTGTCGTGGTGGCTGCTCGGCATCACGGTCGTCTGCGTGCTGTGCGTCGTGACAGTCGCCATCTGGCGGCTCAGTGCCGCTCCCGTCGACCCGCTGGTGCGGGAGCGTCGCGGCGCACCGCTGAGGGCGGGCCGGTGAGCGGCCCGGGCCTGCTCTGCGGACCCGATCTGGCTGCGGGTGCCGAGGATCTCGCTGCGCACCGCCGCCGGCGAGCCACCCGACCACGGCTGGCACATCCAGGTGGCGGAGGACAGCAACGCCCCGCTGGCGCCTGATGCTGAAACGGTCGCCATCGGCAGCAGCGGGCTGGCCACATCCAGCACGACAATGCGTAGCTGGAGGCGCGGTGGGATCACGCTGCACCACATCATCGACCCGCGTACCGGGCTGCCCGGCACGGGCCCGTGGCGCACCGTCAGCGTGTGCGCGGGCGACTGCGTCGACGCCAACATCGCCGCCACCGGCGCGGTGGTCAAGGGAGAGGGCGCGGCGCCGTGGCTGGAGCGCCTCGGCCTCCCTGCCCGGCTGGTGGATCAGCGCGGCGAGATCACGCGGCTGTGCGGGTGGCCTGCGCCGGCTGATCCAGCGCGATGAGGCTGTCCACCAGCGCCTGGTAGCGGCCCGTGTCCTCGAAGACCCCGTGCTCGGCCACGCTCGCCAGGCCCTGGTAGTACCCGGCGAGAGCCGCCGTCCGATCGCCGTCGGTCACCTCGAGGAGGTGCTGGAGCAGCAGGGACCCGGCGGTGACGTTGTCGAGCGCGTTCCAGATGTCCAGGTGGCGTCCGGCGAGGTGCGTCGACACCCAGTCGCCGGTGCTGGGCTCGAGCTGCATGATGCCCACAGCGCCGGTCGCCGATATGGCCTCCTGGCGCCAGCGCGACTCAGCCCAGGCCACCGCTCGGACCAGCGGAGCGTCGACGCCGGCCATACCGGCAACGTGGGTGAGCAGCGCGTTGAACCGGGCCAGCCGCCCCGGCACCACCAGCTCGTCGCCCTCGGCGAGGGGCGCGTTGACCCCGATGCCGTTGACCCGGGCCAGTGCCGTCGGGTCCACGCCGAAGTGGCGCGACGTCTCGATGACGCCCTCGCCCCGACGCACCGCGTGGGTCTCGGCATCCGGCGCGCCGCCGGTGTAGGCGGGCAAGCTGAGCGAGGCGTCGGGAATGCGCAGCATGGCCCCCGGCCGCAGCGACGCCGGGTCGGCGATGGCGTTGGCGTCGGCCAGCGCGCTCACCGTGGTGCCGTGGCGCATCGCGATGTCGCCGATGGTGTCCCCGGGGCGGACCACGTATGTGGACGCCACCACCGACGCGGGCAGCGCGCCGGCGAACGCGGTGGCACCGATGGCTGCGGCGGCGAGGCGGGACGTGGAAGGCATCTGGGGTTCCTCTGCTGGGACGCGTGGGGAGTTTGGGAACCGGCCGCCCGCAGGCGACACGCTGAGGGTATGCAGCAGCCTGCGAGTGCGTCAACCCGTATCGGGCGCCGTCATGGATTCGTCACATCCGGCCGCCCGGTGCGACGGCGGGTGCTTTTTCTGGGTCTGGTCGTGGTGATACGCTGAGGATTCAGGAGAAATGCCAGCTCCAACGCTACGCCGTGGCTCGATTCCCGCTCCCGTGCGAGCGACCCTCTTCGGCGCGTTCCTCGGGCTGGTGACGTTCGCCGTAACCGCGTGGATGTGGCGGTCCGGGGCCACGCAGGCGGCGGCGCTCACCGCTGAAGCAGCGCTGCTGATCGCGCTCGGATGCATCGCCTTGATAGCCGTACTGGACGGCCCGGCCCGGCTGCGCCGGGCCAGGGTTCCCATCAACCGTGCGGTGCCGCAAGCCTGGTGGCCGCGGGAGACCGACTCGCTGTCGCTGCTCGCGGCCTGCGCCGGCGCGCCCCTCGTCATCGGCGCCGGCGCCGCGGTGCTGCTCTTCCGCTGAGCACCAACCAGGCGAGCCCGACCGGCTAACCGGCCCCCGCAGCCACCAGCGTCCGCACCGCGCCGACGGCTACGTCGATGGCCGCTTGCAGGGGCAGCTGCTGAGGATCGGGCATCGGTTCGGCCCCTGGGCCGGAGCGATCGATGACGGCCAGCACCGCGCCGGCACGCACGCCGCGCACGGACGCAACGGTGAGCACGGTTGCGCACTCCATCTCGACAGCGATACAGCCGGCGCGCACCCACGCGTCCCAGCGTGCATGCAGCTCTGCGGCGACGGGCATGCGCTCCATGTCGCGCTGCCCGAAGAAGGAATCGGTGGACAGGACGATGCCGGTGCGGTGCTTGGTGCCGAGACGAATCGCGCAGTCGCGCAGCGCGTTGACGACGTCCAGGTCGGCGATCGCGGGGTAGTCGGCGGGCACGTAACGGTGCGAGGTACCGTCGTCGCGCACCGCGCCGTGCACCACGACGGCATCACCGGATTGCATGCTGTCCTGCAGGGCGCCGCAGGTGCCGATGCGGATCATCGTGTGCACGTCGAGGCTGGCCAGCTCCTCCATGCAGATCGCCGCCGACGGTCCGCCGATGCCGGTGGACACCACGCAGACGGGCGCCCCGTCCACACTGCCGGCATAGGTCGTGAACTCGCGGTTGCTGCGCACGTGACGCGCGCCGTCGAGGGAGCGCGCGATCAGCTCGCAGCGTCCCGGGTCACCCGGCAGCAGCGCGTACCCGCCCACCTCGCCGTCGTCGAGCTGCAGGTGGTAGCGGCGCACGGATCGTGGTCAGCGCTTCACGCGGCCAGGCGTGCGATGGCCCAGCCGGCGGCTTCGCGCACCGCGGCATCGGGGTCGCTGGCGCTCGCGCGGCGCAACGCCGTCAGCGCGCCGCGGTCACCCGAGTTGCCCAGCGCGACCGCGCAGTTGCGCGCCAGCCCGGCTCGCCCGGCGCGCCACACCGCGGTGCCGCGAAAGCGCTCGGCGAACTCGTCCTCGCTGAGCGACAGGCACTCGATCAGGTCTGGAAACGGCACGGGCCCTCGAGCGGTCGACGCGTCGCCGGCGGCGAGCGGCGCCGGGGCCAGGCGCTCGTTGATCGGGCACGCCTCCTGGCAGAGGTCGCAGCCGAACGCCCACGTGCCCATGAGCGGGCGCAGCGGCTTCGGAATCGGACCGCGGTGCTCGATGGTGAGGTACGCGATGCATCGACGCGCGTCGATGACTCCGGGTGCGACGATCGCGCCGGTCGGGCACGCGGGCAGGCATGCGCGACACTGCCCGCAGCCGCGTCGTGATGGCGCGTCCGCGGGCAGCTGCACCGACAGCAGCATCTCGGCGAGCAGCACGTACGAGCCGGCCTCCCGTGTGATCAGCGACGCGTGCTTCCCCGCGAAGCCGATGCCGGCACGCTCCGCGATGGCGCGGTCCATCGCCCAGCCGTGGTCGACGAAGCGCTTGGCGCGCACATCGGGCACGCGCGCCGACAGCCAGTCCGCGAGGGCGTCGCAGCGTCCGGCCAGCACCGTGTGGTAGTCGGCGGGACGCCCTCCTGAGTCCAGGCACGCGTACGCCGAGAAGCGGCCGCGCGGCCGGCCCGGCTGTGGCTCGGCGCGATGCCCTGGAGCCGCGCCCGGCGCGCGCGCCGGGCGGTACGGCCAGGCCAGGGCCACGATCGAGCGGGCCCACGGGTACCGCGCACGAAAATCGGTGGACGCCTTCACGCGCTCCGCCGTGTACCAGCCCATGCCGTCCATGCGTCCCTCGCCGATGGCCGCGAGCCCGCGCCGGCGGGCCTCGGTGAATGGACGCATCGAGGTGACCCCGGCCGCGGCGAAGCCCAGGCGCAGCGCCTCGCTGCGCAGCTCCTCCTTGAGCGCTGCCCAATCCATGGCTTCGAGGATGCCACGCGGACTACGATCGAGCGCATGAACGCGCGACGCGGCCGCATCGTGGTGGGCAGCGACATGCGCCATGAGACCGCGGACGCCGTGGCGCAGCACCTCGAGGACGCCGGCTACGACGTGGTGCGCTGCGGCGCGGTCGGCGGGCCGGACACGCCGTGGCCGGAGGTGGCCGAGCAGGTGGGCAGGCTGGTGGCGCAGCGCGCCGTGGACAGCGGCGTGGTCTGCTGCTGGACCGGCACCGGCGTGAGCATCGCGGCGAACAAGGTGCCGGGGGTCCGCGCTGCGCTGTGTGGCGACGCCGACACCGCGCGCGGCGCACGCAAGTGGAACGACGCCAACGTGCTGGCGATCGGCCTGATGAGCACGGAGGCCGGCGATGCCAAAGCGATCGTGGACGCCTGGCTCGAGACCGCGGAGGTCGACCCCACCGAAGCCGGCAACATCGCGCGGGTCGCGGAGTTGGAGCAGCGCTACGGCGAGCGCCGGGAGGCAGCCGGACCGGGCCGATAGCATGAGCGCGTGACAACCCCCGGGTCGAAGGCGACGATGCCGCGAATCCTCTGCATCATGGGGTCGGGCGAGACCGCGCCCACCATGGTGTCGGTGCACGCGGACCTGATCGCGCGCATGGGGCCGCAGCCGGTCCCAGCCGTGCTGCTGGACACGCCCTTCGGCTTCCAGGAGAACGCCGACGACATCTCGCAGCGCGCCATGGCCTTCTTCCGCGACAACGTGGGCCATGCCATCAGCGTGGCCACCTATCGCAACCGCGAGACGGCCACGCCGCTGGAGTACGAGACCATGCTCGCCCGTGTCGGCGAGGCGCGGTACGTCTTCGCCGGACCGGGCAGCCCGACGTACGCGCTGCAGCAGTGGCGCGAATCAGCGCTTCCCAAGGTGCTCGGGGCCAAGCTTCGCGAGGGTGGCTGCGTCACCTTCGCCAGCGCGGCCGCGGTGGGCCTGGGGCCGTACGCGCTGACCGTGTACGAGGTGTACAAGGTGGGCGAGCCGCCGCGGTGGCTCGAGGGCCTCGACCTGCTCAGCGCGACGGGCCTGCGAGCCGCCGTCATCCCGCACTACAACAACGCCGAGGGCGGCACGCACGACACTCGCTACTGCTACATGGGCGAACGCCGCCTGCGCGCCCTCGAGGAGATGCTGCCCGACGATGTGGCCATCCTCGGCGTCGACGAGCACACCGCGTGCATCTTCGACCTCGGCGCCGGTGAGGCCACCATCCGCGGCCGCGGCGCGGTGACGTGGCGCCATCACGGCGGGTCGAAACGATTCGAGAGCGGCTCGGTGCTGCCCATCGAGGCGCTCGCCGGCGACGTTTCCAATGCAGGCGCGGCGGCCGTGCCGCAGCCCGCGGCTGCAGTCGAGCAGGCTGAACCAGCCCCCGGCGCGTCGCCGTTCCTCGAGGAGTTGGAGAAGCACGAAGCGAGCGCCGATCAGGCGCTCGCCGGCCGCGACGTCGACGCCACCGTCGCCGCCGCGCTGGCCATCGACGCGCAGATGCACGATTGGGCTGCGGACACGTTCGACTCCGATGAGCAGGACCGCGCGCGCGAAACGCTGCGCCGCATCGTGGTGCGCCTCGGCGACGTGGCGCGCGACGGCGCCGCGGATCCTCGGGAACGCATCGCGCCGGTGGTCGACCGCGTGCTCGACCTGCGCAAGCAGATGCGCACCGAGGGTCAGTACGCGCTGGCCGACCGGCTGCGCGATCTGCTCGTCGACGCCGGCATTGAGGTGCGCGACAGCCCCGACGGTTCCACCTGGCACCTGAACGGCGACTAGCGCCGCGTCAGCGCTTCTACGCGGCGGCGAAGTCGTGCAGCGTCAGGCGGCCCGCGTCGGCGGCGATGCGGCTGAGCTCGGCGTTGCGGCCCAGCCACATCATCTTCAGCATCCGCAATTCCCCCCACGCGGACCACAGCGGGTGACCGAACGTCGCCGGAAGGTTGCGCTCGATGGCGAAGTGGCTGAACCAGGCCAGCCCGTAGGCGAGCACCGGCGCGGAAGCGACCAGCGCGGGCCTGCGCCGCACCACGCCGGCGATGCCCGCAGCCACACCCAGGTGTGTGCCGGCGAAATGGAACCAGCGCGTCGCCGGTTTGCTGTGCTGGCGCGTGTAATAGGGGAAGAAGTCGTCGAAGGTTGCGAAGGTCGCCATCGGCACCACCTCGCGCTTGCAGGCAGAAACGTGCGGCCATTATCACGCCGGGGTTCGTGACGCAGCCGCCTCTATCGCGGCGCGATCTCGACGGTCGCCGACAGCGAGGGGCCGAGCGACCTGCGGCCTTGCCGCGGCGTCAGCCGGTATGTGGCGGTTCCCGGGGCGGTGGCGGTGAAGAACATGCGGATGCTGATGGCGTCGCCGGCGCCGAGGCTGCCACCGCAGACCGCGCCCTTGGCGTACGGCACCCGATCGACGCTCAGGAAGATCGCATATTGCGGTTGCAGCGGACCGCTCACCGCCGTGCCGACGCACACCGGCGAGATGAGCGCGGCGCCGGTGTTGTCGTACGCCAGGTCGACCTCGAACGGCCGGCCGCTGGTCGCTTGGGTGGGCAGCGCTCCCGCCAGCTCGGCGGCAGCCGCCCCGGATCCGCTGAAGAGCGGCCCGACGACGACGATGAACGCGCCCGTCAACGCCAGGAACAGCGCCACCAGGAGCACCGGTCGCGGCATGCGGCGCAGCCAGCCGCGCAACGCTGCTCTCAGATGGTCGTGGGCGGACGGTACTCGCCGAACACCTCGCGCAGCGTGCCGCAGATCTCACCGAGCGTCGCCTCGGCGCGGACGGCGTCGAGGATCGCCGGCATCAAGGGCGAGCTCGCCGAGGCCGCCGCGTCACGAAGGGCGGCGGTGGCGCGGTCAACCGCCGCCTGGTCGCGTTTGCTGCGGTGCGCGGCGAGCCGCTCCATCTGCTCGCTCATCACGCGCTGATCGGGATGGAACAGGATGGGCGGGTCGCCCTCCTCAGTCCCGGTGTGCTTGTTGACGCCAACGATGACCTTATCGCCATGGGCGATGGCCTGCTCGGTGCGGTACGCCTCGTCCTGGATCAGCTGCTGCATCCAGCCCGTCTCGATGCAGGCGACCGCGCCGCCGCGCCGCTCCGCCTCCTCGAACAGCTCCACGGCGCGCCGCTCGAGCTCGTCCGTCAGCCACTCCACGTAATACGAGCCGGCCAGCGGGTCCACGGTGGCGGTGACGCCGGTCTCGTCGGCGATGATCTGCTGCGTGCGCACGGCGATCCGCTGCGCTTTCTCGGTGGGGATGGAGAGGGCCTCGTCGTAGCAGGAGAGCGCCAGCGACTGCACTCCGCCGAGCACCGCAGCCAGCGCCTCGATGGCGGCGCGCACGATGTTGTTCTCGGGTTGCTGCGCGGTGAGCGTCGAGCCGCCGGTCTGCGTGTGCGTGCGCAGCATGAGCGAGCGCGGATCCTTCGCCTCGAACCGGTCGCGCATGAGCGACGCCCACATGCGCCGCAGCGCGCGGTACTTGGCGATCTCCTCGAAGAAATCCATGTGCGTGTTGAAGATCCAGGACAGCTTGGGCGCGAAGTCGTCGACGCCGACGCCGAGGTCGATGGCCGCCTGGACGTACGCGCACGCGTTGGCGAGCGCGAACGCCATCTCCTGCGGCGCGGTGCTGCCCGCCTCGCGGATGTGATAGCCGGAGAGCGAGATGGGGTTGAACCGCCCCGCGTTGCGGGCGCACCAGGCGATGAGGTCGGCGGCGAGGCGCAGCGACGGCCGGGGCGGATAGATGAACGTCCCTCTGGCGATGTACTCCTTGAGCACGTCGTTCTGCACCGTGCCCATGACGTCCGCGTGCGCCACGCCCTGACGCTCGGCGGCGACCACGTACATGGCGACGAGCACCGGCGCCGGCGCGTTGATCGTCATGGATGTGCTCACCCGGTCAAGCGGGATCGCCTCGAAGAGCTCCTCCATGTCGTGGACGGAATCGATGGCCACACCGACCTGCCCGACCTCGCCGGCGCTGCGCGGGTCGTCGCTGTCCAGACCCATCTGCGTGGGCAGGTCGAACGCCACCGACAGCCCCGGCTGGCCGTGGTCGAGCAGGTAGCGGAAGCGGGCGTTGGCGTCGCGTGCCGTGCCGTAGCCGGCGTACTGCCGGATGCTCCAGGGTCTGCCGCGATACATGGTCGTCTGCACGCCGCGCGTGTATGGCGGCTCGCCGGGGAATCCCTCGTCGTGGAGCGCGTCGTGCGCGGCCAGGTCCTCCGGCGTGTACAGCGCCTTCACCGGAATGCCGCTCGCCGTCTCGAAGCTCTCCAGCCGCTCGCCACGCTGCTGCGCCGGCTTGAGGCGCTGCTCCTCCCACTCGCGCAGAGCCTCGGTGAAATCAGGATCCGTGCGCGACCGCGTGTCTGCTGCCCGCTCCGTGAGCATGCAGTGAGCATACGTCGGGCGCGACGAGGCACGTTCAAACGTGCTGGGCCTGTGCGACACTCGCGCCGTGCTGCCGATCACCCCGGCGCTGATTGAGCGCGCCGCGGCCCGGCTGGCCGCGGGCGGCTGGCGATACACAGCACGTCAGCTGTACTACGCGGTGTGCGCGGAGGCGGAGACCCGGCGGTCGAGCGCAGCCGCCACGGGACAGATCGGCTTCGGCGTGCTGCTGATTCTCGTGGCGCTGATCCTGGTCCGCTTCGCCCTACCGTTCACGGTGCTCCTGGCGTTTGGTCTCACCTTCATCAGCCTCGGCATCGTGCAGCGCCGCCGGGGCGCACCGCTGCGCGGCCGTGTGCTCGCACTTTCATACGCGGATTTCACGGAAGTGTTGGACCCTGGGGAGCTAGCTGGGATACTCGCGGAGCCGGTAGGCCCGCGCCCACTCCGCCAGATCGCTGAAAT
>VBJV01000108.1 GCA_005879785.1 Chloroflexota bacterium
GCGCACGCGCACGTAGGGCTTCGATGGGTGGACCGCGAGGGCGACGTTGCCCGGCAGCGTCCAGGGAGTCGTGGTCCAGGCGAGCAGGAACGTGCGGTCGTCGGAATCGTTGAGGCGGAACTTGACGTAAACAGAAGGGTCGGGCGTGTCCTCCTGGTAGCCCTGGCTCAGCTCGTGTGAGGACAGCGACGTCTGGCAGCGCGGGCAGTAGGGCGCGACCTTGTAGCCCTGGTACAGGCGGTCGTCCTCCCAGAGCTCTTTCAGGCTCCACCACACCGATTCGATGTACGTGCCGTCGTAGGTCCGGTACGGGTGGTCGAAGTCGAGCCAGAAGCCGAGGCGCTCGCTCATCTCCCGCCACTGGTCGATGTACTCGTTCACCGACTGCTTGCACAGGGCGTTGAAGCGGTCGACGCCGTATGCCTCGATCTGCTTCTTGCCGCTGATCTTGAGCGCGCGCTCCACCTCGAGCTCCACCGGCAGCCCGTGCGTGTCCCAGCCGGCCTTGCGATCCACCGAGTACCCGCACATCTGCTTGTAGCGGCCGAAGACATCCTTGACCGCACGCGAGAGCACATGGTGGAGACCGGGCAGCCCGTTGGCGGTGGGCGGGCCCTCATAGAACACGAATGGCGGAGCGTCACGGCGCCATTCCAGCGTGCGCTCGAAAAGCCGTGTGCGCTTCCACAGCTCGAGGATCTCGACCTCAGCGGCGGCAAAGCCGGCACGGCTCGAAACGGGGGAGAACCGCGGCATCGCCCGGCAAGGATACCGGCCCTCGCGCTATCTTCAGCGCTGGCAGAGCGGTCAGTTCCTGAGGAGGCGAAGAGCATGGCGACTGTTGCGGAACACCCCAATGCGACCCTTTTCCGGCGCGGCTACGAGGCGTTCAGCTCCGGTGACCTCGACACGCTGCGCAGCACGTTCCAGCCCGATATCGTCTGGCATGTCGGGGGCAGGAGCCGGTATGCCGGCGACAAGCGCGGCATCGACAGCACGCTGGCGTTCTTCGTCGAGTTGACGCAGATCACCAACGGAACCTTCCGCCTCGACGTGCACGACATCGTCGCCAACGACGAGCACGCCGTGGCCCTGGTGAACGCCCACTACGAGCTTGGCGGCACCTCGTATGACCAGCTCGGCACGCACGTCGCGCACGTCAAGGACGGCAAGCTGTCGGAATCGTGGTTCTTCAACTGGGATCCGTACCCCTTCGACGAGCAGTTCCCCGCCTGAGGGCCACCGCCCCTGTGCCGATCACCCGCCCCCCGGAGCTCGACGAGATGGCCCGGCGCCTGGCCGCCGACTACCGGCCGCGCGTAGCGGAATTGGGCGCCGACCTGGGCGTGTGGGCGACCTCGACACAGGTCGGCGTGGAGATCGGAGCCGGCCGGCCGCAGCGTCGCTGGGCGAAGAAGGTGCGTTACGCGTACCGCTTCGTGATGCTCGGCAGGACGGTTCCCCTCAAGTCCGTGCACGAGGTGGACGTCGAGCTGCGCGGCAGGCTCGACGACTGGATCAAACGGCGGCCGCCGACCCCATCCGCAGCTGGGAGACCCGGCACGCCTGTGTCCGGCGAGTGATCAGGCGACCGGGAGTGCCGCGTCGAGCTGGGCGACGTGCTGCTCGATGTGCGCCGCCAGCATGAGCCTGAACAGATCGGCCGCACTGGCGGTGCCGAGCTCCCACTGCACCGGCCTGTAGAACTCCTCGAGCGTCGCACGCTCGAGGAACGCCAGCGTGCGCTCGTGCGCGTGCGCCGCCTCGCGGGCGATCTCATCGACGGGGTGCGCGACCATCTCCATGCCGAGCGGGTCGCGCTGAATGATCACCTGCTGTCCCACCAGCTCCGGCATACGCCCCACGGCGACCAGGTACGCGATCGCGCCCCAGCCCTTCGACGCCACGGCGATGTGCGCCAGCACCTCCTTGGCGTTCCATTCGCCGTCGTCCGTGGGTTGCTCATCGGGAATCCGCGGGGCGACGGCGAGCATCCGCGCGCTGGCGTTGCGCAGCCGCGTGATCACGGACCGCCGCTCGACCTCGGCCAGCTCGTCGCCGACGACGCGGCGCAGGTCGGTCAGGGTGAACGCCGGCGATTCGATCTTCACTGTCGCTCCTCGCTGCTCGGAGACGGGCTTACACCATACCCGGCGCGAAGATCGCCCGGCCGACGCGTGCGACCGTCGCCCCCTCCTCCACGGCGACCTCGAAGTCGTCGCTCATGCCCATGCTCAGTTCGGGGATGGGTGCTCCGAGTGTCTGCTCGAGATCGTCGCGAAGGCGGCGCAGCTGCGCGAACCAGGGGCGCGCAGCATCGGGTTGATCGACCTGCGGCGCGATGGTCATCAGGCCGGTGAGCCGGATCCCGGGAAGCGCCCGCACGGCGCTGACGACACCGGTGAGGGTCTGCGGCGACGCGCCGCTGCGTCCCGGGATGCCGGTCAGATCCACCTCCACGAGCACCTCGAGCGGACCGAGCTGATGCGGGCGGCCGGCGGCCAGGGCCTCGCCGACCCTGGCGCTGTCCACCGAGTGGACGACCTGAAAGAGCTCGGCGGCCCGGCGCGCCTTGTTGGTCTGCAGGTGGCCGACCATGTGCCAGCGGACGCCGGCGTTCACGGCCGCGTGCTTGCGCACCGCTTCCTGCACGCGGTTCTCGCCGACGTCGTCGACGCCGGCGGCTATCGCCTCGTTGATGCGGTCGGCGTCCACGCCCTTGGTGACCGCGACCAGCCGCACGGAAGCCGGATCCCGCCCCGCCCGCGACGCCGCGGCAGCGATGCGCTCGCGCACCGCTGCGATCGCGCTGCTACTTGCCGAGGTCAAGCGACAGTTCACGCCCCTCGGCGTCACGCCGCTTGCGCGGACGCCGGGGAGGCTCAGGCCGCGTGCCGGGCGGATGCGCGAGCACGTCCTCGATGGTGGCCCGCATGTCCTTCACGTCCTTGAAAGAGCGGTACACGGATGCGAAGCGCACGTAGGCGATCTCGTCGAGCTCGCGGAGCCGCTCCATCACCATCTCGCCGACCTCGAGGCTGGGCACCTCGGACGCGTTGCGCCCGCGCAACACGTTCTCGATGTCGTCGACGATCGCCTCGAGCTGTGACGGCGACAGCTCACGCTTCTTCGACGCCACCAGCAGGCCACCGAGCAGCTTCTGATGGCTGAACTCCTCGCGGCGTCCGTCCTTCTTGACCACGAACAGCGGCGGCGCCTCGATGCGCTCGTACGTGGTGAAACGCTTGCCGCAGCTCAGGCACTGGCGGCGGCGGCGGATCGCCTCGCCCGTCTCGGATTCGCGCGAGTCAACGACCTTGTTGTCAGTGGCTCCGCAGAACGGACATTTCATGAGTCGAGCTGCTCATCGCCGCCCCGCCCTAGCGCCTGTCCCTCAAGAACGCGGGGATGTCGAGGTCATCGGCGTTGAAGGGGCTCGCCGGACGTCCACCCACCGTGAACGACGGCTGACGCTGCTCCGTGACCGTGGGCCGTGACGCCGGTTCGTAGGCGAGCGTCCCCAGGACGTCGATCTGGCCCGTGAAACCGGTGGCGATCACGGTGATGCGCACCTCTCCCTTGAGGTGCTCGTCGATGACGGTGCCGAAGATGATCTGCGCGTCCGGGTCGGCGGATTCGCTGACGAGCTGCGCAGCCTCGTTGACCTCGTACAGCGTGAGGTCGGGACCGCCGGTGACGTTGAGCAGAATCCCCTTGGCGCCCGCGATGGTCGTCTCCAGCAGCGGGCTGGCCACCGCATCGCGCGCGGCGTCCGCGGCGCGTGTGTCGCCACTGCCGAAACCGATTCCCATGAGCGCCTGTCCCTGGCCCTGCATGATCGCCTTGACGTCGGCGAAATCGAGGTTGATCAGACCGGGAAAGACGATGAGGTCGCTGATGCCCTGCACGCCCTGACGCAGCACGTCGTCGGCGACGCGAAACGCCTCGGTGATCGGCGTCTTCTTCTCCACGACCTGCATGAGCCGCTCGTTGGGGATCGTGATGAGCGTGTCGACGCGGGACTGCAGATTGGCGATGCCCTCCTCGGCCGCCTTCTGCCTGCGCAGCCCCTCGAAGCGGAACGGCTTGGTGACGACGCCGATGGTCAGCGCACCGGATTCCTTGGCGATCTCGGCAACGATCGGCGCAGCGCCGGTGCCGGTGCCACCGCCCATTCCCGCCGTGATGAAGACCATGTCGCTCTCGGTGAGGACCTTGCGCAGGTCCTCGCGCGACTCGTCGGCCGCGTCGGCTCCGATCTGCGGATCGCCGCCGGCGCCGAGCCCGCGAGTCAGTTTCATGCCGATGCGGATCTTCTTGTGCGCAGACGACGCGGTGAGTGCCTGGTGATCCGTGTTGACGGCGATGAACTCGACGCCCTTGAGGTTGCTGCGGATCATCCGGTTGACGGCGTTGCTGCCCCCACCACCCACGCCGACGACGCGGATGCGCGCGTTACCTTCGAGTGTGCGGTCGAGATCTGCCATGGCGGTCTCCTCGCGTTGCCTGGTGGTGGGTCGTGATGGTTCGTGCGGCGGCGGGGCTGGTGGCGCTTTGGCGAGGGCGTCACCGGGCTGATCGAGTCCGTACATGCGCATGCGTTCAGAAAAGC
>VBJV01000317.1:0-1601 GCA_005879785.1 Chloroflexota bacterium
CCCATCGCGATTCCGAGGTCGGCCCGCTTGATCGGTAATACGTCGTTGACCCCGTCGCCGATCATGGCGACGTGACGGCCTTGCTGTTGCAGCGTCTGAACGATCTGGACCTTCTGTGCCGGCTCGACCCGCCCAAAAACGCTGCGCGTGGCAATCAATTCCTCCGGATGGGGCGTCGCCTTCAGGTCGGCGCCCGAAACCACCGGCTCCCGCGCCAGGGCCAACTTGAGGTGCGCGATCGTCGCCCGGACCGTATCGGGGTTGTCGCCGGAAACCACCTTGAACGCGATGCCCTGCGCCGCGAGCTGCTCCAGCACGTGCCCTGCGTCCTTTCGCAGCTCGTCGCTCAGCCCGACCAGCAAAAGCGGCCGCAGCGTGAACCCGTCCAGCGTCGGCCCGAAGGGCTGCGCCCGCGTCGCCTCAGCAAACAGGAGGAGGCGCAGACCCGATTGCAGCAGCTATTCGATTCGAGGAAGGGCTTGAGCGCTTCGCAGGCCCCGAGGACGAGGACTCGCTCCGTGCCGCCGTCGCGGATGCGGACGGCACTGTAGCGGTTCTGCGACTTGAACGGAAGCTGGTCGATCACCTGGACCGCTTGCTCGCCCAGGGCCGCCTTCAGTGCCAGGATGTTCTTGTTGGTGCGGTCCACGGACGCCGAGGCGAACATGGCCAGTAGGCGCTTGGCCTCCGCTTCGTTCACTTCGCCGATGACACGGAGTTGATCGAGGCGCAGGCGGTTGGTGGTCAGGGTGCCGGTCTTGTCGGTGCAGATGACGTCGATGGCGGCCATGGTTTCCTCGGCGTTGAGGCGCTGGACGATGGCCCCGCGCTGGCTCATGCGGATCGCCCCGAGCGTGAACGAGAGCGTGGCCGCCAACACCAGCCCTTGCGGCACCATCGACGTGATGGTGGCGGCCATGTTCGTCACCATTTCCGCATCGCTGATGCGCCCCGCGGCCCACAAGAGGATGAGCTGGTTGATCGTCCTGGTCAGCGGGCTAGGCTCGTAGCGGTAGCTGCGCGCCTCCAACGAGATGCTCTGGGCGAACGCCTCGGCGCCGACGCGCTCGGCGCGGTAGCTGCCCTCGCCGGCCACGCAGAAGCTGCCGGACAATACCCGCTCGCCCGGTTGCCGCCGCACCGGGTCGGATTCGCCGGTCAACAGCGCCTCGTCCACCTCCAGGAACTGCGATTCGACCACGGTGCCGTCGGCGACAATAGCCTCGCCGGCGGCGACCAGGACCAGGTCATCGAGCACGGCATCGCCGGCCGGGATTTCTTGAACCTGTCCGTCGCGGCGGACGCGGGCCTTGGTTTCCACCAGGATCGCCAGGCGCTCGAGTTGCCACTTGGCCCGGAGTTCCTGGGCGAGGCCCAGCACCGTGTTGACGATGGCCATGCCGCTGACGGCGATGGCACCCTGGTATTTCTCCAGGAAGAAGAGCGCCACGGCGGCCGGGGTGACCAGGATGTTGAAGAGGGTGACGACGTTTCGCGAGACGATACCGTCGTACTCCGCCCAGCGCGAGCGCGGCGTGCGGTTGACCTGCCCGCGCCGGACTCGCTCCGCAACCTCCGCGCTAGTCAGTCCGGCATGCTTG
>VBJV01000317.1:1631-2130 GCA_005879785.1 Chloroflexota bacterium
GCGTTCCAACAAGGCGGCGGGGATCAACCCCGCCGCCCATAGACATTACTCCTCGTCGCTCGACCGGGCGACGACAAACCACGCGAACACGGCCGCACCGATCAGCGTCGCGCCGATCAGCACCCACCGCAGCGTCTGGACCCACAGCTCCTTGCCGAGGAACACCTCCAGACCCCACAGCGCCGGCAGGGCGGTGCCCAGGAACGTGCCCAGGCGCACCAGCCAGTCCATGCGCTCGCGGTAGCGGCCTTGCAGGTAGGCGTCCAGTTCCTCCGCCTGCAAGTTGACCTCGCGCAAGAGCGTCCGCGTCTCAAAAACCGTCTGCCACTTCTTCCACAGCACCAGGCCGCGCTCGCGGTTGGTGATCTGGCTGAAGGTGCACTGGTTCTTGAACAGCAGCAGATCCCGGCGCACGCGTCGCAGCAGTTGCCGGCTGCGGCTGCTGCCGGTGATCAGCGCCTGAATGTCGGACAGTTGCTCGAACAGGTTGAGCAACGTC
>VBJV01000109.1 GCA_005879785.1 Chloroflexota bacterium
ACCATTCCCCCGGGATGCGATGACGGACTTCCAGACACACGATCATGTCGAACACTGCCGCCGCGATCTGCGCGCCGACGACCGTCAGCATGACCCCGGCGACCACGACCAACACGAGTACCTGCCCCGGCTGCCATGGTCCGAACGTCATGGCGAGCGGAAGGCCGAAGAGCGTGAGACCGGCCACGATCGCGACGCCTCCCCGCAGCAGGTAGAGCACCCGGGGCAACGTGAGCGTCGCCGCGAACGCGGCCGCCCACAGCGCGATGAGGCCGTCCACCGTCCAGTAGGCGGCGCTCGCGCGCGCGATGGCCACCGGCGAGGTCACTGGCTGGGAGAGCACGTAAGCGCCCAGCGCCAGCGCGGCGACGCCACGCACCGCGCCGATCCGCCACAGCTTCCCTGCCAGCTCGCGCACCGGCATCGTGGACATCGTCGTGCTCCTCGGCGCGCAGTACACCAGCCCGATGCCCGTCGCAGCAATGAGACCTTCGACCCATCGATGCGACCTTGGTCCAATGGTTGGGTGCCCGCCACCATGTTCCGATGGGGCCGCCATGGGGACGCTGGCGGCACTGATGACACCGGCGGCGACGACGGCGGCGCGCGTGCGGCGCGTGCTTGCGCTGCGCGGTGCTCTGCTGCTTGCATTCGGTGTCGTCGAGGGGGCCCTGGTTCTGCTGGCGTTCCGGGTGCCTCACCTCACGGTGTTAGTGCTCATGCTGGTGATGAGCGGCTTCCTCGTGCTCGACGGAATCGTCACCGCCCTCCACGCGGCCCGGGCGCGCGAGCCGTGGCTCGGGCGGGCGCCCCAGGCGCTCGCCAGTCTGACCGCCGGCGTGCTCATCCTGTTCGTGCCGTACGGCCGGTGGCTGGCGGTCTTCGTGGCCTGGGTGATCGTCTCGGGCGTGCTCGACGGTGTCGAGTCGCTCGCGGCGGGTTCGGGACCGCTCGTCGTGAGCATTCTGTCGCTGGCGCTCGGGGTCATGCTACTCGCCAGCCCGGTTCGCGATCACGCGCACCTGCTCCTGGCCGTCTCGGCGTACAGCATCGTGACCGGGAGCCTGCGGCTGTGGACTGCCGGCACGGCACCTCGGCCGCCCGAGCACCGCTGACGATCGAGGACCACCCAGGCGTCAGCGTGCGTCGGGCGGCTCCGTGCGTAGGTGGACGCGGAAGATGGCGCCGCCGATCGGATCGTTCTCGGCCAGGAGACGGCCGCCGTGGGCCTCGACGATCATGCGGCTGATTGCCAGCCCCACGCCCAGGCCGTCGGACTTGGTCGTGAAGAACGGCTCGAAGAGCCGGTCGAGATCGCTTTCCGCGATGCCGTCGCCGGAGTCATGCACGACCACCTCGACGGCGGCGGCCTCCAGCGCGGTCGTCCCCACGCTGATCTTCCGGACCGCCGCGCGGCCCGCGGCGCTGGCGGCGATGGCGTTGCTGAGCAGGTTCAAGAGCACCTGCTGGATCTGCACGACGTCGCCGTGGGCGACGGGCAGCGCCGGCGCCGGCGTGAATTCGATCGAGACGGCGTGCAGCAAGGCGTCATTGGCGACGAGGGCGATCGTCTTCGCGATGAGGTCGTTGAGGGCGAGCGGCACCCGGTTGAAGCCGGTCTTCTTGAGCAGCTGACGCATCCGGCGGATCACCTCGGCCGCCCGCTGATCGTCGCTGATGATGTCCACGAGAGAATCGCGTAGCTCGGCCAGGTCGGGAGGCGCTGCGGCCAGCAGCCGAATCGCCGCCTGCGCGTTGCTGAGGATCGCCGTCAGCGGCTGGTTCAGCTCGTGGGCGATCGACGACGCCAGCTGGCCCATGGCGCCGATCCGGTCGAGATGGGCGATGTGGCTCACATGTCGCTGAATGGCCGCCTGGGCCTGCCGTCGCGCACTGACGTCGAAACGCATGACGACCGCGCCGCCGAGGCGCGCCAGGTGGCGCACCCGCACCTCGAGCCAGCGGCGCTGCCCATGCCGGGACGCCGGGTATTCGACGGCCAGCTCGCCACGGGCGCCGCCAAGGATCGAGTCGATCGCGGCGTGGACGTCGCGGGCGACGTCGGCCGGCATGTCGAGGCCGAGGCGGCAGGCCTCCAGGAAGTTCGCGCCCGTGGCCAGCGTACGGTCGCTCCCGGCGGCGGTGGCCCAGGCCTCGTTGACCTGCACGATCGTGCCGGCGCCGTTGATGATGGCCGTCTCGCCAGGGAGCGCGGCCAGGACGGCTTCGAGGATCGAGGCGCTGCTCTCGTCGGGGCGCGTGGCGCTGGCGGCGCCCGGATAGCACGCCGGGTGGAAGAGCGAGCGCGACAGCGCGACATAGACGGCATGTTCGGTACCCTCGAACGCGTGCTTGCACTGGGCGCAAAAAACTTCCAGGTTGCCGTTCCAGTGCGCGTCGCTGCCGCCGCACAGGGCCGACGGCGTCACAGGGAGAATCCTAGTACGGCGCCGGGGTGTGTCATTGAAAATGTCATCTCGTGTCGGGCCGCTCCGTGCGCAGGTGGACGCGGAAGGTGGCGCCGCCGGCCGGATCGTTCTCGGCCAGGAGACGGCCCCCGTGTGCCTCCACGATGGTCCGGCTGATCGCCAGCCCCATGCCGAGGCCGTCGGCTTTCGTCGTGAAGAACGGCTCGAAGAGCCGCTCGAAGTCGCCCTCCGCGATACCCTTGCCCGAGTCGTGAACGGCCAGCTCGACGTAGGGCCCGGCGACGGTCGTCCGCAGCGTGACCTTGCGGAGTATCCCGCCGGTGGCGGCGGTCGCCGCGATGGCGTTGCTGAGCAAGTTCAAGATCACCTGCTGGATCTGCACCAGGTCACCATAGACGACCGGCAGCGCGGGGCCGGGCTTGAACTCCAGCGAAACGGCGTGCAGCAGGGCGTCGTTCGCCACGAGGCCGATCGTGTTGGCCACGAGATCGTTGAGCGCGAGCGGCAGGCTCCGGAAATCCGTCTTTCTCAGCAGCCGCCGCATGCGGTGGATCACCTCGGCGGCCCGCTGATCGTCGCTGATGATGTCGGCGAGACACGCCCGCAGCTCCTCCAGGTCGGGAAGGGGCGCGCCCAGCAGTCGGCTCGCGGCCTGCGCGTTGCTCAGGATGGCCGTCAGCGGCTGGTTCAGCTCGTGGGCCAGTGACGACGCGAGCTGGCCCATGCCGGCCACCCGATCGAGATGCGCGAGCTGGCCGACGTGTCGCTGGACGGCGGCCTCCGCCTGGCGCCGGGACGTGACGTCCAGACGCATCACCGCCGCGCCGCCGCCGAGGCGCGCGAGACGGCGCACGCGCACTTCCAGCCAGCGGTCCTCGCCGTTCCGGGACGACGGGTACTCGACGACGAACTCGTCGCGCTCGCCGCGCAGGATCGATTCGACGGCCGCGTGCTTCTTGCGCGCGACGTCGGCGGGCATGTCCAGGGCCTTTCGGCAGGCGGCCAGGTAGTTCGCGCCCACCGCCAGAGCGGCCTGACCGGCGGTGCTCCGCGCCGCGCTGGCCCAGGCCTCGTTGATCTGAACGATCGTGCCGGCCGCGTCCAGGATGGCCGTCTCGCCCGGCAGCGTCGCCAGGACGGCCTCGATGATCAACGCGCTCGTCTGAATCGCGGCCGCGCTCTGCATCCGAACGAGCGCGCTGGTGCAGTGCTCGGCGAGCACCTGGAGCTGCTGCAGGACGGTGGCGGGCCACGCCCCCTCCGCGGAGAGGGTAACGAAGGCCAGGAGCCCCAGGGGGCGGTCGCCGGCAGGCAGCGGGATGGCCGCGAAGGAACGGACGCCGGCGGCCTCGAAGGCCACGCGCTCGGCCTCCGCCTCCGGCGGAAGCTGGTCGCGGCGGTCGAACGAGAAGACATGCGTGGCCTCCAGACGCGCCCTGAAGTAAGGAAAGCGCTCGAGGTCGATGGTCGCCGGTGGCGGCGTGACCCCGTCCACGCTCCATGCGTGGGTGCGCGAGAGCACGAGGCCGTCTGAGGACCGGTGCCACAGGGCGGCATGATCGACACCGAGGAACGTCCCGACGTCCCGCAGACACTCGTGGATCTGCTCGTCGATGCGCGCCGTCGGCATCGTGCTCAACACGGCGCCGACCCTGCTCACGAGCGTCTCGAAGCGAAGCCGCTCGGCGAGCCGCGCCTGGGCCTCGCGACGGTAGCGCCGCTGGACGAGCAGCGCGCCGATGAGGCCGGCCTCGAGGGCGATCAGGCCGAGCGTGGCCGCGGCGTGCCAGCGATATTGCTGCCACAGCGTCGGCTGCGGGTAGAGCACCTCGCTGCCGCCGGGCAGCCGCCGCTCGTCGAGTCCCCAGCGCGCCAGCTCGCGGCCGTCGAAGCGTAGCAGGCCCGTCGCGCGGCTCGGCACCGGCGCCGCCGGCGGCGCCGCGCCGCGTAACAGCCGTGACGCGAGCGTCCCGGCATCGCGGCCGATGTCCTCGAAGTCGATGATC
This sequence comes from Chloroflexota bacterium, assembly GCA_005879785.1. GTDB lineage: Bacteria > Chloroflexota > Dormibacteria > Aeolococcales > Aeolococcaceae > CF-165. The sequence continues at coordinate 4,436 of VBJV01000109.1, forward strand.
GACCCGCCCACGACTCCCCGCCCCAGCGCGAGGTCGAGCGGCGTGAAGACGGGACGGTTCGCCGCCTGCGACACGTGCGGGACGAGGTCGATACCGAAAAAGCGCCGGCCGGCGCCATCGACCTGATAGCTGGATTGCACGACGACGGTGTGCTCGGGCAGGCTCGACACCCGAGCCAGCACGTCCGCGAGCGGCAGCTGCGTGAGGTCGATGACGTCGAGCGCGCCCACGGCCGACACCGCTTGACGGATGAGGTCGTGGTAGACCTGTTCCGGCGCGCTGGCCCCCCCGACGAGCGCGACGTGGCGCGTAGCGGGCAGGAGCGCCCGCGCCGCGCGCACCGTTCCTTCCATGTCGAAGCGCGTCGTGAGGACCGCGAAGCCGGGAGGTGGCTTCAGGTCGCGCACGCTGCGCTCGTCTACGCCGCAGACCACCACCGGAGTTCCCGGCCACAGCTCGTCACGCGCGCGAAGGACGAATTGAAAGGGCTCGGGGAGCGCCGCCACGATCACGTCGAAGCGCTGGTCTCGGTACTTCGAGCCATACATCGTTCGGAGGCGGTGCTCCTCCGGTTCGGGCGAAGCGAAGCGAGCGACGTCGACGTGCTCCATCTCGATGCTCACCCGGAATGCCCACTCCGTGAGCAATGCGGCGCGTATGCCGGAGGCAATGGCCGAGGCGGCTGGCAGTC